>JACQVW010000884.1 GCA_016209535.1 Planctomycetota bacterium | reverse complement strand
GCGCAGGCGGAGCTGGCCACGCGCACCTTGCTCGTCGTGGTGTCGGATCACGGGGAGCGTTCGCGGGCGGCGGTGCCCGACAACTACCGGGTACCGCTCCTGGTCGTCGGGGAGGACGTGGCGTCCGGCGAGGACGACAGCTTCCGGTCGCACCTCGACCTGCAGGCGATCGTCGCGCACTTCCTCCTGGGGGCCAAGTTGCCCGCGCCGCGGCAGGAGATCTTCGTCGTCGGCTCGACCGAGCGCTGGGTCTATGGCGAGATTCGCGCGCTCGGCGAGCATGTGCTCGTCGACGACAACGCGGGCAGGGTGCTGGCCGGATCGCTCGGTGCGGCAGCAGTCCACGATACGTTCCAAGCCTACGTCGCGTCGTTCTCGGCGGCGTTTGGGCCGAAGTAGAAGGCTGACGCGCGGCGCTCGTGCTGGCGGGCACGCGACCGATGTCACGCTCGCGGCCCGCCGCCCCACGGAAGGAGATCGCACCGCGCCTGGGCTTCCTGGCGCTTCTGTGTGCGCGGCCGCGGCGCGTGACTGGCCACACACGACGCGCGCCCAGGCGCCGCATGCCCCTGGGCGGTACCGCAAGCGGGCGCGATTCAAGGACCTTCGCGAAGCCGCGCGCGGGCCGCTCCGCGCTGGCCGCCCGTTTGCAACGGCCGGAGCGTCGTGCACTCCGTTAAGTAACTGAACCACTGAACCAATCGCCGAATCGCCGAGGTCCCATGAAGCCAACCAGGCCTTTGCTGCCGGCGGCAGTCGTGTGCCTCTTCCCGGCCGGGGTCGCCAACCCCACCCCATCGACGATGTACTGGACCCCCGCGACCACGGACGTGCAGCCCTTCGGCGTGCTCCACATAGGGGTCGACAACTACTTCACCGTGCTCCGCAAGGCATCCGACGGAGCCGGCGCCTTCGGGACCGACGTGGGATTGACCTTGGGCGTGCTGCCCTTCGAGAAGCTCCAGATGGAGGTCGGGGTGGACCTCGTGGAGCCGACCGACGACCCGCTCTTCTTCAATGCCAAGCTGGGGACGCCGGAGAGCTCCCTCTTCACCCACTCGCCAGCCCTCAACGCCGGGGTCTTCAACATCGGGACCGAGGAAGTGTTCGGCAAGTGATGAGACCAGAGCGAGGCTGCGGCGCATCCCTTCGTGCGCCGTCGTGCGGCACTTGCCCTTTGGGCCGGAGCGTCCGGTGCCCGCGAACCCCCTCCCCTCGCCGCCGCTTTCCCCGTAAGATGGGCGTGGTCCACGGAGCATCCCTACCCAGGAGGACCCCTTGCTCGCACGCCTTGCCCTCGCCGCGGTCCTTCTCGCGGTCTCGTCGCGGCCCCCCGCCCAGGACGCCCCGCCCCCTAAGAAGACGGACCCGCCGGACGCCGGCGCGCCCAAGGGGGGCCGGAAGGACGCGAAGGGCAAGAAGGACAAGAAAGCTGGAGGGGACGAGGCGCCCGCCCCGGCGCTCTCCATCGACGAGGAGTACGTGAGGGAGAAGCTCGAGGGCTTCCTGCACCCGACGAAGGTCGCGTTCTCAGAGGGCGGCCGCGTGAAGCTCCATTTCGACCTGAGCGCCCAGGACCCCAAGCACGCGGCGTCCTTCTCGCCCAAGGTCAGCCCCGGCGTGGAGAGCAACTTCCGCTGGTCCCGCGGCGCCGAGAGGGCCGGGCTGCGGATCGCGAACGGCGGCGCGGCGCTCCTCAACTGCTGGTTCGAGGACGACGTGGAGGCGGAGATATCCCACGTGCCGGGGACGAACTACTCGCACGCGCAGACCACGGCCCTCGTCCTGGTCGGAGAGAAGGATGCGTCCCTCGGCAGCAACTTCGGCACGGAGTGCGTCGTCTACTCGCGGGGCGTGGCGGTCGAGCGGCGTTCGGGGGAAGGGCCCCGCCCCGCGGCGTCGCGCCAGCCGGCGAAGATCAAGCTCGTCGTGCGGGGAGGCTCCTTCGAGGCCCACGCGGACGGCAAGAAGCAGGCGGAGATGCGCTACGGGCGGTCCCAGGTCCCCTCGGGCCGGATCGGCTTCCTCTGGGGCGGAGGCGTCGCGGGGATCATCACGCGGTTCGAGATCGAGGGGAAGCTCGACCTGGAGCGCATGGTGCGGGAGATCCGGAAGGCCCGGTGACGGGAACTCGTGCCCGATCCGATTAAAATGGGTGGTCTCCCCGTCGAAACCCCCGTCCCATGCCCAACGAGCAGCCAAGTCCTCCCGCCTTCGAGCTGGCCTACAAGCCCGAGCCGCGCCGCAAGGCCTTCAACATCCTCCTGATCGTCGTCGATGACCTGCGCGCCGATCACCTGAAAGCCTACGGCTATTCGCGCGATACGACCCCATGCCTCGACAGGAGGCTCTCCGCGGCCACGGTCTTCACGAGCTGCCGCTCCCCCGTCGGGTGGACGCTCCCGGGCTGTGCATCGATCATCACGGGGCAGCTCCCCGACGATCACGGGCTCGTGGACCACAACCGGCGGTTCCAGAAGCCGAAGCTCGGGCACTACCTTGGCGCCGGCTACTTCCGCGTGGGGATCACGAACAACGGCAACGTGGTCTCGGACTCCATCTCCCTCGAGACCCTCGAGAGTCTCGGCCTCGCGCGGCGGCCTGCCAAGTGGAAGCACTTCGGGTGGGACTCGGGCTTCGACCGCTACCTCTGGACGCCGCGGGAGGACCACGTCCGGCCCTTCGACCTCGCCTGCGAGTTCCTCGACGGTCTGCCCGCATCCGCCGAGGGCAAACCCTGGCTCCTCTTCTTCCACACGAACATCGTCCACGACTACCACATGGAGCGCGACTACTACCTCGAGGCGCGCGAGTGGCTCGGCGAGGAGGTCCATCCGCTCCTGCGCGCGGTGAAGGACGGCCCCGAGGTCTGGAGGAGCCCGCCGGCGGGCCTGAACCCCGCCGAGGTCACGCGCCACCTGAGGGCCAAGTACGACGCGGGCGTACGCTTCGCCGACCGCAAGGTGGAGGAGCTCCTGCGCCGCGTGGACTTCTCGCGGACCATCGTGGTCTTCACGAGCGACCACGGGGAGGGCTTCGAGCCGGAGCTGGGGCGCGTCCACCACTGCGGGAGGCTCCACGAGGACCTCACCCGCGTGCCCTTGGTCGTCTGGCTGCCGCCGGAGCTGCGCGGGCGCTACGAGCCGCGTGCCGTCGAGCCTCGCGCCGCCTCCACGGTGGACATCGTCCCGACGGTCCTCACCCTCCTGGGCGATGCCGTCGCGGGCTTCCCCGGCTGCTTCCTCTTCGACCTCCCGACGCACCGCCGGCTCACGGGGTGCGACCGAGGGTACGTCTACTGGAACGAGGACTGCCTCCGCGAGAGCTACGACACCTGCCGCATCGAGGTCCGCTCGGAGCTCGTCTACCCGCTCAAGCGCATCGCGGTCCGGAAGAACGACGCCTTGAAGGAGCTCGCCTACAACCTCGCGTACGATCCCGGCGAGCGCGAGAACCTCTTCGCCACCCTGCCGCGGCCGATCCCGGGCCTCGAGCCCATCACCTTCGTCGTCGCCGTCAACGACCCCGAGGAGCTGCGCTCGAACCTCCTCAGCTCTCCCGTGGCCAGGTCCCGCTCCCACCAGTGGCTCCTCGTCGAGAACTCGGGCAACGCCCGCTACCGGAGCATCTCGCGCCTCTACCACGACGCGCTCAAGGAGGCTCGGAACGACCTCGTCTTCTTCGTGCACCAGGACGTGCTCCTGCCCGAGGGCTGGGAGGAGCGGGCCTTTGCGGCGCTCCAGGACCTCGAGCGGCGCGACCCTCACTGGGGCGTCCTCGGCGCCGTCGGCGCGCTCCCCCCCGCGCACGGGTCCCAGAAGCAGCTCCGCGGCCACTGGTGCGACCCCAGCGGCTACTGGCGCCTCGGGCCCCTGCCCCACGAGGTGGACTCGCTCGACGAGCAGTGGCTCGGCATCCGGAAGAGCCACGGCCTGAGCTTCGACCCCGATATGCCCGGCTTCCACTGCTACGGGATCGACCTCTCGCTGGCGGCACGCGACCGGGGGCTCAAGAGCTACGCCATCGACGCCTTCGTGTGGCACAAGCACCGCGCGCCGAGCGGGTACCTCGTCGAGCGGCGGGAGGACTCGCCGAAGATCCGCAGGCGCTGGTCCGACGAGTTCATGGAGGAGTTCCGGCCCTGCGCCGACCACGTGGAGCGGAAGTGGCGGAAGTTCCTGCCGTTCCAGACCACCACGTGGACCTGGGGGACCCCGTGACCTGGCCTCGCGACCCCGTCGCGCCCGCGACGTCCGCCGCCTCCGTGGCGTTCATCATCGGCTGCGCCCGCTCGGGGACATCGATCCTGGGCGAGGCGATCGCCGCGCACCCGCGGGTCGCCTACCTCTTCGAGGCGAGCGAGGTCTGGAACGATCTGTTCCCGGGCAAGCCCGACCACCGGCTGACGGCGGCCGACGCGACGCCCGATGCCGCCTCGGCGGCTCGCGGGGCCCTCGAGGAGGCCCGGCGCGGGCTCACGGGCGACGTCCTCGTCGAGAAGAACCCCAAGCACGTGCTGCGCGTGCCGTTCCTCGACGCGGTGTTCCCCGCCGCGCGCTTCGTCCACGTGGTCCGCGACGGCCGCGACGTCGCCGCCTCGCTCATGTTCCGGAACCGGGGCGACCGCTGGGGCCACCTCGAGGTCCCGGGCTGGAGGGAGCTCCTCGCCCGCTATCCGGTGGAGAACCACATCCGCTGCGCGCACCAGTGGCGCGACGCCCTCGTCATCGCGAGGCGCGACGCCCGGTCCCTCCCGCCGGAGCGCTACCTCGAGGCGCGCTACGAAGACCTCGTGGAAAGCCCCGCGGAGGTCGTGGCCCGAGTGCTCGGCTTCCTCGGGCTGCCTCAGGACCCAGCGGTCGACGCCTTCCTGCCGAGGATCCAGGACGCGACCGAGAGGAGCTACCACGCGAGGAAGCAGGTCCGACACTACCTCGAGAACCATGCCCGGCGCATCGGCCGTCATCAGGAGAACCTCACGCCCGAGCAGGTCCGCGAGATTGAGGCCGTCTGCATGGACTTGCTCCGCGAGCTGGGGTACCTCGCGTGGCCATGACGGGGGCGGAGTCTACGACGGGGGCTGAGTCTTCAGAAGAAGTGGAAAACGCGGCGTGGTTCAGATCAGGCTCCATTCGGGTAACAGGAAAGAGCTCAGCAGGGGCAGTTTGGTAGGGGCAGTATCGTGGGAATGAACGCGTGGTTCATGGCCGGGTGTAACCCGGCCATGAACCACGCCGAAAACGCCCTTCTCCCAGCGCACGCGCTCGCGTAAGATCTCCTCCGCATACGGCGCCTCTTCGGCGCGGAAGGAGGTTCGATGCTGCGGATCGACGCGGGAGAAGCGGGCAGGTACTGCGACGGGATCAGCCGGCGCAGCTTCGTCAAGATCGGCGTGGCGGGGATGGCGAGCGTGGGCCTCCCCGCGATCCTGCGGGCGAAGGAGGCCTCGGCGGCCCTCGGGAGGCCGGAGAAGGACACCTCGGTGATCTTGATCTGGCTCGACGGCGGCCCGAGCCATATGGACCTCTACGATCTCAAGCCCGAGGCGCCCGCCGAGTACCGCGGGATCTGGAGGCCGATAAAGACCAACGTCCCCGGGATCGAGCTGAGCGAGCTCTTCCCGCTCCAGGCTCGCGTGGCCGACAAGCTCTCCATCGTCCGCTCTCTCCACCACGGCTCGGGCGACCACTTCACCGGCGCCCACTACATGCTCACGGGACGCGACGGCGCGAGCGGCGCCAACACGGACGGGAAGTACCCGTCCCTCGGCTCCATCGCGGCGCGCGTCTGCGGGCCGCGGCGCCCCGGCATGCCCGCCTACGTGGCGGTCCCTTACGCGATGTCGGTCGGCATCCGCCCCGGCTACTTCGGCGCCAACTACCTCGGCGCCAAGCACAACCCCTTCGAGACCGAAGGCGACCCCAACGGCGCCACGTTCCAGGTCCAGAACCTCGGCTTCCCCGGCGGCATGAGCGTCTCGCGGCTCGATGACCGCCGGCGGCTCGCGGCCGCCTTCGACCACTTGCGCCGCGACGCCGACGGTGCGGGCACCTTCGAGGCTATCGACCGCTTCGACCGCGAGGCCTACGAGCTGGTCTCGGGCCCCGCCGCGCGAAAGGCCTTCGATATCAGCTCGGAGGACCCGCGCGTGCGCGACCTCTACGGGCGGCACACCTGGGGCCAGGGAACGCTCCTCGCCCGCAGGCTCGTCGAGGCGGGCGTCACCTTCGTGACGGTCCACTTCGGCGGCTGGGATCACCACTGGAACCTGAAGCAAGGCATGGAGAGCATCCTCCCCATCGTCGACCGGGCCGTCGCGGGCCTCTTCACGGACCTCGAGGCGCGCGGCCTCCTGGAGAAGACGCTCGTCGTCGTCTGCGGCGAGTTCAGCCGCACGCCGCGCATGAACGACGGCAGCGGCCAGGGCACGCCGGGCCGCGACCACTGGGGGAACGCGATGTTCTGCGTCCTCGGCGGCGGCGGCGTGAAGGGCGGCCGGATCGTCGGCTCGACGAACCGCCTCGGCGAGGCCCCGAAGGACCGCCCCGTGAAACCCGCAGACATCCACGCCACGATCTACCACGTGCTCGGCGTGGACCCCTCGGTCAGCTTCCTCCACCCGTCCGGCCGTCCCGTGGCGGCCGTGGACGGGGGGAAGGTGATCGAGGAGCTCCTGTAGCGGCGCCGCGACGGTGCGTTCGTCCCGCCTGGTCCGGGCGAGGAGGGTGACGTGGATCGCGGGCGCGGCGGCGTTGGACAACGCCGTGTTGGCTGCGGCGGACCGGATCGACGCGGGCGAAGGAGACGCCACGCTGATCGCGGAGGCCTTCTGGAAGGAGATCATGAAACCCGGGTTCACGGACGAGGATTGCCGCGAGGACTTCATCTCGAAGGCGAACGAGCAGGAGATCCACTTCCTCGAGGCGATTCGCGCCGACGGGAAATACCCGGCGAAAGTCCGTCAGGCAGCGAACGATCTGCTCGAGCGCCTGCGGGCGCGCGGAACGGTCCGGTAAGCTGGGTGGGCCGTCGCCTCCCCCACCCCCCGCGCTCGAGGTTTGCCCACGCCTTGTCCGATAAGAGGGCGGGGCGCAGGACATCGACCGGAGGCCACCCATGAAAGGCATCATCCTCGCCGGCGGCTCGGGCACGCGGCTCTATCCCGTGACGATGGCCGTGAGCAAGCAGCTCACGCCCGTCTACGACAAGCCCATGGTCTACTACCCGCTCTCGAGCCTCATGCTCGCGGGCATCCGCGAGATCCTCGTGATCACGACGCCCGCCGACCAGCCGGCGTTCGTGGCGCTCCTCGGCGACGGGCGCCGGCTCGGGCTCTCGATCGAGCACGCCGTGCAGCCGGCGCCGGGCGGCATCGCGCAGGCCTTCCTCATCGGCCGGCGCTTCGTGGGCTCGGACCGGGTGGCCCTCGCCCTCGGCGACAACATCTTCTTCGGCCACGGGTTCCCGCGGAGCCTCCAGAGGGCGGCGCGCCGCGAAGAGGGCGCCACGGTCTTCGCCTACCGCGTGAGCGATCCGGAGCGCTACGGCGTCGTCGAGTTCGACCGCCAAGGCCGCGCCGTCGGGCTCGAGGAGAAGCCGAAGAGACCGCGGTCGAGCTACGCCGTCACGGGCCTCTACTTCTACGACAACGAGGTCCTCGAGGTCGCGGCGGACCTCAAGCCCTCGGCCCGCGGTGAGCTCGAGATCACCGACGTGAACGCCGACTACCTCCGCCGCGGCGCGCTGCACGTGGAGATCCTCGGGCGCGGGATCGCGTGGCTCGACACGGGCACGCACGAGTCGCTCCTCCAGGCCTCGAACTTCATCCAGGCCATCGAGGAGCGCCAGGGCCTCATGGTGGCCTGCCCCGAGGAGGTGGCCTACAAGATGGGCACCATCGGCGCCGAGGAGGTCCGCAGGATCGCCGAGCCCATGGCCAAGAACCGCTACGGCCAGTACCTCCTCCGTCTCCTCGAGGAGGAGCCGCCCGGCACGCTCGCGGGCGACCTCGAGCGCGATGAGGAGCTCGAGGAGGCGTTCGAGACGCTGTAGCCGGACCGCGGCGGGCATTGCCCCCCGGGCCCTTTGCCCTCCGCGGCCCGCTGCGCGATGCTGGGCACGGTGACGGCGGCACGGATGCCGTCGCCCGACTCCGCAGCCACACAGATCACCGAGGCCCACCATGCGCACGCCGCTCATCGTCCTCGTCTCCGCCGCCGCCGGGGCCATCGCCGCGGCAGCGCTCGCTCCCCTCGCCTCCTCCGCCGCGCCGCCCCCGGCCGACGCGGGGAGCCGCTTCCGCTCGAAGGTCGTCCGCTGGGAGGAGGCCGCGGCGACCGAGCACCCGTGGGGCGAGTTCCGCCGGTACTTCACGGGCGAGGGCGCGGGCGTGAAGGACGTCTTCACGGCCGTGGCGGTCGTGAAGCCTGGGGAGGCCGTCCACAAGGCCCACAAGCACGCCGAGGAGGAGTTCCTGGCGATCCTCGCCGGCGAGGGCGTCTGGCACCTGGACGGGAAGGAACTGCCGCTCAAGAAGGGCGACATCCTCTACGTCGAGCCCTGGGTGATGCACGGCTGCACCAACACGGGCTCGGAGCCTCTCAAGTTCCTGGTCGTCAAGCTCAGCGGGAAGGGCGTGCCGGTGCCGGCCGACCCGGCGGCGCAGGCGAAGTGACGCGGAGGCCCCGTGCGCCGCGCTCGCGCGGCCCGCACGGCCCCACAAGCCACCATGCCTTCGCCCTTCCCCGGAATGGACCCCTACGTCGAAGGCCACTTGTGGCCCGACCTCCACAGCCGTTTGCCCAACGAGATCAGCCGGCGCCTGGGCCCGCTTCTCAGACCGCGCTATGTGGCGTGGCTCGCGACGCACCTCGTCGAGGACGAGGCCCCCGAGGCCGACGTGGGCATCATGTACCCCGATGTCGAGGTAGTGAGCCCGCTCGAAGTTCGCATCGTCAACGTCGAGATCCGCGATGCTGCGCTGAACGACCTGGTCACGAGCATCGAGATCCTGTCCCCGGTGAACAAGAGAGAGCCGGCGCTTTCCAGGTATCGCCGGAAGCGCGAGCGGCTGCGCCAGGCAGGCGTCCACCTTCTCGAGATCGACCTGCTGCGGCGCAGGCTCCGGGCGCTCCTTTCCCGCGGCGAGAAGGAGGACGGGGGATGATCCAGCCCAGCCGGGACGACGGGCTCTTCGGCGAAGGCACCGCGGCGGATCCCGTCCTCGCCGAGTGCATGGAGGAGCTCACCCGCCGGGTGCAGGCCGGAGAGCCTGCCGACCCCGAGTCCTTCGCGCGCGCCCACCCGGAGCATGCCGAGGAGATCCGCCGCGTGTTCCCCGTCCTCGAGATGCTCGCGCGGCTCGAGAGCCCGCCGACGGACGGAAGTCCCTACCTCGCAACCGGCGGCCCCCCGGCCCGCGTCCTCGGCGACTTCCGCCTCCTCGAGGAGATCGGCCGCGGCGGGATGGGCATCGTCTACCGCGCCGAGCAGATATCGCTCGGGAGGACCGTGGCGCTCAAGGTGCTGCCCTTTGCAGCGGTCCTCGACGAGGGCCAGGTGCGGCGCTTCAAGCAGGAGGCGCAGGCGGCGGCCCAGCTCCACCACACGAACATCGTGCCGGTCTTCTGCGTGGGCCAGGAGCGCGGGGTGCACTACTACTCGATGCAGTACATCGAGGGGCAGAGCCTGGCCGAGGCCATCGGCGAGCTGCGGCGACTGGCGCAGCCGCAGGGGCGACCGCAGAGCTCGAGAGCGCCGTCGAGCGAAACGCTGGGCCCCCTTTCCCCGGGGCCGGCGGGCGGGCAGGCCTACATGCGCTCGGTCGCCCAGCTCGGCCTCGAGGCCGCGCAGGCGCTGGCGCACGCCCACGAGCTGGGGATCATCCATCGCGATGTCAAGCCCGCCAATCTCCTCCTCGACCGCCGGGGGCATCTCTGGCTCACTGACTTCGGCCTCGCCCACTGCCGCGCGGACTCCGGCCTGACGGTGACGGGCGACGTCGTGGGGACGCTCCGCTACATGAGCCCGGAGCAAGCGCTCGGCAGGCGCGCGGCCATCGACGAGCGCACGGACGTTTACTCCCTCGGCGCGACGCTCTACGAGCTCCTCACCCTCGAGCCGGCCTGCGCGGGCCGCGACCGCGCGGAGCTCCTGCGGCGGATCGCCTTCGAGGAGCCCCGACCGCCGCGGGCGCTGAACCGCGCCGTGCCGGCCGACCTCGAGACGATCGTCCTGAAGGCGATGGAGAAGGAGCCCGCGGACCGGTACTCGTCCGTCGCGGCGATGGCCGAGGACCTGGAGCGATTCCTCGAGGAGCGGCCAATCGCCGCCCGGCGGCCCGGCGCCACCGCGCGTGCGCTGAGGTGGTGCCGGCGGCACCGCGGAGCGACGGCCCTCTTGGCGGTGATCGTGGTCCTCCTTGCGGCGACCGTCTCTCTCGCGCTCGGGCAGTATCAAAGCCGCAGGCTCGAGGAGCGCGAGCGGAGAGAAAGAGCCTACGCGGAGGCGGTGTTGCGCGAGAAGCTGAAGCTCCTGCGGTGCGAGACGGTGTCCGAATCGAGCCAGCGGCAGCCGGCGCCTGACAGGCGTTTCTTCCTCCGCTCGGACTCGAGCACCTTCGGCCTCGCCGCGGTCGTGGAGGAGGCCATCGCCAGTCTCGCAAGGCTGGCGAGCGAGATGCCGCAGCGCTTCGAGGCGCACTACCACCTCGCGCGGGGCCTGCGGCTCCTCGGGCGGCCGGCGGAGGCGCTCGCGCGCGTCGAGGAGGCCCTCGAGCTCGAGCCGGCGTTCGTCCCCGCGTGGGTGCTTGCGGCCGAGCTTCGCGGCGCGGGGGTGCAGGAATCCATGGCGCGGGTCGCCCGCTGGCTCGAGCTCGAGCCGCCCGGCGCCTGGCAGAGAGAGTGGTTCGCGGCGGAGCGGGCGAGGCGGGAGGGCAAGTGGCCGGAGGCGGCGCGCTCGTACGAGACGCTCCTTGCGCGCGAGCGGAAGGCGGGCGAGCTGTATCCGGGATCCTCGATCGACCTCCGCCTCGCCCTGGGGCTCGCGCGCCTCGAGGCGAGGGCCTTCCACGGCGCGATCGCCGAGCTCATCGTCGCGCGCCACGACTGGCCCGAGCTTCTCGAGCCGGCGCTCCTCCTCGGCAGGGCGTACCTGCTGCGGGGCCTCGAGGGGGACAGGGAGGAAGCTCTGCGCACCTTCGAGAAGCTCTTCGGCGAGGCCGCCTCGCGCGACGAGGCGGCGACGTGGATCGCCATCACCCTGGCCTCGGCCGGCGCCACGGCCGAGGCGGTCGAGTGGGCGAGGAAGGTGGCGGAGCCGAGGATCGGGGCCAGGCTGCGGGCCTGGTGCCTCCTCGCGCGCCTGGGCCGGAGGAGCCGCGCCGACTACGAGGCGGGGGCCGAGGCGGCGAGAGAGGCGCTCGCGGTCGCTCCGGGCGATACGGTGGCGATGGTTCTCCTGGCGCAAGTCACCTGGGCGCGCCACGTCAGGCAGCCCGGGCCGGAGAGGGAGGCGGAGCTGGCCGAGGTGGAGCGCCTCTCGAGGCGGGTGCTCGCCGCAGACCCCGAGAACGCCGAGGCGTACGCCCTCCTGTCGGATGTGGCTCGGGAGCGGGGAGACCCCGAGGGAGCCCTGGAGCTTTCGGCGAGGGCGCTCGAGCTGGCCCCGGAGCTGTGGGCAGTGCGCTTCCAGAGGAACTCCGTCCTCTGGCGCGAGGGCAGGAACGAGGAGCTCGCCGGAGGCCTCGAGGAGGCGGAGGTGCGCTGGGAGACCTTCGGTCCGCGGGACAAGGCCTACTGGACGGCTGTCCGGGCGGAGCTCCTTGCCCGGAAGGGCAGGTTCGAGGAGGCGGTCGCGGAGTACGGACGGGCCGTGGAGCTCGATCCGGGCATGCAATGGGCCGCGGTCAACCGCTGCTGGCTCCTGCTCAACATGGGCCGTCACGCGACCGCGGCCGAGTGCTTCCGCAGCTCCACCGCTCCCGGGCACCCGTCGCTGAGCTCGCTGTACCGGTGCGGTCTCGCGCGAGCGCTCGAGGGCGCGGGCCGCATCGAGGAGGCCGCCCGCGTCGCCTGCGATGCCCTCCTCGAGGATCCCTCGGATCACGACCGCCACGACCTCCTCCTGGAGCTCGCCTGGCACGGCGAGGGGGTGCTTCCCGCAGACCTGGATCGGCTCGTCCGAGCGCTCGCGGAGGCTGCGGCGGCTGAGGATGACCCTGTCCTCCTGCGCACCCTCGCCTTCCTGCGCATCCACTCGCCCTCCGGCCGTGATCTCGAGGGCGCGAGGTCCGCCATCTCCAGGGCGCTCGCGGCGCGGGGGGAGCCCGATGCCGAGACGCTCGCGATCCGCGCCGAGGTCGAGCACGCCTCGGGCGAGGCGGCGCCGGCCATCCGCACGCTCGAGGAGGCGCTGCGGCTGCCGGATACGTCCCGGTGGCACGCGGCGCGGCTCGGGCTCTGGCGCCGGGAGGCCTCCCCGGACCTCGTCTCCTGCGAGTCCATCGACGCGGCGCTCGCCGCGCAGAGCCCGGGGGGCGCCGCAGACCTGGAGCTCCTCGTGCGCTTCGGGCGCGTCCCCTCCGATCCTGGCGCGGACGGCCGCCTCGCCTACCTCGAGGGGCGCGTCCTCGAGCGCCGGGGGCTCCCCGGCAGCGCCCTCGAGCGCTTCCTGCCCCTGGCCGCGGCCTCGGGACCCGGAGCGCCCGAGCCCCACCTGCGCCTGGCCGCAGCCCTCGACGCCGCCGGGAGGCCGGAGGAGGCCGAAGCCGCCCTCCGGAGGCCCCTCGAGGACGGCGCCTCGCGGCGCGAGATCTGGGACGCCTGGCTCGCGGTCGCCCTCGCGAGGCCGGGGGCGAGCGCCAGGGCGCTCCTCGCCGACTTCCCCTGCGCCGTGCGCGGCGCGGAGGACCCGCAGGCGTACGCCGAGGACGCCCGCTGGCTCCTCGAGCAGCTCTCCGCGGGCGAGCCGCTCGGCATCGACTGCGGCGGGAGCCAGCACGAGGGCCCGTCGGGCGAGCGCTGGAGCCGCGACCGCTTCTTCCTCGGCGGCAGGCCCGAGCACACGCCAGCGACGATCCGCGGGAGTCGCGACGAGCAGCTTTACCGGACGCTCCGCGAGCTCCCGCAGCAGGCCGCGAGGCCCGGCTACAGGATCCCGCTCCCGAGGGGATCCTACGCCGTGGCGCTCCATTTCTGTGAGGGCGATGTGGGGGCCAGCGGCCTGCGCGTCTTCGACGTCATCCTCGAGGGAGAGACCCGTCTGCCGGCCTACGACGGCTTCGCCCGCGATGGGTTCGGCACGGCGGTGCGCCTCGAGCTCGAGGTGGAGGTCTCCGACGGCGCGCTCGACATCGAGCTGCGGGCCCACACCCCCCACAGCGGTCCGGCACTCATCGCGGCCATCGAGGTGCGGCGGGTGTAGCTCGTCAGCTCGCCCGCGGCCTTCTGCCGCCGGGAAGCGGGCCTACTCGCCCTTGCATGCAGCCTCCTCGGGACTGCAGGGGAGAATGAAGGTCGGATCGGGAGGCTCTCCATCCGAGCTCCCGGTCTGGGTGCAAGAGCCCTTGAAGGGAAACGTCGCTCCAGGCTTCGAGAAGTAGGTCGAGAAGCCGTGGAAACTGTTCGGGTCGTCGAAGTACCACGTTCCCGTTTCCGTGTAGCCCGGGTTCCCTTCCGCGGGCCTCGGAGCAACCTCCAGCACCCAGGTGAACCGGTTTCCGCAGAGCTCGCCGGACATCGCGTCGGGGTCGCCGGGCTCGACGGGCAGGTCCTGAACGTCGTATCTCACGAAGCCCTTGCCATCCCTTCCCTTCAAGACAAACCGGATCTCGTCGGATCGCTTGCAGTCCACGCAGGATGTCGTCGGCGAAGCTTGTCCAGTGAAGGTCTGAACGCACGTGAATAGCTGCTTGAAGGTCTTTCCATTCAGGTTCGCGATCGGCGGGGGGCACTCTGGACAGGCGGCCTTGAATATCAGATCGTCCAGGCTCGAGAACTGGATATTCGTGCTCCCCGCCGAGACCTCACCGCTGATGTTGCTCGCGGGCTCGCCCCCCGGAGAGACTCCGCCCTCGTAGGTCACGTCCGGGCAGGTCTTGACGTTCCCACACCCGCCGCTCGCGGTGATCCCGGCGGCGGGATCCAGACAGGCCATGCTGCCCAACGCCTGTTGCTCGCCGGTGTTCCTGTCGTAATCAAAGGTGAAGCTGCCCGTGACCTGCCCGTTGAACTGGAAACCTTCGCACTCCTCGGCGCACCCGGAGACCTCACAATCCTCAAACGTAGCCGTGAAGCTTCCCTCGCGGTGGACGAAGCTGCCGCTGAACGTCTCGAGCGGAGATTCCGTATCGATGACGACCCGCCCTCCCTGCAAGCAGGGGCAAGTCAAGGTCTGCCGATCCCCGGAAAGCTCGCAGAACCCGCTCATGGTCTTGATCTGGCCAAGTCTGGCGATGGCTCTGAAGGCCGAGGCGGAGCCGTAGGTCCCGAGATTCTTGACGTAATAGAAATTGGTCAGGTTCACCACGTCGGTGAAGAGGTTGGCCAGCGCGCGGGCGGCGGACTGCTCCACAAACTCCGTCGATGCTCCGCCCTTGTCCCCGCCCCCGCCGCCTCCTCCTCCGCCTCCGTTGCAGCCGAGGAATACAGCGCTCAATGCACAAGCTGCTGCCAGCGAGCCCTTTCCAGACATGGATCCTCCCCGCGGGATGGCCTTCGCAAAGATCAGAGGGGCAGAAGGGAATAAAGGACGCCTGAGCCAAGCTTCCGCAACACCTGGGCTTGAGTGAAATCGGCGATGCGCGCCGTGAGGACCACGTCTCCCGCCACCACGCGGTGGACGAAGTGGAGCTGGTCGCCATACAGAGCCAGGCCGCTCCCGCCGCCGCACGCGAGGAGGCAGCCGGCCTCGCCATCGCCCTCGAACCGTGCGTCCCCTGGAAACGCCGGCTCGCCGACCTCGGCGGCGCTCCACGGTCGCACGTCGCCGCTCGGGCAGCGCACCGTGAGCATCTCGCTCCGGTAGTCGCAGGCTCCCCCCGCCGTGGTAACCGCCAGGACGACGGGGTACATGCCCGGGCTCTCGTAGCGGTGCGTCACCTTGGGCCCATCGGCCGCGGTCCCATCCCCGAGGGACCACTCGTAGGACGCGATCTCGCTCTCGGGCGTCGAGGCAGCCGCGTCGAGGACGACCTCGGCACCCGCCCTGGGGTCCTCGGAGGCGATGAAGCGAGCCCTCGGCTCCGCTCCGGCGCCGAAGCCGATGGGCACCACCAGGGCCCCCGCGCCCTCGGTGTAGATCAAGTGATTCCGCCCGGTCGGGTCCGCCCAGAGCCGGGGGCAGAACTGGTCGCCCGCCGTGTTGGGCGGAGACGGCAGGTTCACGGGCAAGCCGAAGGGCTCCTCCGGCGACGGGCGCACGGCCATCCAGAGGTCCGTGCCGCCGTGCCCCCCCCCGGACGGGGAGGCATCCCGCTCGGCCACGACTGCGGCCTCTCGGACCACACGAGGTAGCGGCCGTCGGCGGAGATGGCGGGCGCCACGAGCTGCTCCGGACCCTTGAGGTGCGTGAGCGCGCAGACGTCCATGAAGCCCGCGAAGGGGTTGTGGGGCTCGACGAAGCGGGCGGCCCAGAGGTCCAGGGAGACGCCGGGCCCGCGGACGAAGAAGAGCTCTTCGCCCGTGGGAGAGACGCACCCTGGGATCCAGGGCCGGCCATTCAAGGCCCCGAGAGGCCGTCTGGGTCGACACCTCGGCGGCGGACCGCAGCCGGTCCCCTGCGGCGGCGAGCCCCAGCGGAGCCTGGACCCGGTGAAACGACCTCGCCGGAACGCTCGCCCCTCGATAGACTTGGGTCTCCACAAGGAAGGCTCGCACGGTGCGAGGGAGACTGCGCCTTGAAGAGAACACCCAGCAAGCCGGAGAAACGGATCCTCATGGCCCGGAGGACCACCATCGACAAGCTGGACAGGTCTTTCGACCTCGAGTTCTGGCGCAGGGTGGGATCGCGGGGAAGGTTTGCGGCGGCGTACCAGATGGTCCAGGAGTTCTCGAAGATTCGAGGGCTGCGTGAACGGCGATCCCGACTACAGAGATCTGTTGAGCGCCTTCGAAAAAGAGGGCGTTAGGTACCTAGTCGTCGGCGCCCATGCGGTCATGTACCACACGGAGCCGCGGTACACCAAGGACCTCGACATCTGGGTCGAGCCCACTCGCAAGAACGCCGAGAAGGTTTACAGGGCGCTGGCGGGGTTCGGAGCCCCGCTCCGCGGCATCGCGGTGGAGGATTTCCTCAACCCGCAGCTTGTCTACCAGGTCGGGCTCGAACCGCACAGGATCGACATCCTCATGGGGATCAGCGGCCTGCGGTTTGAAACCGCCTGGCGGAGGCGCGAGCGCGGGTTCTACGACGAGCTCCGCGTCAACGTCCTCGGCCGCGCGGAGCTCCTCAAGAACAAGCGGCAGGTGGGGCGTCCCGTGGACCTGATCGACGTTCAGGCGCTCGAGGCTTCCGCTCGCATCCGCCGGACGAAGGGCCGACGGAAGCGCCGTGTACGCGGAAGGTGAGGGGGGCCCGTTGGGCGCGCGGAGGGGAAGGCAGGCGGCGTTCGCGAGCGTGGCCCTCGCCGCGGCGTTCGTCCTCTCCGCCGGTTGCGCGCTCCGTTCGTCGCTCTCACCACCGCCCTCCCCTCGAGCGACGCCGACTACAAGCTCGGCCCCGACTCCGAGCGGCGCGAGGGCGTGCCGCGCGGCACGGTCACGAAGCACGTCTGGCCGCTGGCGAACCAGGAGATGGCGGCTGCGCTCAAGTTCGCGAGGTACGACCACCGCTTCGAGTACGGCACCGGCGGGCACAGCGGCCTCCACGGCGGCGCGGTCCTGCCGGAGTCGCTGCGGTGGCTGTGGCGGAGGGAGGGAGCCGCCTCGGCGCGCTCGGCGCGCTCCGCGAGGCTCTGAGGGGCGGCGCGCCCCCCCTCGCAGCGCCCCATCGCATCGTCTCCTCGGGGCGGCCGATCGCAGGACACAGGCGTTCAAACCACGGCGGTTCGTGTCACGGGGCAGGGTCCAACGATTCTGATGTTCTGATCAGACGACAAGGCTCTCGAGTCGAGCCCTCAACAAGCCCTCAAGACAGGAAGGAGTCGGCCATGCGCGGCCTGCGGCGTCATTCTCGCTCTGTTCTCGTGATCGGAGTCTCGTGCACCCTTCTCTCCATCCCCGCATTCCTGGGCCTCACGGCCGCGGCCGGCGTGCGCCTGGGCGGGGATGGCGTGGTCACAGGTTTCGGCGTCCTCAACGGCGACGTCAACGGCGACGGGTCTCGCGATATCAGCGATCCCATCGCGCTCCTCAACTGGCTCTTCGGCGGCGGGCCGGAGCCGGTCCCCTGCGGCGGCGAGCCCGAGCGGAGCCTGGACCCGATGAACGACCTCGCGGGCTACCTCGATCCCCTGGCCGCGATCCTCTACGTCCAGCCGGGCCACGAGGCCCCCGTCCTCCAGGCCCTCGGGGCCCAGCCCATGGGCAGGGACCAGTACGTGATGCAGGCCAGGACGAGCGATGGCAACTTCATGAGCTTCGCGTTCAGCGTCCGGTCCGCCGATACGCCCGCCCTCTTCCTCCAGGACCCTGAGCTGATCATCAACACGCCGGAGTACAAGGTCTACAAGAACGCGAAGTGCAAGCTCGGACCCAAGCCGTCCCCGGTCGGCTGCGGGCCATACATCGACGGCGAGCACGCCACGCTCGAGTACCTGCCCCTTTCCAAGTGCGAGGCGGGGTCGAGCTACTGCGTGGAGGCCTGGTCGGTCTGGTGGATCCGCAGGGTGTACCGCGACAACGAGTGCCGCCAGCTCAAGCGGATCGACACGGGCAACGAGTTCATCTGCGTCCCCTGAGCGCCCCGAGCGCGGGCGCCGAGCCGGAACGTACGGCACGCCCGCAGGCGCCGCCGGCCCCGCCCGCTCGGCTCCCGTTCGAGGCGCCGAGGCGCCGCGGAGCTGCCCCCGTCCTTGACGCCGGCGCGCCGGCCGGGCATCCTCCTCGCGAGGGGTAGGGATCGTCGCCGGGAGCGCTCGTGAACACAGGAGAGACGACAGGATGAGGCGGCCTTCGCTCCTCCTCCTGGCCGCCGCAGGGCTCGCTGCCGCCGGCTGCGCGAGCCCCGGGCCGTCGAGCCGGCACGTGGTGGTCGTCTCCATCGACGGCTTCGCTTCGTTCTACCTCGACGACCCTCGCGCCGACCTGCCGAACCTCCGCAGGCTCGCCCGCGAAGGGGCGCACGCGCGGCGCATGGAGGTCTCGTTCCCGAGCCTCACCTGGGTCTGCCACACGACGCTCGTGACGGGAGTGAGCCCGGCGCGCCACGGCGTGATCGCGAACACCTTCTTCGACCGCGCCCGCGGCGAGGAGACGGCCTTCATCGGCGACGCCGTCCTCACGAGGGACGAGGCCGTGCGCGCTCCGACCCTCTACGACGCGGCTCACGCCGCCGGTCTCAAGACGGCGAGCGTCATCTGGCCCGCCACCGCCGGCGCGAAGGCCCTCGACTGGGCCATCCCGGACTCGAGCAAGCCCGAGGTCCATGCCAAGCACACGACCCCGGGCCTCGCCGAGGAGCTCGAGCGCGCCGGGCTCTCCATCGAGCCCCTCGGCCGCTGGGGCTGGGACCACGCCTACTCGGCGCCGCGGGACGACCTCTACACGCGGGTCGCTGTCCACCTCCTCGAGCGCCATGCGCCGAGCCTGCTCCTCCTCCACTTGATCACGCCCGACGGCGTGGAGCACGACCACGGGCCGCAGGGCCCCGAGGCGTACTGGGCCGTGCGCTACGCGGACCAGCGGATCGGCGAGCTCGTCGCGGCACTCGAGAGACCGCCGCTCCGCGGCCGCGCGACGCTCCTCGTCGTCTCGGACCACGGCTTCGCGCGCCACGACCGCGAGGTGCGGCTCAACGCGCTCTTCGCCCGGGAAGGGCTCATCGAGCTCGATGCGCAGGGGAGCCCTGCCCGGCGGCGCGCCTGGGCCGTCGCTGGCGGCGGATCGGCAGCGGTCTACGCCCTCGAGGCGGACGCCGCGGCGCGGGCCGCGCTCGTCGAGCGGCTCGCGGCGCTGCTCTGGAAGACCGAGGGCGTCGAGCGCGTGCTGCGGCCCTCGGACTTCACGCGCCTGGGCCTCCCCGATCCGGCCGCGGACCCGCGCCAGGCGGACCTCATGGCGACGGCGCGGGAAGGGTACGCCTTCGCGAGGGGGGCCGCGGGCGATGTCGTGAAGCCGACCGATGGCCCCCGCGGCGCCCACGGCCACCTGCCGCAGGACCCGCGCATGGGCGCGCTCTTCGTCGCCTGGGGCGCCGGCGTGCGCCGCGGCGCGGGCCTCGATGAGGTCCGCGCCGTCGACGTGGCACCCACGGCGGCGGCGCTGCTCGGCCTCGAGCTGGCGGGCGCAGAGGGGCGTGTGGTGCGGGAGATCCTGGAGTGAGCTGGCGCGGATCCCCGACCACCTGAAGGCCTCGGGCGAGCGTGCCTACATTTATGGTCTTGACCGCCCATAGGTTCTGACCATACTGATGCACGAGCCAACATTCCCGACACGCAGGAAGAAGGTCCTCCAGGGCGTCACTCCCCCGTGGGAGCAGGTTGGCCCAGTCTGGCAACTGCGAGTAGGAGACTACCGCGTGTTCTACGACGTGATCGAAGACGAGCTGATCGTGTGGATCCGCGCGTTGCGCTGGAAAGGACCGAGGACCACCGAGGAGGTCCTGTACCCGGAGGACCGACGATGAAATTCGTGCAAGTCAACCAGGCGAAGGCTTCGCTCAGCAGCTTCCTGAAGATCTGTCAGGATGAGCACGTGGTCATCACGAAGCACGGGAAGCTCTGTGCCGTGCTCACCGGAGTTCAGGGCTATGACCTCGAGGACCTCATGACGGCCGCTGATCCTGGATTCTGGAAGATGATCGAAGCGCGCCGCCGGAACCCAGGTAGAGGACTGACGCTCGAAGCCGCGCGAGAGCATTTCGCAAAGAAGGACGCGCAGGCAGCGGCCGCGGAGAGGAAGGGGGCGCGAAAGGCAAGACCAGGGGTAAGGACAGGCCGGGCCCGTCCTTGACGCCGCTGCGGTGACGGGGCATCCTCCAGCCGAGCGGTACGGGCACGAGCGAGGAGCTTCGATGCACGGAGGACGAACGACGCCATGACGCGGCCTGCTCACCTTCTCGTCGCGGCGGCCATCGGGCTGCTCGACCCCGCCGGGGGCGGTCCCCGCGCCCTCGGGGACCCCGGTGCCGAGGAGGGACGCCCCGAGGGGACCCGAGTCGTCTCCCTCGACGGCGACGACTGGCTCCTCCTCCCCGACCCGAGGAACACCGGGAATGCCGAGGAGTGGTTCCGGGCCCCCCGGGAGGGCGCGAAACAGACCCGGGTCCCGTGGATCATCCAGGACGCCTTCCCCGGCTACCATGGCGTCGCGTGGTACTGGAAGCGCTTCGAGGCGCTCGGGGACCCACGGCCGCACGGCCGCTCGCTGCTGCGCTTCTGGGCCATCGACTACAAGTGCGACGTCTGGCTCAACGGCGCGCGGCTCGGCGAGCACGAGGGGGGCGAGGCGCCCTTCACGCTCGACGCGACGGCGGCCCTGAAGCTCGGCGAGCCCAACCTCCTCGCCGTGCGGGTCTTGAACCCGACCCACGAGCCCATCGACGGGATCGTCTTGAACGAGACGCCGCACCGGAACAAGGCGCTGCCCTACACGCCCGGGAGCGCCTGGGACCAGGGCGGGATCATCGACTCGGTCGAGCTCCTCCTCGCCCCGGCGGTCCGTATCGCCGACCTCTTCGCGGCCCCCGACTGGAAGACGGGCGAGGTCCGCGTCCGCATCGCCCTCGAGAACGCGGCGGGCGCCGGAGCGGCGTGCCGCGTGGCCCTCTCGGCGGCCCCCGCGGCGGGCGGCGAGACGGTCGCGTCGCTCGGCCTCGAGCGAGAGCTCAAGGCGGGCGAGCACGCCCTCGAGGAGCGCCTGCGCATCCCGAGCCATCGCCTCTGGGACCTGAACGACCCGTTCCTCTACCGGGTGACGGCGCGGGTCTCCTGCGACGCGCCGGGGTCGGCGGATGAGCTCTCGGTGCGCTGCGGGTTCCGGGACTTCCGCTTCCGCGACGGGGCGTTCCGCCTGAACGGCCGGCGGATCTTCCTCCGCTCCTCGCACACGGGGAACTGCTGCCCCATCGGGCTCGAGCTGCCCCACGACCCGGACCTCCTGCGGCGCGACCTGCTCAACGCGAAGGTGATGGGCTTCAACGCGATCCGCTTCATCGCCGGCGTCCCGAAGCGCTACCAGCTCGACCTCTGCGACGAGATCGGCCTCATGGTCTACGAGGAGTGCTATGCCGGCTGGTGCCTCGCGGACTCGCCGCACATGCCGCGGCGCTTCTCGGACGCGGTCCTCGGCATGGTCCTCCGCGACCAGAACCACCCGAGCGTGACGATCTGGGGCCTCCTCAACGAGACGCCCGATGGCCCCGTCTTCCGCCAGGCGGTCGGGATCCTGCCGGCGCTCCGAGCCCTCGACGACACGCGGCTCGTCCTGCTCAACAGCGGCCGCTGGGACGCGGGCGGCGGGTCGGTGGCGGGCATCGAGGCGTGGCGGAGGCCGGACCGCACCGACCCCTGCGTCACGCGGAACGGGACGGCGCGCGTCGTCCGGGCCCTCGGGATCACGTGGGCGCCAGGGCAGCTCGCGTTCCACCCGGGGAGGGGCGGCGAGTACGCCGCCGTACGGTGGACCGCGCCCGAGGACGGCTCGGTGCAGGTCGAGGTCGATTTCAAGAGCATCGCCGAGCGCGCGACGACCGATGTCCACGTGCTCCGGGGCTCGAAGGTGCTCTTCGACGGCCGCATCAACGTCGGCGGCGCCGGTCCGGAGGCGCGCTTCAAGGGCCCCGTGGCCGTGAAGAAGGGCGACGCGATCGACTGCGCCGTCGGCTTCGGGAACGGCGACTACGGCGCCGACACGACGGCGCTGGCCTTCGTGGTCCGCGACGCGGCGGGAAGGGTCCACGATGCGGCCACGGAGCTCTCCACCGAGCGGAACCCGAGCGGCCCCTGGAGCTACGGCGAGCTCGCGCCGGGGCCGGCGCCGCGGCCGGAGACGTTCGCGCGGTTCGGGTCGGGGGTCACCGAGCGCGGCGTCGGCACCCTCTCGAACCCCGGCTCGAGCCAGTGGGAGGACGCCCTGAGCGACCAGCACCCCTACCAGCGCGTGCCGCACACGGCGGCGATCGTGTCGACCCTGCGCACCCTGGGCGCCGGGGGCCTGCCGCTCTTCATCTCCGAGTACGGCATCGGGAGCGCCGTGGACCTCGCCCGCGCCGTGCGGCACTACGAGCGGCTGGGGAAGGCGGACCTCGAGGACGCGCGGCTCTACCGGAGCTGGCTCGACGCGTTCCTCGCCGACTGGGAGCGGTGGCGCATGGCCGAGGCCTTCGATCGGCCCGAGGACTTCTTCGCCCAGTCCAACGCGCGCATGGCGGGCCAGAGGCTCCTCGGCTTGAACGCGATCCGCTCGAACCCGAGCGTCGTCGGGTACAGCCTCACGGGCACCGTGGACCAGGGGATGACCGGGGAGGGCCTCTGGACGACCTTCCGCGAGATGAAGCCGGGGACCTTCGACGCCGTCTTCGACGGCTTCGCGCCCCTCCGCTGGTGCCTCTTCGCCGAGCCCGCGAACGTCTACCGCAAGTCCGCGGTGCGCCTCGAGGCGGTCCTCGCCGACGAAGACGCGCTCCGGCCGGGCGAGTACCCCGTGCGCCTCCTCGTCGTCGGGCCCGGGCCGACGCGCCTCCTCGACCGGAGGATCGCGGTGCGGGTCGCCGAGGGGGAGCGCCCCTTCGCGACACCCGTCTTCTCCGAGGAGCTGGCCATCGACGGCCCGCCCGGCGCGTACCGCTTCCTGGCCAGCTTCGAAGAGGGGGCGGCCGCGGCGGGCGGCGAGGCCGTCTTCCACGTGGCGGACGCGGTCGAGATGCCGCCCGTCGAGGCCGAGGTCGTCCTCTGGGGCGAGGACCCGGGCCTCGCGGCGTGGCTCGCGGAGCGCGGCGTGCGCGCGAGGCCGTTCGCGCCGGGTCCGGGCCCGCCCGCGGCGCGGCAGGTGATCCTCGCGAGCGGCCCCCCGCCCGCGCCCGGCGGCGCCGCGGCGTTCCGCGAGCTCGCCCGCCGCATCGCCCGCGGCTCCACCGCCGTCTTCCTCACGCCCTCGACCCTCCGCAGGAGGGACGACGCGGCCGGCTGGGTGCCGCTCGCGAGGAAGGGCGCGCTCCAGGGGCTGCCCTCGTGGCTCTACCACAAGGACGAGTGGGCGAAGCGGCACCCGATCTTCGACGGGCTCCCGGCCGGAGGGCTCCTCGACTACGCGTTCTACCGCGAGCTCATCCCCGACGCCGCCTGGACGGGCCAGGAGCCGCCGGCGGAGACCGTCGCCGGCGCGTGCAACGCTTCCGTGGGCTACTCCTCGGGCCTCCTCGTGGCCGTCCACCGCCTCGGGGCGGGCTCGTTCACCTTGAACGCGCTTCTCGTCCGGGAGAACCTCGACAAGCACCCCGCGGCGGAGCGCCTCCTCCGGAACATGCTCCGCCACGCGTCGCGCGACGCCGCGAAGCCGCTCGTGGAGCTGCCGGCGGGCTTCGAGGAGGCGCTGGACGCGATGGGATACGTCGAGCAGTGACGCGGGGCGCACGCGAGGGACTCCTCATGCAAACGAAGCGACTCAGGTGCCTCCTCACCGCCACGATCGCCGCCCTTCCGCTCTCCGCGCCGCCGCGGGCGGCGGAGCCCGCCGCCCGCTGGTCCGCCCTGGTGCCGAAGGTCGGCGGCGCCCGCGAGCACTTCGTCGCCGCGGACGGCCGGCCCGGGGGCAAGGGGACCGCGGAGGAGCCCTGGGACATCGCCTCGGCGCTCGGGGGCAGGCCCGAGGTCCGGCCGGGCGACGTCGTCTGGGTGCGCGGCGGCACCTATCGCGGGAAGCTCGAGGTGAAGCTCGCCGGGAAGGCCGGGGCGCCCGTCCACGTGCGGGCGCGCCCCGGCGAGCGCGCGACGATCCTCGACGGTGAAGTCCTCGTGGTCGAGCCGGCCTCCCACGTCTGGCTCTGGGACCTCGAGATCGCGGGCTCCTCGCCGCCGGAGAAGCGCGAGACGAAGCAGGCGGGCTCGAGCCCGACGGACCTCCCCCCGCTCGGAGGCTTGCACCTCCACGCGGGCGAGGGATGCAAGCTCGTGAGCCTCTGGATCCACGACAACGTCGGCGGCGGGATCGGCTGGTGGGTCGGCTCCAAGGACAGCGAGGTCCACGGCTGCGTCATCCACGACAACGGCTGGAGGGGCCCCGACCGCGGTCACGGCCACTGCATCTACGCGCAGAACCGGGACGGTGTGAAGACCATCTCGGGCTGCCTCTTGAGCGTGCCCCACGACGGGTCCTACACGATGCACGCCTACGGCTCGAGCCGAGCCTACGTCGACAACTTCCTCATCGAGGACAACGTGGCCTGGGAGAAGGGCCCTTTCCTCGTGGGCGGAGGCCGGCCGAGCCGCGGGATCCGCGTCCTCCGGAACTACCTCCACGAGGTCGGGATGCGCCTCGGGTACGGCGCGGAGAACGAGGACTGCGAGGTCCGCGAGAACGTCGTCGCCGGGGGCGGCCTCACCATCGAGAAGTTCAAGGTCGTCCGCGAGTCGGGCAACGTGAGGGAGCTCCCGGCGAGGCTCGCCGTGCTGATACCCAACAAGTACGACCCGGACCGCGCCCACCTCGTGATCTACAACGGCGCAGGAGCCGCCGCCGTGGAGGCCGCGGTGGCGCCGCTCCTGAAGCCCGGCGACTCCTACCGCCTCCTCCGGCCGAAGGACCCCTTCGGGAAGCCCGTCCTCGAGGGGCGGTGCGAGGGGACGGCGATCTCCGTGCCCATGGCGGGCCCGTTCGCGCCGTTCATCCTCCTGCGGCGGGGGTGAGAGGTCCAGCGCCTTCCTCGACGAGCGGGAGGCGCTGAGCGACACCAAGATCGGCCGCGCCTTCCGGGCCTGGGTGCGGGAGAGGTTCGTGGGGCCCTGAGCTCCGGATCGGAGGAGGCGCACCCTCGGCTCACTTGAGCCACCGCTCGAGCGCCTCCTCCGCCGCCGCCCGCGCCTCGCGAGGGTAGTCGTGGCCGAAGCCGTGCTGGAGCCAGCCGAAGCGCTCCTCGGCGCCCAGGAGCTTGTAGACCGGCAGCGCCGCGTCCACGTAGGCCCAGGCCCTCGCGTCGTCCG
>JACQVW010000871.1 GCA_016209535.1 Planctomycetota bacterium | reverse complement strand
GACCGGGAGCGCCAGGCGGTGAAGTGGCGGCTGTACCGCCGGCTCTTTGCCCGGAGGCTCCGGCGGCGGGATATAATCTCGTTGTTCCGGTTCATGGACTGGCTCATGGAGTTGCCCGAGGACCTCGAGAGGGAGCTCAAGACGAGGGTCGTGGCCCTGAGAAAGGAAAAGCGGATGCCGTACCTTGCGTGGTTCGAGCGGAAAGCTCTCGAGACGGGCATGCAGCGAGGGGAGCGGAAAGGAGAGCGGAGAGGAGAGCGGAGAGGAGAGCGGAGAGGTGAGCGGAGGGGCCTGCAGACCGGGCGGCGCCTGGAGCTCATCGAGGGTATCGAGTTCGGGCTGAACTTCCGCTTCGGCCGGGAGGGGCTCGCGCTCCTCCCCAGGGTCCGGAAGGTCGCGGACCTGCGCCGCCTGAGGGCACTCCAGCGGGCGATCTTCAAGGCCGAGGGGCTCGAGGAGGTGAGGAGGGCGTTGCGGAGAGGACAGACTCGGGCGCGGGAGCGCCGCACGGGGCGGTGACCGCAGGGACAATGACCGACTTCTGCCGCGAGCGACCCTGGCCGCCCTCCCGCACCGGGCCCGGCGCCGGCCACGCACGCCGTGGCCCCGGCGGTGTCGCGCCGGCTGCACGTCCTGCGACCCATACGGGGCGCTACGGTGCCTGGCTCGCCGCTCTGGCTGCTCTACTTCCGTTCCTCTCCCTCGCTGCGCGCGCTGACGACTGGCCGCAGTGGCGCGGGCCGAACCGCGACGGCGTGTGGGCGGAGCGCGAGGTCCTCGAGACGCTCCCGCCGGAAGGGCTCAAGCTGCGGTGGCGGCATCCGGTGGCCCGAGGGTTCTCGAGCCCGGTCGTCGCCGGCGGGCGGGTCTACGTCACCGACGCCGAGCTGCTCGAGCCCAGGGTGCGGGAGAGCTTCTTCTGCCTCGATGCGGAGAGCGGCGCCGTCCTCTGGCGCCACTCCGCCGACGCCGACTACCCGGAGTGGATCTTCCTGCCCGACCAGCGGCGCGGTCCCGGATCGACGCCCATCGTGCACGGGGGCAAGGTCCACGCGCTCGGCGGGTTCGGCCACCTCGTCTGTCTCGACGCCGCAAAGGGGGAGCTCATCTGGGAGAGAGACCTGCGCCACGAGCACAAGCTGCGGGACCTCCCCCTCGACGCCTCCCCCTTGATCGAGGGCGATCGACTGATCGTCTTCATCGGCGGCCGGCCCGGCGCGGCGGTGGTCGCCTTCGACCGCGCCACCGGTCGCGAGCTCTGGAGGGCGCTCGACGAGTCGTCGACCCACAGCTCGCCGGTCGTGATCGGTGCCGGCGGCGCGAGGCAGCTCATCCTCTGGACGCAGGAGTCGGTGGTCTCGCTCGACCCGGCAAACGGCGCGGTCCTGTGGCGCGAGCCGCTCCCCACGAGCGCGGACCATGCCGTCGCCACGCCGGTCTTCCAGGAGGGCCGCCTGCTCGTCGCCGGGCTGATGTTCGGGCTCGAAGCCGCGCGCCCCGCGGCCACGGTCGCATGGCCGCAGACGCGCGCCGTGGCCCGGCGGGTCCTGAGCAACACATCGACCGCGCTGATCCTCGAGGGGCACGTCTACTCGGCGCGGTCTCCCGGGACGTTCGTCGCGCTCGATGCCACCAGTGGCGAGCAGGTCTGGGAGACGGACGCGGTCACCGATCTCAAGACCGGCGCGAGCATCCACGTGACCCGGAACGGCGGCTCGGCGGTCCTCTTCACCGACAAGGGCGAGCTCATCCGCGAGCGGCTGTCGCCCGGGGGCTACGAGGAGCGAGGCCGCGTCCGTCTCATCGAGCCCACCTGGCCCTTCGCCGGCAGGAACGTGGCCTGGGCCGCTCCCGCCTTCGCCAACCGCTGCGTCTTCGCGCGTAACGACGAGGAGGTCCTCTGCGCCTCCCTGGCCGCGAGACGGTGAAGCGCCGCGGCACGCCAGCCGTTTCTCGGGTATCCTCTTGGGTGCCTCGGAGCGCGACGCCATGTCCGAGACCCTCCGCCCTGTCATCGAAGCCGCCAAGGCCGGCGACAAGTCGGCCCTCAACACGCTCGCCCGGTGCGTGGACCGCTTCGTCCGCGTCTTCAGCGGCAAGCTGAGCCAGAGCCTGCGCCGGTCGCAGGGATCGACGATCGACTTCGTCCTCGAGGGCCTCGCCGAGGCGTTCGCGCGGCTCGGGGAGCTCGAGTACCGGAGCGACGAGGAGTTCTACGCCTGGGCCGCGCGGCACATCCGGCACCGGCTCGCGAGCGCCGGTCGCGCCGAGGGGCGCAAGAAGAGGGCGGGGAGGCCCCAGGGCCTCGGCGAGAAGGACGAGCTCCTCGAGGGGGACGAGCCCTCGCCCTCGCGGCTCGTCTCCGACGAGGAGGTGCGCGCGGCGCTCGGGCGGGCCATCGTCGAGGCCCAGCTCGAGCACCCCGAGGCCATGGAGGTCGTCCTCGCGAAGGTATTCGAGGAGAAGAGCTGGTCGGAGGTCGTCGAGGAGCTCGGGCTCTCGTCGATGAAGCGCGCCAGGACGCTCTTCGCCCTCGGCGTCGATGTCCTCCGGCCGCGTGTCGAGAAGGCCTTGGGCCGGCCCGCGCTCTGGGAGTTCCTCGGGCTGTGACCCCTGACGAGCTCTACCGGGACTTCGTGGAGCGGTACTTCGAGGGGGGCTCGAGCGACGTCCCGGCCGACTGGCCCGAGGACCTCCGCGCCCGCTGCCTCTTCTTCCTCAAGGTGGCCGAGGGCGGGCCGGCGCCGGCAGGAGAGCGGAGCGTCGTGGCGGAGCTTTCGAAGGCCGGCGTGACGTCCGGCGTGGAGCTGGAGCCGCCCGGCGGCCCGCCGCCCCCCGCGCCGCAGGCCGAGACGGGGAGCGGCGAGCGTTACGTCTTCGAGGGCGAGATCGCCCGGGGCGGCATGGGGCGCATCCTCCTCGCCTACGACCGCGACTTCCGCCGCCGGATCGCCGTGAAGGTCTCGCTGGCGACGGCCGCCGACCGGCGCCGCGCCTCCCGCTTCCTCGAGGAGGCGCAGGCCACGGCGCAGCTCGAGCACCCGAACATCCCGCCCGTCTACGACCTCGGCATCGACGCGAAGGGCTCGGCGTACTTCACCATGCGCTGGATCCGGGGCCGCAACCTGAAGGACATCATCGCCGCGCGCACGGGCGAGCTCTCCCTCGTCCGCCTCGTCCAGATCCTCGCCCAGGCCGCCATGGGAGTCCACTTCGCGCACACGCGCGGCGTGATCCACCGGGACCTGAAGCCGCACAACATCATGGTGGGGGACTACGGTGAGGTGCTCGTGGTCGATTGGGGCCTGGCGAAGGTCCTCCGCCGGCACGGCGAGCCGGCCGAGGAGGAGCCGCCGGTCTCCACGGCGCGCGCCGAAGGCGAGGAGCCGACCCTCGACGGCACCGTGCAGGGGAGCCTCGCCTACATGGCGCCCGAGCAGGCGTGGGGAGACACCGCGGCCATCGACGTACGCACGGACGTCTTCGGGCTCGGCGCCGTGCTGTACGAGGTCCTCACGGGGACGCCCCCTCGCGTGCAGCGGTCCCTCCCGGCCCTCCTCGAGGCGGCGCGCCTCGAGGAGGTCGAGCCGCCCCGGCAGCGCGCTCCCTCGGCGGGGGTCCCGCCGCAGCTCGAGGAGGCAGCCCGGAAGGCCCTCGCGCTGCGCAAGGAGGACCGCTACCAGAGCGCGAAGGAGCTCCACGACGCGCTCCAGGCCTTCATCG
>JACQVW010000873.1 GCA_016209535.1 Planctomycetota bacterium | reverse complement strand
GTCAAGGACTCGGCCTTGATGTTGAAGGGCGAGGCGCTGCCGAGGGTCTCCCGGTCCGGCCGCACGCGCGCCTTGTACTCCCTGACGTCGCGCATGCCGATCAACGCGATCGCCTGGGGGAAGCTCTGCGGTCGCAGCTTGTAGCCGTTCCGGAGCTGGTGGAGGACGGCGATCAAGGCATCGAACTCGATGGCGTCGATCTCGTCGATGAAGAGGACCAGCGGGCGCGGGGAGCGTCGGGCCCACTCGCTGAGGACGCGCAACAGAGCGTCCGCCGGCGCCGAGGTCTCTGCGAAGATCTCGTCCGGGGGTTGGAGCGCCTCGGGCAGAAGAGCCTCCGCCGTAACCCGCAAGGAATCCAGGGCGGTGGCGATCGCCACCGGCACGTTGCGGCTGAAGGGCCGGCTCGCCTCGATGCTGAAGTGGAGCGCCGTGTACTTGCCCTCCTCCGTCAGCTTGCGCGCCATGAGGTCCATGAGCGTGGTCTTGCCGCTCTGGCGGGGAGCGTGCAGGACCAAGTAGCTCTGCTGGTCGATCAACGACCGCAAGCCAGGGAGCCGTGGCTCGGGGTCGAGCGTGTAATGGATCTCGGGCTTGTTGGGTCCGCTGACGTTGAAGGCGCGCGGCATGGAGGAACTGTAGCCGCCGAGCGATCGTGAGACAAGCCGTCTCGGGGAAACGGGCCGCCGTGGCGCTAACGCTCCCGCGCTCGCGCAGCGGCTCACCCCTCCCGCAGCGCCGCCTCGAGGGCCTCCCGCAGCGCCCTCTCCGCTCCCGGCGCGACCCAGCACCAGTCGGCGAGGTTCGTGTCGCCCTCCTCGAAGGCCTTCTCGATGGGGACGTAGCCCGTCGCGCACTCGCCGTAGCCGATCGTGAGGACGAACGACCCCGGCCGCAGCTTCTGGGC
Source organism: Planctomycetota bacterium (assembly GCA_016209535.1). GTDB lineage: Bacteria > Planctomycetota > UBA8108 > UBA8108 > SXIK01 > JACQVW01. The sequence goes on along the minus strand of JACQVW010000873.1, from coordinate 5,740 downwards.
GAGGAGCTGGTGCTCGACGTAGGACTCGCCGGGAAGGAGGACGACCTGCGCGCCTCCGAGGTCCACGGCGACGAGGTCGATCGCCCGGCCCGCCGCGCACCGCTTGCGCCAGCTCAAGCCCAGGGCCGCGAGGCACTGGCCGAAGGGCCTCGGGTCCGTCGCGAGGCGCCGCTCGAGGTCCTCGGCGGTGAAGCCCGGGCCCGAGCGCGGCTCGAGGCGCAGCGGCACGCTGCGGAAGCTCGCGCGCTCGAGGGGCCGGCGCTCCGTGGCCTTCGAGGCGGCCCTCAGGGCCGCGGCGAGCCGCTCGGCGAGGGCCCTGCGGTTCTCCGGCGCCCCGTCGTTGTGCTTGCCGGCCGTGACGTTCCCGCTCGCGCCGGAGAAGTAGGCCTGGAAGACGCCCGGCTCCTCCGCCTCGCGCATCGAGCGGGCCAGGCCCACGAAGTCGCTCGAGACGCCGCCCTTCCCGTAGTAGCTCATGGGGTGGGTCGCGTAGGCGCTGAGGGCGGCGAGGGGCCGCTCGCCGTCCCAGAAGCTCAAGGTCCTGAGCCACGGGTCCACGGTGCCCTCGGGCGCCGCGTGGGCCGCCGGATCCCGGGTCGAGCTCGTCCTCCCGAAGCTCACGCGCCCGTCGGGCCCCACGAAGCGGCGGTTCGAGGCGATCCGCTCGACCTTGGCCATGCCGGTCCCGACGTGCGTGACCCGGCGCGTCGCCCTGAGCCCTTCGCGCAGGGCCGCCGCGGCGCGCTCGACGGCCTTCTCGTGGAAGGCGAGATCGCAGATCCTTCCAGCAGCCTTGCGCTCCTCGAGCATCCGCTCCGCCTCCAGGTCCGCGACGGGCGCGTCGTGCTGGTGCACGCTCGCGAGGAGGACCCGCTCGCGCCGCGTGAGCGCCGCCGAGGCGAGCGCGTCGCGCCAGCGGTCGTAGGCGTCGTTCCGGATCTCGCACCAGTCGACGGCGGCGAGGACGATGGGCTCCCCGTCCCCGAGGAGCGCGATCCCCCGGGCCGAGAGCGGGTCCTCGATCGACGAGGCCGGCGCGATCCCGCCGCCCATGAGCGGGTGCCCGAGCGGCGGGGTCACGTCGGCCTGGAAGGTCGCGAGCTGGAAGGGCGATTCCTTCGCCGCGCCGAGGGCGATCGCGGGGGCGGCGCCGGCGGCCGCGCTGGCCGCGATGCGCCGCAGGGCCTCGCGGCGGGACAGATCCCCGCGCCTCACGCCCTCGCGCCCCCCTCCGAGGTCAGCTCCATGTGATCGACTTCCCTGAACATGCCCGATACGATAGCCTCCCCACCCAGGAAGGGAAACCCACCCCGGAAGGAAAGGACCTGCGCCATGCAAGGAACCATGCAAGGAACGCCGTCCAACGACCACGAGATCTCCCGCCGCTCGCTCCTCGGCCGCGCCGCCGCCGCGGGCATCGCCGCCACGGCAGCGGGCGCGCTCTCTCCGGAGGCCCTCGCCTCGGGCGAGGACAAGCCCGAGCCCAAGGGGCGCATCCGGCAGTCCGTCTGCAAGTGGTGCTACAACAAGTTCAACATCTCCGTCGAGGAGCTCGCCCGCAACGCGGCCGCGATCGGCCTCAAGTCGGTCGAGCTCATCGGCCCCGATGACTGGCCGGCGATCCGGAAACACGGGCTCATCTGCGCCATGGCGCCGTCCCACCCGCTCCACAAGGGCCTCAGCCACGTGGAGGAGCACGACGAGTGCCTCGCACTGATCCGCAAGAGCGTCGAGGCCGCCGCCGAGGCCGGCTTCCCCAACGTCATCACCTTCTCCGGGAACCGCCGCGGGCTCCCCGACGACGCGGGCATCGAGAACTGCGTGAAGGCCCTCAAGAGCGTCATGGGCTTCGTCGAGTCGAAGAAGGTCACCCTCTGCATGGAGCTCCTCAACTCGAAGGTCGACCACAAGGACTACCAGTGCGACAAGACGGCCTGGGGCGTCGAGGTCGTGAAGCGCGTGGACTCGCCGCGCTTCAAGCTCCTCTACGACATCTACCACATGCAGATCATGGAGGGGGACGTGATCCGCACGATCCGGGAGAACCACCCCTACATCGGCCACTACCACACGGGCGGGAACCCGGGCCGGAACGAGATCGACGAGACCCAGGAGCTCAACTACGCCGCCATCCTGCGCGCCATCGCCGAGACGGGCTACCAGGGGTACGTCGGCCAGGAGTTCATCCCGACGCGGGACCCCATGACCTCGCTCCGCCAGGCGTACCGCATCTGCGACGTCTGACGCCTCTCGTGACGCGTCTGCTGACGCCCCTGCCTTGCAGCCGCTCCCCATCGACCCCGAGGTGCCAAGGATCGTGGACCTCGTGCGCCGGCACGGGGCGCTCGTCCTCTGCGCTCCGCCGGGGTCCGGGAAGACCACGCGGGTGCCGCCGGCGCTCCTCGAGGGGCTCGGCGCGAGGGGCCGCGTCGTCGTCCTCCAGCCGCGGCGCATCGCGGCGCGGGCCGCCGCGGCGCGGATCGCGAGCGAGCGCGGGTGGACGCTGGGCCGCGAGGTGGGCTACCAGGTCCGCTTCGAGCGCCGGACGAGCCGCGAGACGCGCCTCGAGATCGTCACCGAGGGGATCCTGACCCGCAGGCTCCAGTCGGACCCGTTCCTCGAGGGCGTCTCCTGCGTCGTCCTCGACGAGCTCCACGAGCGGAGCATCCACGCGGACCTCGCCCTCGCGGTCCTGCGCGAGGTCCGCGCCGCCGCCCGCCGCGACCTCGTGGTGGTCGTCATGTCGGCGACGCTCGACCCCGAGCCCGTCTCTCGGTTCCTCGGCGGCTGCCCCGCCGTCACCCCCGGAGCCCGGCCGCTCCCCGGCGAGGTCCGCTACCTGGACCGCCCGGACCGGTCCCCCGCCGGCGAGCTCGCGGCGCGGGTCCTCCGCGACGCGTGGCGCGCGGCGCGCGGGAACGCGCTCGTCTTCCTCCCCGGGATCGACGAGATCCGCCGCGCGGCGCGGGAGCTCGAGGGCTTCGCTCGGATCCAGGACGCCCTGATCGCGCCCCTCCACGGGGGCTTGAGCCTCGAGGAGCAGGAGCTGGCGCTCCGCCCGGCGGCGAGGCGGAAGATCGTGCTTGCGACGAACGTCGCCGAGACGTCGCTCACGATCGAGGGCGTGGACCTCGTGATCGACGGCGGCCTGGCGCGCATCCTCCGGAGCGACCCGCGGACGGGCATCGACCGCCTCGAGGTGTCGCGGATCAGCAAGCGGTCCGCGGAGCAGCGCGCCGGCCGGGCGGGCCGCCTGGGCCCGGGGACGGCCGTGCGCCTCTGGACTCGCGCCGAGGACGCGCTCCTCCCCGAGGCCGAGGCGCCCGAGGTCCGGCGGGTCGACCTCTCGGCGACGGTGCTCGAGCTCAAGGCCTGGGGCGTGACGGACCCCGCGAGCTTCGGGTGGTTCGAGGCGCCGGAGCCCGCGGCGCTGGAGCGAGCCGAGGAGCTGCTCGCGGCCCTCGGCGCCGTCGAGGAGCGCCGCGGGCCCCTCACGCCCGCCGGGAGGGCCATGCTGGCGATCCCGGCCCACCCGCGCCTCTCGCGCATGCTCGTCGAGGCCCACGCCCGCGGCGTCCTCGCCGAGGGCGCCGCGCTCGCGGCGTTGATCGAGGAGCGCGACATCGTGCCCCTGATCGCCGCCGGGAGGCCCGGCGGCGGAGGCGCGAGCGAGACGGGCCCGTCGGACCTCCTCGCGCGCCTCGACCTCCTCGACGAGGCGGAGCGGCTCGGCCGGGGGGGCGGAGGCCGGGGGCGGCTTGCGGCCCTGGGCGTGGACCCGGGAGCCGTGCGCGCCGTGCTCCAGGCGCGCGATGCGCTCCTGCGCTCGGCCCGCGAGACGCTGGGGCCCGAGCCGAGGCCGGCGGGCCGCGGCTCGGGGGGCGATGCCGCCCTCCTCCGCGTCCTCCTCCACGGCTACCCCGACCGCGTCGTGAGGCGCCGAGCGAAGGGCGGCGACCGGGGCCGCATGACGGGCGGCCGCGGCGTGGCGCTCGCGCGGGAGAGCATCGTCCGCGACGCCGAGCTCTTCCTCGCCGTCGAGGTCGAGGACGGGCCGCGGGGCTCCCAGGAAGCCCTCGTGCGCCTCGCGAGCGCCGTGCGGCGCGATTGGCTCGAGGAGGACTTCCCGCAGGCGATCTCCGAGGCCCGGGAGACCTTCTTCGACGCGAAGCTCGAGCGCGTGCGCTCCACGGCCGCCGCCCTTTACCGCGACCTGCCCCTCGAGGAGCCGAGGGACCACAGGCCCGAGCCCGCCGAGGCCGAGCGCGTCCTCGCCGCCGCGGCGCGGGAGCGGGCCGAGGAGGCCTTCGCCGCCGACGAGGACGCTTCCCGCTGGCTCGCCCGCGTCCGCTCGCTGCGCGAGTGGATGCCCGAGCTGGGCTTGCCAGCCTTTAGTCTCGAGGAGCTCCGCGAGGCGATCGCGCAGGCCTGCGCCGGCAAGTCGAGCCTCGCCGAAGTGCGCGCCCTCGGCCTCGTGGAGGTTCTGCGCGGGCGGCTCGATCGCGCGCAGCTCCAGGCCCTCGACCGCCACGCTCCCGAGGCGCTGCGCGTCCCGAGCGGGAGCGCGGTCCGCCTCGCCTACGAGCCGGGCCGGCCGCCGGTCCTCGCCGTCCGGCTCCAGGAGATGTTCGGCCTCGCCGAGACCCCGCGCGTCGCGGCGGGTCGCGTGCCGGTCCTCCTCCACCTCCTGGGCCCCAACTTCCGGCCCGTCCAGGTGACGCAGGACCTGAGGAGCTTCTGGGACAACACCTACGCCCAGGTGCGGAAGGACCTCCGCGCCCGCTACCCCAAGCACGCCTGGCCCGAGGACCCGTGGACGGCGGCGCCGCAGAGGAAGCCGGGCGCGCGGAGGTAGGATCGCCGCGACGCCCGCTTCGAAGGCTTCACCGTCCTGGAGCCGCCCCAGGCGTAGCGGGTCGAGAAGTGGAGGACGCTCCAGTCTGCGCTGGCCCCTCCTCGGAGACCGGCCCCAGCAGACGGGCCGTCTGCAGGCTCATCGCGAGCTTCCAGAGCTGCGCCAACTCCTTGATCCGCAGGTCGATTGCGTCGGGAGACATGTCCGGTGCTGGGACATCACGGCTTGTCTGCATCGTCTGTCTCCTTCAGGAGCCCGAGGTTCTCGAGGTCGGCCAGGTCGATCCGCCGGCCTGCCAGTCGTTTCATCTTGGCGAGGCCCTCCCGGGATACAACCTTGATCTTGCGTCCCTGCCATTCGAAGACCTGGCGGGTTGCCCAGACGTCCTCGAACACCGGCGTCACGACGACGAGATCGAGCATCAGGACTTGGCCTCTCTCGACCTTCAGGATTCGGTGGACCTCATGCTCCTGAGGAGTCCCCACCTTGAAGGGTAGCTTGCCGGAAGTGGCCGTGAATCCACACGCCTTCACGACGGCACGAGCTCGCTCAAGGTCCTCCTTCCGGATGAGCACGTCGATGTCCTTCGTCGTGCGTACGTATCCGTGAATCGTCACGGCGAGCCCGCCACAGAGGGCGTAGTCCACCTGATGCTCCTCGAACGCGCGCAAAACCCCGTCCAGTTCCTCGTGCAGCTCCATCGCTAGCCTTGCCGAGTAGTTTCAAAGTGGGGCGTGGTTCAGATCAGGCTCCATAGTGGCATTCTGACCCAGACCGCAGGTGACGCGCAAGCAGTTCGAGGTGAGGTGCTCGATTCCACCGCGTCCGGACGGCGGCCATCGGTTACGATTTCTGGCGTGGTTCAAGACCGGGTAACACCCGGTC
>JACQVW010000880.1 GCA_016209535.1 Planctomycetota bacterium | reverse complement strand
GTCCGCATCGGCGGCGTCGAGGCACCGGAGCGTGGCGCCGGCGTAGAGGTAGAAGAGGACCTTGATCGGATCGGAGACATCGACCTGCGAGTCCAGGTTTGCGTCGCCCCGGATGAAGCTCAGGGGGGCCACGTACTCGAAGCCGTTCGCGAGCTGCCCGGACTGGGCATCGACGTTCTGGACGCGGACCGCGACCTTCCCGGCGGCGGCCGCCGGCGAGACGACGCGGATCTCCACCGGCGATGCCGCCGTCACGTTGCTCGCCTCGGCGGACCCGAAGAAGACCCTCGCGCCGTCGCGGAACTGGTCCCCCGTGACGGTGACGCTCGTCCCGCCGGCCAGCGGCCCGTACGCCGGGTCGACGCTCGAGACGACGGGGGCGCGCCAGCCGACCGTCGAGACCATGCGGAACGTGAAGGACCCGACGAGGCCGCCCGTCTCGGTGAAGCCCAGGACCTCCCAGGAGCTCTCGCCGCCCGGGACCGACACGTCCACGATCCACGTGCTCGTCGTCCAGGCGACGGGCAGGTCGAGCTGCTCCCCGTCCCTGAGGACGATGACCGTCTCGGTCTGGATCGGCGCCGAGCCCGTGAGCTTCTCCGTCGCCTTCGCCGTGTAGTGCACCCCGGGCCAGGTCGAGGGCAGCGTGGTGGTGCCTATGCGCGTCAGCTTGAAGGCGACGGTGGTCGGCACCTGGGCCGCCACGTTCGGGCGGCGGGTCCTGATGAAGTTGGTGATCCCATCCCCGCTCGCCCCGAGCACGGTCTGCGTCTGCTGCAGGAAGGGGCCGATGTAGTTCGGGTCCCAGGGAGTCTTGAGGAGCTCGTCGAGGATCCGGAGGTACATGCGGCGGTACTTCGGCCGCTGGACCAGGCGCGAGATCTGGGCCTCGCTGCCCTCGGGGTAGAGCTTCGCCCCCACGTTCCCGAAGGTGTGGTCCATGTCCCAGGGGAAGAGCTTGAAGCGGGCCTCGAGGGGCGCGAAGTAGACGTACGCGTTCTGGCCGTTCCCGATCCCGATCGTGTCCCAGTCGTCCTGGAGCACGCGCGCCGCCTCGACCCGGAGGAACTGCTCCACGTCGAGGATGCCCTCGATCTGGGCGTCGAAGGTCGCGGTGGGCGTGCGGTTCACGTCCAGGATCGAGCAGAGGGTCACGAGGTCCGACCACCGGTTCTCCGACTGCCGGGAGTTGGGGGGGAAGTACCAGCGGTACCTCTCGGCCTCGCTCACCGAGCCCCGGTAGGCGAAGGTGGTCCAGTCGACGCCGTCCATGGTGCCGCCGTCGTTCAAGTACCGGCGGCCCGGGATCTTGTAGATGTACCCGTCGCCGTCGCCGCGGAACCACTTCTCGGTGTACTTCGTGTCCACGGTCTCGATCAGCGCCATGGTCGCCGGGTAGCCGCCGGCGCCGGGGTTGCGGAGGGCCCGGGTGTAGATGTAGTCGCCGACGGGGGACGGGGAGCCGAGGGTCGACGCGTGCTGCACGCAGAAGTACGCGGCGCCCTCGTTCTGGGCCGAGCCGTACCGGCTCAAGTTGACGGCCTTGGGCCCCGGATGAAGGCCCGGTCCTCGTTGAAGCGCACGCGGTACATCTTCGGGTCCGGAGGCCGGTTCCAGGGGCTGCCGCGGTAGCGCGTGCCCACGTTGTAGTAGATCTCCTCGTCGTTGAAGACGAAGCTCGCGTCGACGAGGTCGTCGGAGTGGAGGAGGCGCCCGCGGAGCGTGCTCTCGTTGTCGTCGTCGATGTACAGGCGGACCGTGAAGAGGGCCGAGCTCGCGGCGGTCTCCACGGCGTAGAGGAGCGTCTCCGACGGCGCCACGACGGGGAAGCGGCGCGTCCGGCCCGCGGCGTCGGCCCCCTCGAGGTAGAAGACGACGCGGGTTCCCTGGGCCTGTGCCGGGATCGCGCCCGCGAAGAGGCCGTCGCCGGCCTTCTCGTCGCCGTGGGCCCCGTCGTCGAACATGGGCGCCGCCGTGAAGACCCCGTTCCCCAGGCCTCCCGTCCGGTACTGGATCGCCATGGAGGCCACGCCGTCGGAGTCGTGGGCCCTGGCCCGGACGGTCACGGGGCTCGCGGCGCTCGGGACCACGGGGCGCTGGGCCACGTCTCCGATCACGGGCCCCAGGTTCCCGTCGGGGAACTGGGCCTTCAAGGCGAGGCGCGCGCTGTTCTCGCGGCCCGGCGTGCCGAGGGCCACCGGCAGCGTGAGCTGGACCACGCGGGCGAGGCTCCCGTTCCCCGGCGTGTCGGCCCGGACGAGGAGCTTGTCCCCTCCCCGCAGCCACCGCGCCCAGAAGGACACCGTGTAGGTGCCCGCCGTCATGCCCGGCGACGTGTCCGTGTCGATCTTGTTGACGCCGCTGTCACCGCCGCCGGTCGCGACCAGCTCGAGGCACGCGCTCCCCGTGTGCGCGTCCGCCGTCGTGCGGTGGGTCGCGATGTGGTTGCCCTGGAGGAGCCAGGGGCTCGTGTTCGACTCGAAGGTCCCGTTGCCGATGTACTCCGTGGCCGCGCCCTGCCGCTTGAGGGACACGTCGTCGATGCGGACCGTCCCCGCGTCGAGGAGGAGCATGTGGAGCTCCGAGGCCGCCTCGGGCGCGTAAGAGGCCGTGTACGTGACCTGCCTCCACTCGGCCTTCGCGCCCTCGTCGCTCGCGGCCCAGGCCGTGGCGAAGGAGCCGTCCTGGCGGGGGTCGATGAGCTCGAGGCTCGAGCCGCCGCCGTCGGCCCAGGGAGACCAGCGGCCGCCGTCCGAGTAGCGAACCTCGCCGGCCACGTTGCCCACCGGGTCGACGAGACGCACGTTCTCGCCGGAGTTCGACAGGCTACCCGTCCAGGGCCCCAGGACGCCCGTGATCCCGTGCGCCGACTCGAGGCCTGCCGGGTCGGCGGACACGACCAGGAGCCCTCCCGCCGGCAGGCTCACCGCCGGGAAGGTGAAGGAGACCCCCTTCGTGAAGGCCCAGCCCGTCAGGTCCAGGTTGCTCGAGCCGCGGTTGTAGAGCTCGATGAACTCGGTCGTGCGGCTGCTGTCGGGCGGGTTGTAGAAGATCTCATTCAAGACGATGTCCCGCGGGGCGTCGACGACGTTCGGCGCGCCCGGCGTGGGGGTCCTCGAGTAGCCGAAGCGCCCGGTCCCGTCGGGCACGCGGGCGTCGCTGTAGCCTTCGCGGCTCGCCGGGAGGCCGTCGGCCGGCGCGTTCTCGAAGATCTCGGCAGCGATCGAGGCGCTCCCGTCGGGCAGCGTGAGGTAGAGCCGCACCTCGGCGGCGGCGAGGTTGAGCCCCGATTCGCCCTCGGTGACGACGAGGAAGCCGTAGGGATCCACCACGGTGCCCGCCAGCAGCGCGTGGCGGTCCAGGGCCGCCGCGCTGTCCGAGAGGAAGTGGCCCGAGAGGTCCACGGGCGCCGGCGCGGTGTTGTAGAGCTCCACCCAGCGGGCCCCGGCGGTCCGGCCGAGGAGCTCGTTGAAGACGATGGAGGACGCCGAGCCTCCCGCGCTCGCCACCTTGCGGCCCAGGAGGCGGACCGCGAGGCTGAAGTCGCTCGACGACGTGGCCGCGTTGTGCCCCTGGACCGCGAGGACGTTCTCGCCCGCGACGAGGAGCGACTTCGACACCTCGAACTGCTCCTCGGCCCCCGCCTCGTGGCTCACGCCGGCCGTGTCGAAGGGGACCGCGCTCCCGGGGGCGCCCGGCATGCTCGCCCGCACGACCTCCGTGCCGTTCAAGTACGCGACGAAGCCGTCGTCGTAGCTCGAGCCGAGGATGAGGGTCTCCATGCCGTCGATCGCCGTCCGGGTCATGGAGAAGGTCTTCCGGATGGCGACGGACATGTAGCCGTTGGCCATGTCGTCGAGCACCGTGGCGTCGTCGCCGTCGCCGTAGCCGAAGCCCGAGGCGCCCGAGGCCCACCCCGCCGTCGAGAACCCCGGCTTGCGCCAGGCGTCCGGCGGGCTCGAGAACTCGACGGTGCCCTTCTTGTAGCTCCAGGTCGCCCCGCCGGGGATGATCTCGAAGTCGCTCACGCTCCCCGTCGGGAAGTTCGCCTGCCCCGGCGTGCCGCCCGGGAGCAGGCTCGGGGCCCAGCTCTCGGGCTCCGCGGGATCCAGGTGCGGCCTGCGGAGGCAGAGCGTGTGGCCGGTCCCCGTGGGCAGGGAGGGCCACTTGCCGCGGTCGTCGTAGCGCATCCGGACGACCTCGCCGCCGCCGTTGTTCGAGAGGACGAGCGTCTCGCCGTTCGAGTCGAGCCTCCCCGCGAACACCCCCCCGATGGCCACCCCGGGGTACGCGGCGCGGAAGACGGCGTCGTTGGAGACGATCACCAGGTGGCCGCGGCCGGGGATCCAGGTCCCCTTCGGGAACGTGATGTCGATGCCCTCGGTGAACGCCCAGCCCGAGACGTCGACGACCGTGGGCGCGTCGTTGTGGAGCTCGACGAACTCGAGGCCCGAGCTCTCGCCGGGCGGGTCGTAGTGGATCTCGGAGATCGTCACGGCGAGCGAGGCTCCCGGCAGGAAGCTCGCCAGGCCCCAGGCAAGGGCGGAGAGGGGCCGTCGCGGCGGAGAGGAGTGCGTCATTCCCGTTCCCATTCCTCAGGAGGATCGTGCTTCTGGGTGCTCGGACAGGTTCCCGTCGAACCCGCACCGCGCGAGCGATTGTCCGCGGTATCGGCCGGGAGTTCAACCTCCGGTCTTCCGGTCTACCGGCCGGTCCCGGGACCACTCCGGGACCACTCCGGCCACTCCGGCACCACTCCGCGGCCCTCCCGCGGCCCTTCCGACTCCGTGCAGGCTCTCGTGCGAGCCTGCGAGCCCGGGCGCGAGCCCGGGTGACTTGTGTCGTGGGCCGTAGTATGCTCTGCCGGGGCCCGGAAGGGGGAGACTAGCGGGGCATGCAGCACCCGCCATGGATCCAAGCGCACTCGACCTCCTGCCCGATCCCGCCGCGGTTCTCGACCCGGGCGGCTCGATCGTCCTCGTGAACGCCGCCTGGCGGCGTCTCGCGGGCGCCGGTGCCGCTCGAGCAGAGCGACCTGAGTCCGGGATCCGGACCATCGAGCAGTGTCTCGTCTCCCACGGGGTGCCCGCCGAGAAGGCCGCGGCAGCCTCCGTGGGCATCCAGGCCGTCCTCGACGGCAGGATCGACTCGTTCACGACCGAGAACTGCTGCCGTGCGGCCGGGGAAGAACGCCTCTTCCACATGCGGGCCGCCCCGGCGCCGGTCGCGGGCGGCCGCGGGGCCACCGTGCTGTGCCTCGACGTGACGGGCTCGGTCGACCTCGAGCGGCGCGCTCTCTCTCAGGAAGAGGAACTGAGCCGGCGGATCCTCGACGCCGTGCCGAGCGGCATCCTCTTCGTCCGGGCCGACGGCTCCATCGCGAGCGCCAACGGCGAGGCCCTGCGCATCCTCGGGGTCTCAATCGAGGAGCTAAGGAGCGTGTCGATCCTGGACTACGCGGGGAAGACGATCCGGGAGGATGGGAGCCCGTGCCCCGTCGAGGAGTACCCCGTCTACAGGTGCTTGAGGACGGGCGAGCCGCAGCCTCCCATGACGATCGGTGGGCTCCGTCCCGACGGGCAGGTCTTCTGGGGGATCTACACGGCGATCCCGTTCACGGGCTCCGGCGGGGCGGTGCTCTCCCCCCCCGGCCCCCCCGAAAGAATGTGCTCCCTCCCTCCTCGGTCGGGAGCACCCCCCGAGGGGGCGGTTGGTGCCGTTCCGGAGCGAGGGACGAAGCTCAAGGGCAGCGTCCCTACGACATCCGGCGAGGTACTTTCCCCCCCCAAGGAATGTGCTCCCTCCCGTCTTGGTCGGGAGCACCCCCCCGAGGGGGCGAGCGAGGGGGCGATCGTGGCCTTCGTCGACATCACGCCCCGCAAGCGGGCGGAGCAGGAGCTCCGGAAGAGCGAGGAGCGGTTTCGGGAGCTCGCCGAGAGCATCCGCGAGGTCTTTTACGTCGCCTCGAGCGATTACTCGAAGATCCACTACGTGAGCCCGGCGTATGAGGAGACCTGGGGCCGCACCTGCGCGAGCCTCTACGAGAGCCCCATGAGCTGGTTCGAGGCGATCCACCCGGAGGACAAGGCCAGGATCGCCACGGTCCTCGAGGCCAACGTCGACAAGGGCGTCACGTACAGCGCCGAGTACCGCGTCGTCCGCCCCGACGGCTCGGTGCGCTGGGTCTGGGACCGGGCGTACGAGCTGCGCGGCCGCGGCGGCCCAAGCGACCGGGTGGTCGGCGTGGCGGAGGACATCACGGCGCGGAAGAGCCTCGAGGAGCAGCTCCGGCAGTCCCAGAAGCTCGAGGCGATAGGGCGGCTCGCCGGTGGGGTCGCCCATGACTTCAACAACCTCCTCACGGTGATCCTCGGGTACAGCGACAGCCTCATGAAGGACCTGAGTCCGGACGACCCGGTCTACCGCGCGCTCGGGGACATCCGGAAGGCCGGCGAGCGCACGGCCCTCGTCACCCGCCAGCTCCTCGCCTTCAGCCAGAGGCAGGTCCTGGCGCCCGTCCGGCTCGACCTGAACGCGTTCCTCCTCGACACGGAAGACATGCTCCGGCGACTCGTGGGCGAGCGCGTCTATCTGCGCATCGCAACGCAGCCGGGACTGTGGCCCGTCCGCGCCGATCCGGGTCCGATGCTGCAGGTGGTCGTGAACCTCGTCGTGAACGCCCGGGACGCCATGCCGGCCGGCGGCATCCTCGAGATCGAGACGCGCAACGTGGAGCGGGAGGGCCGACCGCCCGAAACCGGCTCGCAAGCCCCCGCGGGCCCGCACGTGCTCCTCTCGGTGAAGGACACGGGCCGCGGCATGGACCCGGAGACGCGGGCCCACCTCTTCGAGCCCTTCTTCACGACGAAGGAGCGCGGGGAGGGGACGGGCCTCGGGCTCGCGACGGTCTACGGCGTCGTGACCCAGAGCGGGGGCGCGATCGCGGTCCACAGCGAACCGGGGCGCGGCACGCGGTTCGACGTGTACCTGCCGCGCTCGAGCGAGGTCGAGGAGGCCAGCGGACCGGTCCCGCCCCTCCCGGCCGGACCCTCGGGGGGCGAAACGCTGCTCGTGGTCGAGGACGAGAGCACCGTGCGGGCGATGCTCCGCGACCTCCTCGAGGCGAGAGGCTACTGCGTGCTCGAGGCGAGCGACGGACAGGAGGCCCTGTCCGTCGCCCAGAAGCTCGACGGCCCCCTGCACATCCTCGTGACGGACCTCCTGCTGCCCGGGATGACGGGGCGCGAGCTCGCGGCGAGGCTTCGCCGGCAGCGGTTCGGGATCAAGGTCCTCTACATGTCGGGCTACGGGGGCGACGCCGTGCGGCCGGAGCTCTCGAGCCCGGACGCGGCGTTCATCCAGAAGCCCTTCACGCCCGAGAGCCTGGCCATCAAGGTCCGCGATGTCCTGGAGCGGCGCTGAGCGGGTGCGAGGCGTGCGGGTGCGAGGCGTGCGGGTGCGAGGCGTGCGGGTGCGAGGCGTGCGGGTGCGAGGCGTGCGGGTGCGAGGCGTGCGGGGGCGAGGCGTGCGGGTGCGAGGCGTGGGAGCGAAAGGGGTGCAGGCGTCAGGCGTGCCGGTGCGAGGCTCTTGGCGGCCTTGGCCCTTGCCGCCGCCACCGTAACGTGCCACGGCTCCGGCCGCCACGGGCTTGAGTAGAGTAGATCGCGAGCGGCGGTGAGACGCCGTTCGGGCCGTGGCCCCTGCATGCTATTGCCGGATCGGGGAGGTGGATCGCGGCTCGCTGCAGCGAGGCTTGCGGCTCGCTGCGGCAAGGCTTCGCGAGGCTTGCCCGAAATCTGTTTTGACGCTGGGCCTCCTCCGACATAGACTGGTTCCCGGGCCATACGTCGTGGAAGGCCCGCCCGGCCGTGTAGAACGGCGGGGACGCCTCGAGGCTTCGCTGATGGCTGGCTTTCAGAAGGAGTCAAGGATCATGCGAAAGAACGGGTTATTCCTTGCGGCCGGCGCCGGAGCAGCCTTGCTCCTGGCCTGCGCCGTGGTGGTCGCCGAGGGAGACAAGGGGGACGGCGCCAAGGCAGCCCAGGCAAAGCCCCCGAGCCCCGCCAGCGTTCTCCAGAAGGCGGCGGTGAACCTCGCGAAGGCGAGGAGCTACCGGGCCAGGGTGGACATCGAGGGCGGCTTCTCCACGAAGGAAGACCACGAGGTCACGCAGCGGACCGTCCAGGAGTCCTACGAGGGCGAAGTGTACGGCTCCATGATGTACAGCTCCGAGCCCAAGGCGTACCGCACGCTCAAGAAGGGCGCGCTCTACGTCGACGGCCTCTGGAAGGAGATCCTCAGCGATCGGACGGCCGGCGTGAAGATGGAGAGGCTCTTCAAGTTCCCCGAGGTGATCCTCGGCCGGGCCCTCAAGCACGCACCGGCGTCCGGCAAGTGGGTCCTCGACGGCGAGGGCAGCGGGGTCGCCCCCGAGGCCGGCGCGAAGCCGGAGGCCGGTGCCAAGGAGGCCAAGGAGAAGGAGGCCGGCGCGGCGAAGGACGCGCCCAAGGGCAGGACCGTGGTCGTGGACAAGCCCAAGAGCGCTGGCACGTCGGCGATCGCTATGCCGAGGGTCATCCGCGTCGAGGCGCCCGCCGAGGAGGCGCTCAACCATCTGATCGAGGTGCAGAACTCGAACTGTTTTGGCGGTGGCTGAAAGATCCCGGAGATCTTGTCCAGGTTGGACAAGTCGCTGACGAACGCCCTCTACGAGATCGAGATCGACCCCCAGACGCAGCTCCCCATCACGATCAAGATGCTCCTCCTGGCCGCGACCAAGGGGGAGACCGAAGTCAACAAGGCCAAGAAGATCGTGGGCGGAAGGCACGTCGCCTTCCACTTCCGCTACGACCTGAGCGACTTCGGAAAGGTCGAGAAGCCGAAGATTCCGCAGGAGGCACAGAGGCTGCTCGCGAAGGGCTGAGTCTTCTCCCCCCCCGGGCCCCCCCGAAGGGGGGGCGGTTGGTGCCAGTCCGGAGCGAAGGGGCGAAGCTCAAGGGCAACGTCCCCATGCCCCCGGGCC
>JACQVW010000896.1 GCA_016209535.1 Planctomycetota bacterium | reverse complement strand
TCCAGTACCTGCGCAAGAACTACAACATCTTGATCGGCCCCAACACGGCGGAGGACCTCAAGATCCGCCTCGGCTCGGCCTGCCCCCTCGCGGCCGGGGAAGGCCCGGACGGGGAGGACGAGAGCTTGACCGTGAGCGGTCGCGACCTCATCGCGGGCCTCCCCCGCTCGGTAACGGTCACGGCGGCGGACGTGCGCGATGCCCTCTCGGCGCCCCTGCGCCAGATCGTCGACGCGATCCGGGAGGTCCTCGAGAAGACGGGCCCCGAGCTCTCGGGCGACCTCGTCGACAACGGCATGACCCTCTGCGGCGGCGGCATCCTCCTCCGGGGCCTCCCCGAGGTGATCGAGGAGGAGACGGGCCTGCGCGTCCACGTGGCGCCCGACCCCATGACCACCGTCGCCCGGGGGACCGGGATCTTCCTCGAGCGCCTCGACGACTTCCAATCGGTCCTCGAGAGCGCCGAGGATGACCTCTGAGCACCGAGGAGGGACCATGCGACGCGCATCACCCCGGGGCAGGATCGTGGGACAACCCCGGTGCGGACCGGGCATCCGAGCGCGGCACGTCGCCCTCGCGCTCCTCCTGGCCGCGCCGCCGGCGGCGCGGGTCGGGCTCCACGTGGCCCGGGCACGGCAGGCGGCGGGTCCTCCGGACGTAACCGAGGCTGCCTCCGGGCCGCGGGCGTCCTCCGAGGCGCTCCTGGCGGAGCTCGCCGCGGCGCGCGAGGATCTGCGCCGGGCCCGCCTCGACCTGGACCTCCGCGGCGCCCCCCTCCCCCAGGGCCGCTACGAGCCCGTCCTCGCCGACGTGCTGCCCGCGAGCGACCCTTCGCCGGGCCGGAGCCTCCTGTGGGCCGTGCCCCGCGGCCCACGGCCCGTGCCGCGAGACAGCGCCGCCACTCATCCCGCGGTCCAGGAGGGCGGTGAGCCCGCCCCCTCCCTCGCGGGCCGCGTCGTCCGCGTGCACCCGGGCCTCGGGCCCGCCCCACCCATCCTCGGCGTCCAGACGCTCCTCGACCCGGGCTTCCGCGTCCGGTTCCGGCACGCCGGGGCCTCGGGGGTCCTCTGGGGCACGGGCCAGGCCGCCGAGGGCCACGCCCTCCTCGAGCTCCGCCACCTCACGGCCGAGGTGGACCTCAAGGAGGGAGACCCCGTCTTCACCGAGGGGCAGGACGGCGTCTACCCTCCCAGGCTCCTCGTCGGGTCCCTCGTGCGCCGGAAGGCGGGCGCGGCCGGGCCCGAGCGGCTCGCCGTGCGCGCGGCGCTGCGCGTCGAGGATCTCACGCGCCTCGTCATCCCCGTGGACCTCGCGGCCCGGGCCACCGCCGAGCTGAGCTCGACGGTCCCGGGGAAGGGGACGCGACCGTGAAGCCGCCGCTCGTCCTCCTCCTCCTCGCCTCGGTCGCCTTCCAGGTCCTCGCGGGCCCGCTCTACGAGGTCGAGCTCGCGGGCCGCGGGCCTTTCGCCCCGGACTTCGTCCTCGTGACCCTCGCCTGCGCGCGGCTCCTGAGGGGCCCGGGACCGTGGCTCCTCGCGGCCGCCGCGCTCGGCCTCGTCGCGGACGCGCTCTCCCTCGACCCCTGGGGCGCCCACGCGGCGGCGTACGCGGCCGCGGCGTGGGTCGCGGGCCTCGCCGCCCGCGCCGGCGCGGCGAGCTGGCCTCCGCGCGCCCTGGCCCTCCTCCTGGCGGCCGCCTCGGGCGGCGCGGCGCGCGCGGGCGCGATGTGGGCCTGGCGCCAGGATTCCGCGATGCCGGGGCTCGAGAGCGTGGCGGGCTCCGCGGTGTGGGAGGCGGCGCTGGGTCTCGTGGTCCTCGCGCTCCTCGACGCCGCGCGCGGTACCGTCCCACGATCCTGCCGCGGTGCTGTCCCACGATCCTGCCGCGGTGCTGTCCCACGATCCTGCCGCGGTGCTGTCCCACGATCCTGCCGCGGTGCTGTCCCACGATCCTGCCCCGGTCGCCTCGTGGCCCCGGCCCGGGGGGAGGTCCCCCGATCCCGGCCCGTCGACCTACGGTCGAGGTGACGAGGTCGCCGTGGTCCGCACGCGCATCAAGGTCCTGACGCTGCTCATGGCCCTGGCCTACGCCGGGCTCCTCGGGCGCCTCGCATGGCTCCAGCTCCTCCCCGAGTCCCACGCGGCCTACGCGCGCCTGGCGCAACACCGCGGACGCGCCTTCTCGTCGCCGCGGCGGGGCAGGATCCTGGCCCGCGACGGCACGGTCCTCGCCGGGAACCAGCCCGTCCACCAGCTCCACTTCGTCTACCCGCGCCTCGATCCGCTCGACGAGCCCCTGAGCGCCCTCGTCGACGAGCTCGCGAAGCGATTCGAGGTCCCACCCCGGGAGGCGATCGAGCGGAGGATCCTCGAGATGGCCGGGTTCGAGGCGCCCGGCCCGGATACGCCGGGGACTCCGGAGGACGACGGAGCGGCGAGGAGCTCCTGGGCGCTCCTCCTCGGCGGCATCGACCGGGTCGCTGCCGAGGTCCTCCGGGCCCGCTGGAGGCGCTGCGCTCGAGTGCTCGAGGCGCGCGTCGCGGCGGACGGCATCGCCGAGGTCTGGGTGGACCTGCGGCTTGCATCGCAGCGCGGATCGACCCTCGAGCGGCTCGAGGCGCTCCTCGCGCGCCACGGCAAGGCTCCCGAGCGCGGGCGGCTCGCGCGCCAGGTCGCGGAGACCCTGGAGGCCATCGGCGCGCGCATCGAGCGGGAGCTGCACCGCGACCGGGAGGATGGCGTCCCCGAGGATCGGCTGGCGCGCAAGGCCCGCGACCTGCGCCGCCGCCAGCTCGATCAGCCGTGGCTCCTCGCGGCGGACGTCCCCCTCGCCGTGGTGACCAAGATCGAGTACCACCCCGCGCAGTACGAGGGGATCCAGTGCGAGGACTCGGTGCGCCGGGTCTACCCGAGAGGGGAGGCCTTCGGGACCTTGACGGGGTGGCTGCGCCGGCTCGACGCGGACGAGGGGGAGCTGCGGCGCCTCGAGGACGACGGGCGACTGCTCGACGCCGCGGCCGTGGAGAGCATCGAGGAGCTCGCGGAGCGTCGCGCCGGGAGTGTCCGCCGCTCGGACCTGGCCGGCGCCTGCGGGCTCGAGGCGAGCTACGACGCGGCGCTCCGGGGACTGCACGGCATGTCGGTGATCAGCGTGGACCGCTGGGGTCGCCGAGTGGACACGCTCGAGGACCTGCCTCCGGCCGACGGAGAGGACGTCGTCACGTCCCTCGACCCGGGCCTCCAGGAAGTGGTCTACGAGGCGCTCGAGGGCCGGGTCGAGCCCGCGGCGCCCGCCGGCTCGGGCACCGCGGGGAGCGCCGCCGTCATGGACCTCGCGACCGGCGCGCTCCTCGCCTCCGTGGGGTTCCCGGGCGTCGACCCGGGCCGCATGCGCGAGCCCGGATACACGGGCGAGCTCGAGCGCCGCTGGGGCGGCCGCACGCGCGGCTGGTTCATCGACCGGCCCTCGAGCCTGCCCCTCTATCCCGGCTCGGTCTTCAAGATCGTCGTCGCGGCGGCGGCCATGGAATCGGGGCGGGCCTGGAAGGAGCCGTTCGGCCCCGAGCTGCGGTTCCCCTGTCACCACAAGTTCGAGCTCATCCCGGCGCTCCAGTGCGACTCGCTCCACGGCCACACGCCCTCGCGGACCGTGGACCTGGCCGAGGCTCTGCAGCACTCCTGCAACGTCTACTTCTACTACGTGGGCTGGAAGCACCTGGGTGCGGACCTGCTCTACCCTTGGGCCCTCAACTTCGGCTACGGCCGCCCCACGGGGATCGACCTCCCCGAGAGCCGCCTCGGGCGTGGTGTCCTCGCCTCGCCGGACAGGGCGCGCGAGCCCTGGCAGGCCTGCCACTACGCCATCGGCCAGGGCTTCGTCGAGGCGACGCCGCTCCAGGTGCTGCGCTCCGTGGCCGCCATCGCCGCGGGAGGCGACCGCGTGCCGCGCCCGCACCTGGCGCGGCCCGAGCCGGCGGACAAGCTCGTCCTCTCGAACCCGCGCACCGTGGCGGCGATCCGCGACGGCCTCTGGCGCGCCGCCCACGCGCCCCAGGGGACCGCCTCGAGCGACGCGCTGGGGCTCCGGCGCTTCAACGCAGCCCTCAAGACGGGCACGGCGGAGGTGAAGGTCGGCGAGAGGACGCTCCACCACGGCTGGCTCGTGGGCTTCGCGCCCTTCGAAGAGCCGCGGATCGCCTTCGTCGCAGTCATCGAGCACACGGCGCTCCACGGGGCCGAGGCCGCGGGCCCCGTCGTCGCACGGATCCTCGAGCGCTTCGCCGAGGCGGAGCCGGGCGCGTACCTCGTCCGGGGCGAGGGAGGCGCCCGGTGACGACCGCGGCGGGCGCCGGCAAGGTCGGGAGGTGGAGGCTCGTCCTCTTCGCGTCGTCCCTCGCCTTGACGGCGCTGGGGATCCTCTTCGTCCACTCGACGACGGCGTACGGCGACCCCTTCCCGAGCCGGGGCGCCCGTGGCCAGATCCTGAAGGCAGCCGTGGCCCTGGCGGGCCTCCTCGTGGCCGCGCGCCTCGACTACAGGCACCTCGACCGCTGGGCGTACGCGATCTTCTGGACCGTCGCGGCAGTCCTCGCCGGCATGCTGGCGGTGAAGCTCGCCTCGGGCGGCAGGAACCGGTTCATCCACCTGTACCTCTTCCAGGTGCAGCCCAGCGAGCTCATGAAGATCGGGCTCATCCTCGCCCTCGCCCGTTACCTGCGGTTCCGGGAGGACCAGAAGCGGGTCGCCGGCCTCGTGGGCCCGTTCTCGCTCACGCTCGGCCCGATGATCCTCGTCCTCCTGCAGCCCAACCTGGGGCTGAGCCTCATGTTCCCTCCGGTCCTGGTCGCCATGCTCTTCGTCTCGGGCTCGAGGCCGCGGCACCTGGCGACGGCCGCGGTCGCGGGGGTGACGCTCCTCGCGGCGGCGTACCTCGCGAGCGACCGGCTCCCGCTCCTCCAGAGGTACCAGCGCGACCGCCTGCAGAGTTTCGTGGCCCGTGGGTCCGCGAGCTCGCGCAACCAGGGCTTCCAGCTCCGCCAGTCGCTCATCGCCGTGGGCTCGGGCGGTCCCCTCGGCAAGGGCTACGGCCGCGGGACGCAGAACACCCTCGACTACCTGCCGGAGAAGGAGACGGACTTCATCTTCAGCATCGTCGCCGAGGAGACGGGCTTCGCGGGCGCGGGGGCGCTGGTGCTCCTCTACGGCGTCCTCGTGACCTCGATCCTCCGCATCGGCCTCTACACCCGCGAGCCCTTCGGCCGCCTCGTCGCCGCGGGCATCGGGGTCTCCTTCGCCGCTCAGGCCTTCGAGAACATCGGCATGACCCTCGGCCTCACGCCCATCACGGGCATCGCCCTGCCCTTCGTGAGCCTCGCCGGCTCGAACCTCGTGGCGAGCCACCTCGCCGTGGGGATCGTGCTCTCGATCGGCGCGAGGCGGGTCCGGGTAGTGGCCCCCAAGGACCTCGATCCACCCGCGGCCGCGCGGGTCCACCGCCTCCTCGACGACAGGCCCGCGGCGCTCCTGGAGGCCCGGTGGCCTACGGAGTGACCGCGGCGCGCGCCGCGAGGAGGTAGGCTCCGAAGGCGGCCGCGGCGAGGAGGTTGTACCAGCCGAAGTGGTGGAAGTGGCTCCCCCGCACGATGCGGAGCAGGACATGGATCGACGCGATGCCGACGGCGAAGGCGACGGGCATGCCGATCCCCGCGGCTGCCCAGAGGCCCTCGTGGGAGCCTCTCGATCCCAGGAGCTTGTAGGCCTCAAGGCAGACGGCCCCCAGGGTCGCGGGGATCGCCAGGAGGAAGGAGAACCTCGCGGCCTCCTCCCGCGAGAGGCCGAGCCAGAGGCCCGCCGCGATCGTGGACCCGGAGCGCGACACGCCCGGGAAGATCGCCAGGGCCTGCGCGAAGCCGATGAGCACGGCGCGCCCGTAGGGGAGCGACGCCTGAGACCCGGGGCCCGCTCGCCCGCGCGAGAGGAGCAAGTACGCCGAGGAGAAGCTCCAGCCGCAGACAGCGGCCCAGGGGCCCACGTTCTCGCGGTCCTCGGCGAAGAGGACGCCGGCGGCAACCGCGGGGAGCGTGGCCACCGCGACGCGGAGGAGGACGCTCCAGCCCTCCCTCGAGACGAGGAGGCCCAGGAGGAGCCTCCGGAAATAGATGAGGACGGCCACGAGCGTGGCGAGGTGCACCGAGAGGTCGAAGGCGATGCCTTCCGCCTCGAAGCCGAGGACGTGCCGCAGGCTCAGGAGGTGCGCGCTGGACGACACCGGCAGGAACTCCGTGATGCCCTGGACCGCCCCGAGGACCGCCGCCTTCAGACCGTCATGCATCTCCCCTCCTCCTCCACTCCTCGAGGACCCCCGCCAGCGTCTCCGGGAGCGGCACCTTGGGCTCCCAGCCGCAGGCGGCACGCACCTTCGACGCGTCGCCCCGGACGGACATGGGCTCGCCGGCCCGGAACCGCGCGCCTCCCGCGCGCAGGCTGAACCGCCGGGGCGTGAGGGCCTGGAGCTCCCGGATCACGTCCTCCAGCGGGACCGCGCGGCCCGACGCGAGGTTGTAGACCCCCGGGGGCACGGCACCCTCGACCGCGAGGGCGTACGCCTCCGCGATGTCCCGCACGTCGCAGAAGTCGCGGCTGACCCGCAAGTCCCCCACCTCCAGGACCGCCTCGCCGGCGGCCCGCTCCATGCGCGCCACCTGCCGCGCGAAGTTCGGGACGACGAAATCGGGCCGCTGGCCCGGGCCCGTGTGGTTGAAGGGCCGGAAGACGACCGCGCGGCGGACGCCCCCGTCGCCTTCCGCCTGCACCGCCAGGTCCGCCGCGAGCTTCGTGCGCCCGTAGGCCGTCGCCGGGCCGAGCGGCGAGTCCTCCGCGAAGACCCGCTCCTTCCCCTCGGGGCCTCGGGCGTCGTAGACCTGGCCCGTCGAGACGTGGACGAGGAGCACGCGGCCCTCGGGGTCGAACCGGCGCAGCGCGCGGAGGAGGCCCAGGGTGCCTTCGACGTTCGCGTCGAGGGCCTCGCGCGGCGAGCGTTCCGCGTCGGGCGGGTAGGAGACCCCGGCGAGGTGGACGACGGCGTCGGGGCGGGATGCCCGGAGCACCTCGAGGCAGCGGCCCTCGTCGGGCAGCGCAAGGCGGAGCGTTCGCGGGCCCGCCGCGGAAGCGTCCCTGGAGGTGATGTCGCAAGCGTGGCCCCGCCGCTCGAGGAGCCGGACGAGGTGCCTCCCCACGAAGCCCGCGCCGCCGGTGACGAGGACCTTCATTCGAGGGTGCGCAGGCGCCGCAGGATCTCGCTCGCCGAGTGGTCCTTGGGGTCCCCCACGATGCGGACCTGGCCCCCGTAGCCGAGGACCGTCGCGCGCTCCGGGACTGTGTCGAGCCCATAGTCTGGGCCCTTGGCGTGCACGTGGGGCTTGAGGAGGCCGAGCACGGCGTCCGCCGTCGCGTCGTCGAAGACGAACACCGTGTCGACGCACGCGAGGCCCGCGAGGACCTCCACGCGCTCGGCCGCCGGGAAGAACGGCCTGCCCGGCCCCTTCGCGGCCCGGACGGAACGGTCGCTGTTGACACCGACGACGAGGTGATCGCCGAGGGATCGCGCGTGGCGCAGCGACCTCACGTGGCCCACGTGGAGGAGGTCGAAAGCGCCGTTCGTGAAGACGACCCGCTTCCCCTCCCCCTTCAGGCGCTCCACGCGGCGGAGCGCCGCGTGGAGGTCCGGCAGGACCTTGCGCTCCGCGCCGTCACCGGGCGGGCTCCACGAGGGCTCGGGCTCCATGGGGCGCGCATCTTACTTTCGGTCTCGCCGAAACGCCAGGAGGCGCGGCGCGGTGCCGTCTGGACGCCGCGACCGGGTTTGCCATAGAATCCTGGACTGTCACTGCTCGACCGTCTCCTCGGGTTGCTCTTCCTCCTCGCGACACCGGGTTGGATCATGGAGCTCGATCAACTGAAGGGTTTCTACTTCGTGGCCAAACTCGGCAGCTTCACCGAGGCGGCGGCCAAGCTCTACTTGACGCAGCCCGCCATCAGCCACCAGATCAAGGCCCTCGAGAAGGCCGTCGGCGAGCCGCTCCTCGACCGCGTGGGCCGCACCGTGAGGCTCACCCATACGGGCAGCATCCTCTATCACCAGGTCGAGGAGCTCCTGGTGAAGCTCGACGACCTCGAGAGCGCCCTCTGCGAGCTGCAGAGCCTCGGCCGCGGCCGCCTGTCGATAGGGGCCAGCGACACGGCCAGCATCTACTTCCTCCCGGAGGTCCTCACGGCCTTCCGGGATGCGCATCCCAGGGTGGAGCTGAGCATCACCAGCCTCATGTCGTGCCAGGCCGTCAAGAAGGTGATGGACCGCGAGCTGGACCTCGGGCTAATCACCCTCTTCCCGCTCCCGGCGAAGCTCAAGGTGCTCCCACTGTTCGCCGAGCGCCTCGCCTGCATCGTGCCGCACGGCCACCCATCGGCCGCGCGCGAGTTCATAGGGCCCGATGAGATCGCCGGCCAGCCCCTCATCCTCCTGGAGCGGGGGAGCGTGATCCGCCAGCGCGTCGAGGAGTACTTGAACGCACCGGCGCGGGGCTGCCGGCCCGTCATGGAGCTGAGCAACTTCGAGGTCGTCAAGCGCTATGTCGCCGCGGGGCTGGGCGTGTCCCTGGCACCCGAGGCCTCCGTGGACGCCTGCCGCGACGGGGTCCGCATGGTGCCGCTCCAGCCGGACCTCCGTGTGGCCGTGGGCCTGATCTACCGGGGCGACCGGAAGCTCTCCAGGGCCGCCCAGGCCTTCCTCGCGCTGGCGGAGGGGTTCTTCGCCAGGAGGAACGAGGGCCGGGGGGATCGAGCGATGGGTCTCCAGGAGGCCTCCGGGAGGCCGGAGACCCTGGGGCCCGGGAGGAACTGACCCCGGGGGGTGGTCCGCACGCCATGGCGGACTCGAGCGGGTTTGACTCCCCCGTGAGCGAGTGGGAGAATCGGGCGTGGTTCAAATCAGGCTCCATTCGGGTAACAGGAAAGAGCTCAGCAGGGGCAGTTTGGTAGGGGCAGTATCGTGGGAATGAACGCGTGGTTCATAGCCGGGTGTAACCCGGCG
>JACQVW010000895.1 GCA_016209535.1 Planctomycetota bacterium | reverse complement strand
CGGCTCCCTCCCATCGAGGGCTTCGCCTGCAGCCTCGCCGGCCCGCGGACCGTCAGCCTGACGTGGCCGCCCGCCCCCACCTACGACGCTGACGAGGTCCTGGGGACCGGCGTGCGGATCGCCAAGCTGGGCGGCGCGGCGAGCTCCTACCTCGACGCGCTCGCCCCCATCGGCGCGCTCCGCTACCAGCTCATCCCGATCGAGAGCGAGATCCACCGCGGCCCGCCGGCGGTCTGCGAGGTCGTCGTACCCCCCGAGGGCGCACAGTTCGTGCGGGGCCGCGTGTCCTGGGCGGGCGGCGGGCCAGTGCGCGTGGGGACGGTGCGCGTCCTGGACCCGCTGGGCAGGGAAGAGGTCGCCCGAGCCCAGGTCACCGTGGAAGGGACCTTCAGCGTGCCCGTGCCGAAGACCGGCCCTTACCTCGTCCGGTACGAGGGGGCGCTCGAGGCCGCGGTCCTCCGATCCGTGCCCTTGCCCGTCGAGGCGCGGCGGATCCGGGTGAGCGTGGCCGTCGCGGCCCCGAACGGCGACGTGGCCCTCGTCCTCCCGCCGCCCGTGGTCCTCGTCTCATCGCCCGCCGCGGAGGCGCCGGGGGGTGAGGGCGACCAAGGAGGGAGCCCGAACGGCGCGTTGCGCTGGACGCTCCTCCGAAGGAGGATCGGGGACCGGGCGCTCGCCTTCCCGGTCGTCCTGTCGGCGGGGATCGCCCGCGGCGCCCACGCCCTCGGGCGCGCCGCCGCCGAGCTCGGCGCCTATCTGGAGGGCGAGCTCGGGACCGCTCCGCCGTGGATCGATGTCGTCGCCTACGGCTCCGCGGGCCTCGCCTCCCGCGCGTACCTCGCCGGGCTCGGCAGGCTTCCCCCGATCCGGAAGCTCGCGCTCCTCGGCACGCCGAACCTCGGCACGGTGCGAGGCCACCTCGAGGCCCGGGCCGAGCTCGCGGGTCACCCCCTCCGGCTGCCCGGGGACGGGGCCGGCCCGGCCCTCGAGGAGCTCGTGTTCTCGGGAGGCGCCGAGCAGACCCTGGAGTTCCTCGCGCTCTTCAACCAGCGCGTGGACGCCACGCGGGGCGCCGAGGTGCACCTCGTCGCGGGGACGGGGGGTCTCGACCTCCTCGATCCCGTCCTCGGCTGCCCCTCGCACGACGACCGTGTCTGCGAGGAGAGCGCCCTCGGCGGAGTGCCCGGGGCGAAGGCGCATCGGGTCGCGGAGAACCACGAGACCCTCGGGAAGGGCGCCTCATCGATCGCGCTCCTGGCCGGGCCCATCCTTGGCCTCGAGGGCACGGGTGGCGGCGAGGGCGGAGGCGTGGGCCCCGCCGGGGAGCTCGCTGACGGCGCAGGCGGCGGTGCGGGGGCCTTCGACCCGAGCTTCCCGCCGGGGGACATCTACTCGGGCGTCCTCGAGCCGGGGGCCGGCGGCGCTCTGCCCCTCGTCTCCGACACCTCCGAGTCGATCATCATCATCCTCAACTCGGACCTCCCCGGCGGGATCCGCTTCGACGTCCTCACCCCCGGCGGCGAGAGGATCGACCCGCCGGCGGCCGGCGCCCGAGCCGACGTCGAGTACCAGACCTACGGCGACGGCGAGGGTCACGAGGTGCAGGCGTACAAGTTCGGCCCGGCGGCGATCGGCGCCTACGTGGCGCTCCTCGAGAACCCCGTCGACAACGTGCCGATCCAGTACACCGTCGAAGCCTACATCGAGAGCGACCTCGCCCTCGCGGCGGCCGTCGAGCCCGGGGAGGTGGAGCTCGCGGGGCAGGCGACGATCGCGGCGGCGCTCACCAAGTCCGGCCGCCCCGAGACGGGAGCCACGGTCGAGGCCCGCGTGTGGCGCCCCGACGGGAGCCTCGAGATCCTGGCGCTCCTTGACGACGGCGCGGAGCCCGACGCCACGGCCGCCGACGGAGTCTACACGGCGCGGGTCTCCTCGGCGGCGCAGCCCGGGATCCACGAGGTCGAGGTGGCGGCGGAGGAGGACGCGGGGGCGATCGCCCTCTACCGCAGGGAGACCACGACGCGCTTCCAGGTCAAGAGCGACGCGGCGGCGTTCTCGGGCGGCTTCAGCTCGGGCGCCGATGACGATGACTCGGACGGGGTCATGGAGTCTCTCTGGGTCGAAGGCGGCCTCGCCGTGAGCGCGCCGGGCGTGTTCCTCGTGAAGGCGAAGCTCACGGACTCCCAGGGCTCCCCCGTGGCCGAGGGAGGGTCGCTCTTCGGCGTGGCGGAGCCCGACGCGGTCCGGTTCCGCGTCTACTTCAGCGGGAGCGACATCTACGCGGCGAGGAAGAGCGGCCCCTTCGTCCTCTCGGAGGTCGAGGTCCTCGACGGCAGCGCGGGCTTCGTCGAGGCCGACCGCCGGGCGAACGCGCTCACGATAGCGGAGTACGACTGGGCGGACTTCGGCCTCGCGGCGGGCCCCAACTTCAAGCGCGGCGACGCTAACGGGGACGGCGCTGCGGACATCTCCGACGCGGTCACGATCCTCGAGTACCTCTTCACGGGCACGCAAGGTCTCCCCTGCCTCGACGCCGCCGACGCGAACGTGGACGGCGGCGTCGACATGAGCGACGCGATCTACCTCCTCGCCTACCTCTTCTCGGGCGGCCCGAAGCCCGAAGCGCCCTTCCCCGGCTGCGGCCCCGCCGACCCGGCGACCGCGCAGGGCTGCGAGACCTACCCGCGGTGCCCGTGAGGGCGGGACGCCGCGCCGCGGCGACCGGCCCTGCTCCCGCACTGCTCTCGCCCCTCTCGCCCTGCTCCCGCACTGCTCGGAAGCCTACCCGCAGCTCGACTCCTCGCAGGCCAGCGGGCGCGCCTCCGCGGTGCCCCCGCGCCGGCCTCCTCGGTCGGGTCGCCGCCGCAGGCGGGGAACGGGGCCGGCAGCCCCTTGTGCCCGCCCCTCCTTTCGTGGCAGATTGTGCGCTGGCTCTCGGGGGCGGTCCCACGAGGGTTGGACAAAGATAGGGCAAGAGAGGGCAAGACAGGCCCTCGTCGAGCAGCTCCATAGACCGTCGCGGAGGTTCAGGAGATCGGGCCGTTTTTCGGGGGACATTCCCCCGGGAAGCTCGCCATCACGTACGGGTGACCACCGTGAGACCATCTTCCAACGGCCGATCGACTCCCGAGTCGCTCCTCGCGCAGGCCCGCGCCGGCGACGCTGAGGCGCTGGGCCGGCTCCTCGAGCACTACCGGAGCTACCTCGCGCTCCTGGCGCGGAGCCAGACGGGCGCAGCGCTCCGCCTCCACGTGGGCCCCTCCGACCTCGTCCAGGATACGCTCCTCGAGGCCCACAGGGACTTCCGGCAGTTCGCCGGCGCGAGCGAGCAGGAGCTCGCCGTGTGGCTCCGGCGCATCCTCGTCCGGAACATCGCCGACGAGGCGAAGAAGCAGCAGGCGCACCGGCGCCGCTGGGACCGGGAGGAGTCCCTCGAGGCCATGCTCGAGCGCTCGAGCGCCGCCGTCCACGAGGCGCTCGCCTCGGCCGTCTCGAGCCCCAGCGACCAGGCCTCGCAGCGCGAGCTGGCCGTGCTCCTCGCCGACGCCCTGTCGCACCTGCCGGAGGACTACAGGGAGGTGATCGTCATGAGGCACCTGGACCACCGGAAGTTCGAGGAGATCGCGGTCTGCATGGGCCGCTCGCCGGGCGCCGTGCGGAAGCTCTGGACGCGGGCGCTCGTGAAGCTCCGCGAGGTCATGGAGGAGCGGTCATGAAGGTGAACGGCGACGCGCTGCTCCGCAATGCGACCCCGTCGAGCCCCTCGAGGGCAGACGAGGACGAGCTGACCCGCGTCGTGGAGGCGTACCTCGCCGACCTCGAGGGCGGCCGGCCCGTGGACCCCGAGCGGCTCGTGGCGGAGCACCCCTCGATCGCGGAGCCCTTGCGCGCCTGCCTCGCGAGCCTCGAGTTCGTCGAGAGGGCGGCGGGCACGCTCTCCGAGCGGACAGCGGCGGAGCCCCGCGGTGCGGAGCCCTGGGCCGCGGTACCCCGCGCTTTCGCCCTTCTCGTCGAGGATCCTCCTCCCCGTGATGTCGTAGACCTGGCAGTCGCCCGTCCACGTCGCCGTGACGATGTAGTAGTGGTGGTTGATCGCGTGGGCCTGGAGCGATGTGCCGGCCGAGTACGCGCTCGGCCAGACGACGATCTCCGCGCCCGCGCCCGCGAGCCGGGACCAGACCTCGGGGAAGTTGACGTCGAAGCAGATCGCGACGCCGAGGCGCCCGAAGTCCGTGGCGAAGACCGGCACGTCCTTCCCGGGGCTCACAGGGTGCGCGTGGTCGAGCTCGCTCCAGTAAGGGAAGACCTTGTCGTAGACGCCCGCGACCTTGCCTTCGCGGTCGATGAGCACGGCGGAGTTGAGACGGCGGCGTCCGTCGACCCGGTCGATGGGGCTCACGATGTAGGTGCGGTGCTTCCGGGCAAGCTCCGCCATGGCGCGCGTCGTCGGCCCGTCGAGGGGCTCGCTCGAGCGGTCGTTCTGCCCGCGCCATGTCTCGGGGAGGACGATCAGGTCGGCCCCCTTGGCCCCCTCGCGGTCGACGGCTGCGGCGATCTCCCCGAGGCCCTTCCCGCGGAAGCACAAGCTCACGACCCGCACGATCCGTCCGGGCGAGGGTCCTGCGAGCGGCCCCGCGGGCCGCGCCTCCGCCCGCGCCGGCAGGGCCGGGGGGGGCGCGTCTCCAGGCGATGCGGGCCCCGAGGCGAGAGCGATCGACAGCGACGCGATCCAGCGGCGACCTGTGGCGGTCATGGCGGCGAGCCTCCTTCCGGCCCTTCTTGGGGTCCTGGGGGCGGATTGTAACCGTAGCCGCCAAGTTCGATCAGGAGCTCATCGCGAACCGATCGAAGCCGTTGACCCGGGATCTGCGGTCAAGACTGAGGCGCGCAAGACGCAAGCGCGGGCGGCCCAAGATTGGAGGGCGAGCCCTCAGCCGCAGTTCGACTCCGCGCAGGCCAGGGGCCTGGCCTCGGGCGTGCCGTCCCGGCCGCACTCCGGGAAGGGCGGCGGGATGCTCGCGGCCCTGGCGAACAGGAACTGCAGCAACGCGATCGCGTCGACGAGGTTCACCCTCCCGTCGTCATTCGAGTCGAGGACGTCATCGCAATCGAATTTCGGCTCGGCGTGGCCCAGGACCACCTGGAGGACCTTCGTTGCATCGGCGACGCTGAGCCTCCCGCTGCCGTCGGCGTCGGCCCGCAGGAACCTCTCGGCCTCCGAGCGCTCCCCGAGGCGCACCCTCAGGACCTCGTGCGCAGGGCAGGAGCCCCCGCCTCCCGAGGGCAGGATCCTGCTCGCGATGCCCCCGGGGCGATCGCCCGCGGCATACGCCACGGTGAACCCCGGGCCGCCGAAGGCCGGGGCGAGGTCCACGGCCAGGAAATCGTGGCACCCGATGCCGGCGAGGGCCGAGCCGCGCTCGACGAGCACCACCTCCGCGCCGAGCGGGCCCCTGGCCTTGTTCCCTCTGTGAGGCCGGAGCACCTCCCCATCCTCGAGGGTCACGCTCAGGCCGACCCGGCCGTTCGGCCCGGCGCCGAGATGGCCCGCGAGCTGGTGCTTCGAGCCGCCCGAGCGGTCCACCCGCTTCACGCCGAGGGAGAAGCCGGCGACGGGCCGAGCGTTGCGCAGGGAGATGACGAAGGCCCCGTCCGTGGTCTCGAGGTCCTCGCTCGCGGCCGATGGCCCGAAGTAGAAGGCGAAGTCGGGGCATGCCGGCGCCGCGGGGCCGGGCGCCGCGCAGTCCGCGTCGTCGAGGTCCGCGGCGCCGTCGAGGTCGTCGTCGGCCCCGTTGTCGCAGAGCTCGGGCCGGCAGCCCGAGAACGTGGCGCACCGGGGATCCTCGCAGTCGACCTTGCCGTCCCGGTCGTCATCCCGGCAGTTGCCGCAGATCTCGCCGGGCCTTCCCGGGAACCCTTCGGGCGGAGAACCGCAAGCTGGGTCCTGGAAGCAGTCCGCGTCGGCGCAGTCCCTGGCGCCGTCGCGGTCGTCGTCGCGGCGGTTGCCGCAGACCTCGGGCCGGGGAGCACAGTCGGGCAACGCCGCGCAGTCCGGGTCATCGCAGCCCACGAGGCCGTCGAGGTCGTCGTCGCGCAGGTTGGCGCACTCCTCGGGCCGCGGGATGCAGGCCGGGTCCCCCGCGCAGTCGGGGTCGGCGCAGTCCCAGGCGCCGTCACGGTCGTCGTCGCGTCCGTTGTCGCAGGCCTCGGGCGGTGGAGCGCAGTTGGGAGCCCGGGCGCAGTCCGCGTCATCGCAGTCCGTGCGCCCGTCGAGGTCGTCGTCGCGGAAGTTACCGCACTCCTCGGGCCGCGGGATGCAGGCCGGGTCCCCCGCGCAGTCGGGGTCGGCGCAGTCGACGGCGCCATCGCGGTCGTCGTCGCGGAAGTTGGCACAGGCCTCGGGCAGGGGCGGGCAGTTGGGCGCGCCGGAGCAGTCGGCGTCCGCGCAGTCCGCCGCGCCGTCCCCGTCGTCGTCCCCGCCGTTGTCGCAGACCTCGGGCCCCGGGCGGCACGCCGGGTGGGCGCCGCAGTCGGGATCGGCGCAGTCAGCGAGGCCGTCCCCATCCTCGTCCGCCCCGCCGGAGCACTGCTCGCGCTTCGGCAGACACGCCGGGTAGGCGCCACAGTCGGGATCGGCGCAGTCGGCGAGGCCATCCCCATCCTCATCCGCCCCTCCGGTGCAATGGTCGCGCTTCGGCAGACACGAGAGGACCTGCTCGCAGTCCCTGTCGGCGCAGTCGGTAGCCCCGTCCCCGTCATCGTCGAGCTGGTTCGTGCAGTCCTCGAAGGTGGGGTCGCCGTGGATGCCCACCCAGCCGTCCACGATGCGCGAGGGCAGCCGCGACTTGCCGTCGACGGTGATGTTGATCACCACGGGCGGCGACGAGCCCTTCTTCAGCTTCCCGTCGACGACGACGATCAGGGTCCCCGAGAGGCCAGGGCTCGACGTGACCGCATACCTCGCGAGGCCGATCGCGTCCCGCTCGAGCGGCAGGGCGATGTCGCGGGTGAAGCTCAAGATCACGGCGGCGATGTAGCCGCTTCCGGGGCGGGGCTCCAGGCAGCGCAGGTCCTGGAGGGAGCAGGCCTCGATGTCCGCCATGTCCGCCACGACGAAGCCGCCCGAGAGGGCCACGTCCGCCGCCGTGCCCGCGACGGTCACGGCCTCGAGCGTCAGGAAGGCCTCCTCGTGCTCGACGGCGTAGGACCAGCCCTGGATGCGAGGGCTCTTCGCGTCGAGCACGACCGCGGTCTCGATGCGCCGGCCCGGCTCGAAGGGCGTGAGGTCCAGGACCGACTGGCTCTGCCGGTCGAAGGTCACCTCCAGCGAGTCCTCGAGGCACACGCAGTCGGGCCCGGGGCAGCGGTTGGCGGGATCGGCGGGGTCGCACAGGACCCGCACCGGCTCGGGAGGCGTCTGCGCGGAGAGGGCGGTCCAGGAGACGGAGAGGGCCGGCCAGGAGATCCAGGGGATCCAGGAGATCGAGGAGATCCAGGAAGACCAGGCGAGGGAGAGCGCGGTCGGACGCACGGAGCCTCCTTTCTCCTGCGGGGCGAAGTCGGCGCGACTCTCCGAGGCTAACCGTGGGAGCGTGCCTGGGCAATCTTCTCCTGGGCCTCGCCTCGATCTCTCTTGGGCCTCGCGGCCTCCGAGGGATCCCGGGGCTTGTTCAGGCGGTGCCGGCCGGTCGCCGCGAGCGTGCTCGGTGACGAGCCTTGAGCTCCTACTTGTGGACCTCAGCCCTTTGGGTCTGCCGGGCCCCTCTCGTCCGCCGCGAGCCGCAGAGCCCGTTCGGCCTCTTCGCGCTCGCGGGCGAGCGCGGCACGCAGCTCCTCCTCGGTGGGCAGGTACATCTGGTAGCGCGCGGCGAGGATCTGCTCGTTGCTCTCCGGAAGCGTGATCCTCGCCATGGCGTCGTTCTTGTCGGAGCACAGGACGATGCCGATGGTCTTCGCTTCGTGCTCCGCGCGCTGGAAGCGATCGAAGAAGTTCACGTACATCTGCATCTGGCCGAGATCCTGGTGCGTCAGCTTGCCGAGCTTCAGGTCGACCAGGACGAAGCAGCGAAGCAGCCGGTTGTAGAAGACGAGGTCAATGTAGAAGTGGTCTCCCTCCACCGTCACCCGCTTCTGCCGCGCCACGAAACAGAACCCCTTGCCGAGCTCGAGGAGGAATTCCTCGATGCGATCGATGATGGCCTGCTCGAGCTCACGCTCTCGCCACGCGGAACGCTCGCTGAGCCCGAGGAACTCGAGCACGAACGGATCCTTGATGACGTCGCTCGGGGCAGCCAGCTCCTGCCCCCGCCGGGCGAGCGCCAAGACCTTGTCCTTGTCACGGCTTTTGGCAAGCCGCTCGAAGAGGAGGGAAGCGATCTGCCGCTCGAACTCGCGGCTGGACCAGCCCTCGCGCGCGGCCTCGATCTCGTAGAATGCACGCGCGGTGTGATTCGTGACCCGGATCAATATGGTGTAATGCGTCCAGCCAAGTGACGGAGAGAAAAGCTGGGGGATGGGCGCGCCCGATTCGCTAGCCTGGCTTCCCACGGCAGCTTTGCGACCTAACACTACGGGCCTCGTTGCCTACCCGAAGGCGAACTCGATGTGCTTCCCTCCGAGCCACGGGACTCGCACGCGAGT
>JACQVW010000869.1 GCA_016209535.1 Planctomycetota bacterium | reverse complement strand
GGGCTGCGAGCCGCCCCCGCCGCCGCCTCCGCCCCCGCCCCGGGGCCCCCGCTTCGCGCGCGGCGATTGCAACGGGGACGGCGAGGCGGCCGGCATGGCCGATGCGGTCACGCTCCTCGCCTACAACTTCCTGGGGGGCCGGCTCCCCGAGTGCATGGCCGCCTGCGACGCGAACGGCGACGCCGCCACGGGGGGCACGGCCGACGCGGTCCACATCCTCGCCTGGCGCTTCCTCGGCGGCCCGCCGCCGGCCGAGCCCTTCCCGGCCTGCGGGCTGGGCTCGCTGCCCATGGACGCGAGCTTCGGCTGCGAGCGGGCGCAGGAGGGATGCCGGTGAGCGGGGAGGCGGGGGCCGGCTCGTCCGCCCGGGCAGGCCCGGTCAGAGCCGCGTCCGCTGCCGCCGGGACCTGGCGCGGCTGTTCCTCAAGGCCCTCTTCACGGCCTCGAGGCTCCTGGCCTTGAAGGTGGTCCGCTGGAGGGCCCTGAGGCGGTCGAGGTCTTCGAGCTCCTGGACCTTGGGGAGGAGGGCCAGGCCCTCCCTCCCGAAGCGGAGGTTCAGGCCGAGCTCGATGGACTCGAGGAGCACCTTGCGCCGGCCTATCACTATGCCTCTCTCAAAGG
The DNA here is from genome assembly GCA_016209535.1 of Planctomycetota bacterium. Classification (GTDB taxonomy): domain Bacteria; phylum Planctomycetota; class UBA8108; order UBA8108; family SXIK01; genus JACQVW01. The sequence goes on along the minus strand of JACQVW010000869.1, from coordinate 10,845 downwards.
CCTCCCGCTCGAACCGTGCAAGGTAGGGCATTGGCTTTTCCTTTCTCAGGGTCGCAACTCGGGCCCTTCGCCGCCAGGCAGGTCCGCTCAGCGCCTCGCTCGGCGCGCCAGCGCTTTGGCCTGGCCTCCCAAGGCCCTCTTTACGCCGTCGATCTGCTTGGCCTTGAAGAGGGCGCGGAGGAGGGCCCTGAGGTGGTGGAGAGCCTCGATCTCCCGGATCCTGGGGACGAGGGCCAGGCCCTCCCGCCCGAAGCGGAGGTTCAGGCCGAGCTCGATGGACTCGAGGAGCACCTTCCGCTGGCCCCGCTCAAGAGCTTTCCGTTCGAACCGCGCAAGGTACGGCATTCGCTTCTCCTGTCTCAGGGCCTCGACCCTGCTGTCAAGCTCCTTCTCGAGATTCTCGGGCAAGGCGAGGAGCCAGTCCATGAACCGGAACAGCGCCATTATATCCCGGCGCTTCAGCTTGCGCTCAAGTAGTCGCCGCAGCATCCTGAGCTTCACGACCTGCCGGTCCCGGTCCGTGTGCGCCTCGCGCTTCTCGAGGTGGGCCAGGACCACCAGTGCGAAGGGATTGGCGCTCCGCTCGAGCTCCTCCCGCCGGTCGCGGTGCTCGGAGAGCTTCACGACCCGGAAGGTGAAGCGGTTCCCGTAGCCGAAGAGGCCCCGCTCGTAGACCCCGTGGCGAGCCCGCGCGCCCGCCTCGGTCAAGACGGCGAGGCCCACCACCTGGCGGCGGTGGCGGTCGAAGATGCGGTAGTCGTAGACGTGCATGCGCTCGTCGAGGTCAGGCCCGGCGCGGCCGTCGACCTCGACGTGGACGAGGAACCAGGCCTCGGCCCGTCCTCGGATCGGTCGCCGGAGGAACACCTTGGCGAGCTTGTCGACGACGCGGGGGCCGGTCTTGCCGCCGGGGGCGATGGCCTCGAGCTCCTTGTCGAGGAACTCCACGCCGCGGCTCCAGTCGATCGCGGCATGGGCCGCGGGAAAGAAGAAGGCGAGGAAGTCCTCGAAGTTGCGCTCGAGGATGTCTTTCCAGGCGTTATCGGCGGCCATGAAGGCATTGTATGACAAAACGAGTATCAGTAGCAAATACTTTCCACTATGGGCATGCTCCCACCGCAGGGTCGTCGCCCTGGCCAGGGTTCGCCCGGGCGACCGCGGCCCTGCGGCGACCTTCCTGCGGTGCGGCCAGGCGGCCCAATCGGATCGTCAACTGCAAGGCGAAGTGGCCGGAATCCTTGACCGTGATATCCCGCTGTGATATCCTTTGGGTATGAAGACGGTCAAATTGTTCAAGAACGGTCGAAGCCAGGCCCTCCGCCTTCCAAAGGAGTTCCGCTTCGAGGGCGTGCGAGAAGTCTCGATTCGACGCGAGGGGAAGGCGGTGATCCTGGAGCCGGTGGAGGAGTTCTCCTGGGAGAGCTGGTGGAGGAGCTGGCAGCCGCTCGGCGAGGACTTCATGCCGGAAGGCCGACAGCAGCCGCCCATGCAGCGACGAGACCTGGACCTCGACCGACGGCACTGACGGCACTGACGGCAAGGCACGGCATGGCCTGGCTCCTGGACACCGACATCTGCTCTTACGCCATCAAGAACAAGCCGCCCCAGATCGCCCAGCGGCTCTTCTCGAAGACTCCCGGTGAGGTGATGGTTTCCACCATCACCGTCTACGAGCTGGTCACCGGATGTGAGAAGTCCCCCGCACGAGAGCGCCTCCTGAAGGAAGTGAATGCCTTCCTGGCCCCGTTCTCGAAGCTGGTGTTCACGGCCGAGGATGCTTGCAAGGCCGCGTGGGTGAGAGCTGCCCTGGAAAAGAAGGGCACTCCGATCGGCCCCTACGATGTCCTCCTGGCAGCTCAAGCTCTTGCACGAGATCTCACGCTCGCAACCAACAACACCCGCGAGTTTCGACGCGTCAAGGGTTTGAAGTTGGAGGACTGGAGCACCTAGCTCTAGCTCAGCGACTCGTGGCCTCGGAGCTTCCATCCTGCCGCGAGTCCGTCCGAGGCCTGGCCAGGTGAGGCCTGAGCGGCTACGGGGAGGCCGATTGGACCGACGCACCGCAACCTCTGGCGCCTCCAGTCGATGTCAATGTCAATGCCTGACAGCTCCAGTCAGCTCCTTACTACTCCGAGCAGCTCCTTGGTACTCCAGTCAGCTCCCTACTACTCCCTATCACTCCATAGCACTCCCTATCACTCCATAGCGTCGTGGCTTGTTTTCCCGGAGAATCCTGCAGTTTTTCTTTGCGCTTTCTGTCCCTCGCCCCAACCATCGTGAGCGCTGAACGAGGCAGTGAGCGGGGTGCGGCGAGCGAGACGTGGCGCGTGGTCTGAGTGGTCTGAGTGGTCTGAAGTGAAGGAACGGGGGCGGCTCTGCAGGGGGCGCTTCGGCGCGAGGAGGTCTGGATGTTGCTTGAACCTTCGAGGAGGCGGGGGTCGGCCAGGGTGCGCTTCTACGCGAGGGACCTCGGACGGAGGAGGAGACGGGAGGCAACGGCGGAAGGGGCGCCGGGATCCGCGGCGCGAGAGCCGGCTGGGTCCGAAGCGCTCGAGCCGGCCGTGACGGGGCCCTGGCCCGAGCCCGTCCGGGGGGCCGCGATCCTCGACGAGCTGCGGTCGCGGCTCCGGCGTCACCTCGTGCTGCCGGCGCACGGCGACGTGGCGATCTCCCTGTGGGCGCTCGGGACGCACGCCTTCGACGCTTTCGACGCCTTCGGCGTCTTCCCGCGGCTCCTCCTGTCCTCCCCGCAGAAGCGGTGCGGGAAGTCCACCGCGATGGACCTCCTCTCTCGCGCCTCGGCGAGGGCGCTTCCCCTCTCGAACGTCTCCGCGGCGGCCCTCTTCCGCGAGATCGAGCTCCACCGCCCGACGGTCCTCATCGACGAGGCGGACACGTTCCTCGCGAAGAGCGAGGCGCTCCGGGGCATCATCAACTCCGGGCACTCGCGCGACCTGGCCTTCGTCTTGCGCGTGGACGGGCCGGGACGCGTGCCCGTAAAGTTCTCGACGTGGGCGCCCGTCGCCATCGCCATGATCGGAAGGCCGCCGCCCACGATCCTCGACCGCTCGATCGAAGTCCGCCTCGAGCGCAAGGCGCACGGCGAGCACGCGGAACGAGTCGAGCGCGAGGAGGCCGCGGCGTTCTTCGCCCGCTGGCGGCGGAAGGCCGAGCGCTGGGCCCGCGACGAGGACGCCGCGCTCCGTGCGCTTCGGCCCGAGGCCCCCGGCGCCCTCGACGACCGCGCCGCCGACAACTGGCGCCCCCTCCTCGCGGTCGCGGAGAGAGCCGGGGGCGAGTGGCCCCGGCTGGCGAGCGAGGCCGCGCTCGCCCTCTCGCGCGGGCGCGGAGAGGATGACGATGACGCGGTGCTCCTGCTCACCGACATACGCGCCGTCTTCCGTCGGCTCCAGGGCCTCCAGGGCTCCCCCGGTGTCCAGCGCGTGCCGAGCGGCCAGGCGTCCGACGGTCCGGTCACGGACCGGCTCTCCACCGCGAAGCTGCTCGAGGCCCTCCACGCCATGGAGGACCGGCCGTGGAGGGAGATCCAGCGCGGGAGGCCGCTCTCCCCGCACGGGCTCGCGCGCCTGCTGCGGCCGTTCAAGGTCTTCCCGACGACCTTCCAGGCCACCCCGGGGGCCGCGACCGCCGTGAAAGGATACCGGCTCGACTCCTTCCAGGAGGCGTTCCGGCGCTACCTGCCCCTCACGGAACCGTAAGAACGTAAAAGGCCTTGTCAGGCAACGAGATGGGACGTTTTCGATCCGTAAGATGCTCGGGTCAACTTACGGATGGAAAACTTCGCAAGTGCTTCCCTCGCAAGGGGTTTTACGTTCTTACGGATCGAAGGAGGGTGTGTCCAGGGCGGCGCACACAGGAGTGACGGGAACCTCAGATCCATGCAGCCCTGGCGTCGGAGCAAGACCCACCCGTCGGAGCCTGGGGGGATGCCCTTGCTCCGGTACCGCGCGCCGGCGGTGGGAGGCTGACGGTAAAAAGGCTGTGAAGTACTCTTTTTTCCATCTATGTAGTAATTGTCCTTGACGCGATGTGCCCGACGCGCTATGCTGCGGAGCGCATGATCGGCTACATGGACTTACAAGGGCTCGCCGAAGCCCGCCTCGAGGACGCCCAAGCTCTTCTTCAAGCCTCGAGGTACGATGGCGCCGTGTACCTGGGCGGCTATGCGATCGAGATCGCCTTGAAGGCACGGATCGCGAGGACGCTCGCCTGGGCGGGCTTCCCTGCCAAACGGAACGAGTTCCAGGACTACCAAAGCTTCAGGACGCACGATCTCGAGGTCCTTCTCCACCTCTCCGGTGTGGAGGAAGCCCTGTGAAGAGCCTCTTTCCTAAGCTGAAGGCCCTCAGGGACCAGATCGTCCGCGAGAAATGCGGCGTGACGCTCTTCGCCCTTTTTCTTCGGGCGGCGAACGGCGACAGGTGGGATCTGGTCATCGCAGGCCCGTGGGTGGACCTCGGCAAGTTCGAGACTTTCGAATACGTCGCGCTGCGCCTGCACGAGTCGTTCACCTTGACCGAGCGCCTGCGGTTCCCCAAGTTCGTGCTCCTCGAGGAGAGCAGCCCGACTCTCAAGGCCATCCTCGAGGAGGTCGAGACCGAGCAAGAGACCGGAGACGATGTCGTCGAGGTCACGGACTGCGACTTCGATCGCGTCGAGGTGCGCAAGGGCTACGTCTTCACCGCCAGGAGGCGGAGCGAGGCGAAGGCGGTGCCGGCCGCGGGGTGATGGAGCTCACCCGTGCAGGTCCGAGAAGATCCCCGGCGGGGCCGTCATGTGGCCCGAGGGGGCGCCGGCGGCGATGAGGTCGGCTGCGAGCTGGCCGCAGCCCGCGGCGACGCTCTTGCCGCTCGAGTAGCGGACCTTCACGGGGACCTGGATCGCCCGGAGCGAGCGGGTGAAGTCGCTCACCTCCCTCCACGTGGGCGGGCGGAAGCGGTCGATGACCGCGTTGTAGGGGATCACGTTGACGATGCACTTGAGGCCGCGCGTGAATTCTCCCAGGGCCGCCACGTCCTCGGGGCCCATGTTCTCCCCGGGGATCGTCACGTACTGCAGGGTGGCGTAGCGGTTCCTGCGCCGCGAGCGCACGAACTCGTCGATGGCCTCGCGGAGCTCCGGGAGCGGGTACCTCGCCTCGATCGGCATGAGCCTCGCGCGCTTCTCGGGGATCGCCGAGGTGATCGAGAAGAAGAGCTGGAACGGGTGGCCCTCGCGGGCGTACTGCCGGATCCGCGGCGCGATCCCCACGGTCGAGATCACGATCTTCCGGCAGGAGATCTGGGGCCCCTCGGCGCGCGTGAGCCGGTAGGCCGCCGCGATGACCGCATCGTAGTTGAGGAGCGGCTCGCCCATCCCCATGAAGACGACGTCGGTGACGCGATGCCCCGCGGTGCGCACCGCCCATGCGTGCTGCTCGACGATCTCGCCCGCCGTGAGGTTCGCGCGGAAGCCCAGGAGGCCCGTCGCGCAGAAGACGCACCCGAGGGCGCAGCCCGCCTGGCTCGAGAGGCAGAGCGTGAGGTCATCGCGCCGCGCGATCGCCACCGCCTCCACGGCCTCCTTGCCGCCGAGGCGGCTCACCGAGAAGACGAGCCGCGCGCCCCCGTCCGCCTGCGAGGGGACGCGCCGCTCGAGCTCGAGGAGCGGGCCGAGCCGCACCGCCGACTCGACGGCGGCCAGGCGCTCCCGGCCGAGCGGCGTCTTGGCCGCGACCTCGTCCCGCGTGAGGGCTCCGTGTCGATAGAGGGCGGCTGCGAGAGAGAGCGCCAGCTCGCGCGGCCGGCGGGCGGGGCCGCGCCGCAGTGCCTCCTCGAGGCCCTCGAGGTCCAGCTCGCGGGCGTGGGGGAGGGGCGGCACGGTGGCCGAGGTCTGTGGGAGCGGCGCGGAGCTCATGGGGGCGATGTGCGGTCGCTCTCGTTGTACACGATCTCGCGCCCCAGCCGCGCCAGGATCAGCTCGGCCGCCTCGCGCACGGCGCCGCGGCCGCCGGGGCGGGAGAGGACGCCTCGCGCGGCGGCCACGAGCATGGGGTGCGCGTCCGCCACGGCCAGGCCGCAGCCGGCGAGGCGGGCGCAGCCGATGTCGTTCACGTCGTTCCCGACGAAGACCACCTCCTCGGGCCGGACGCCGCGCTCGGCGAGGATGCGCCGGAGCTCCAGGGTCTTGTCGGCCACACCCTGGATGCACTCGACCTTGAGCTTCCGGCAGCGCGCGGCCACCACGGGGTTCACCTCGGTCGAGATCACGAGGACCGGGAATCCGGCGCGGCGGAGGAGGGTCGTCCCCATGCCGTCGCCGCGCGTGCAGCAGACGGTCTCCGCGCCGTCCTCCGAGACGTAAACCCGGTCGTCGGTGAGGACCCCGTCGAAGTCGAGGACGAGGAGCGCCGGCCTCGCGGGGAGGAGATCGAGGAGGTCGCTGCGGAGGTGCTGCGGGACCGGGGACATGACGCCTGTCAGTGCTCCTCGAGGAGGATCACGGTCCGCTCGAACTCGTCCAGGGGCCGCGTCCTGCCCGGGGCCAGCCCAGTGAGGGTGACGGGGCCGACGCGGACTCGCTCGAGCTCGAGGACCGGGTAGCCGAGGGCCTCCCACATGCGGCGGACCTGTCGGTTGCGGCCCTCGGTGAGCGTGACCTCGACCCGCGCCGCCCGCTCGTCCGACTCGAGCACCCGGCACCGCGCCGGGCGCGTCACCGTCCCGTCGAGCTCCACGCCCGACTCGAACCGCCGCGCGTCCTCGGGCCGGAGCCTGCCGCCGATGCGGGCGACGTAGACCTTCTCGACGCCTCCGCCCGCGTCGGCGACGCGCGCCGCGAAGTCCGTGTCGTTCGTGAAGAGGAGGAGGCCCGACGTGTCGGCGTCGAGGCGGCCGACGGCCTGGAGGCTCCCCGCGCCCGGCGGGAGGAGGTCGTAGGCCGTGGGCCTCCCCAGCGGGTCCTTCGCGGTCGTGATGCAGCCCGCGGGCTTGTTCATGGCGAGGTAGACCTTGCGGGCGGCCCGGAGGGGGCGGCCGTCGATCGAGACCGTGTCGCGCTCCGGGTTCGTGGGCCGCTCGGGGTCGAGGGTCCGCACGCCGTTCACGGCCACCCGCCCCGCCAGGACGCACCGCTCCGCCTCGGCGCGCGACATGAGCCCGAACTTCGAGATCCACCGCGCGACGCCGTGGACGGGAGGCTTCCGCTCGGGGCCTCGGGCAGGGGATGGGCCGCGCCGGCGGTCGTCCGGCTTCCTTCGATGAGTGCTCGTGCGTCGTCCTGGCCGGTGGCGCATGGGAGTCGGGGGTGGATTCTAACCGCCGCCCGCGGGCGGTCCATCGATCGCAGGACGCCTGCGGGATCGCCCGGGCCCTTTCGCCGCTGGCCGGCACCGGTGCCGCGGCGGGCCGGCCGAGCCGGGCTTGCGCTCGATGGCGCGAGCGCCTTCAATGGACGCGGCATCGTACCTGCTCCCAGAGCCTTCCCCGGGAAGGCGTCCGATCCGAGGCCCCCATGAAGCGCAGACCGCTCACCCGCTCCGTGTCCTCCGTCCTCGCGGTCCTCCTCCTCTGCCGCGTCTCCGCGCCGATCCTCGCCTCGGAGCCTGGGGCGCGGGAGAAGCCGCGCTATGCCGTCGTCGCCGAGGAGAAGACGCTCCAGGACAAGGACTGGAAGGCGGTGGTCGCCGCCCTCGAGAAGAAGCACGCGGCGAAGGTGTTCACCTGGGAGCCCGGCGGCGCCGAGGGGTTGCGCTCGAGGCTCGCGCCCTGGCGGCCCCGCTACGTCTGCTTCGTGGCGCGGCCGGACGAGCTGGCCGAGGAGACCCTCGTCCGCGGCGTGCCGCTCTGCGGGGTCTACTACCACGAGGTCGGCGTCCTGATGCGGTCCCTCGACGGCGACCCCTACGACGACGCCCTGTGGGCCGTCCTCACGGGGCCGACGCCGAAGGACGCGCTGCGGGTGGCGGCGGCCAAGCCGCTCGTGGTCCGCCGGGCGCTCTCGCACGTCGGCTCCGGGTGGCTCGAGTGGCTCGAGAGCGGCGCGTCCTTCAGCGAGGGCGAGCGGGGCAAGAAGTGGATCAAGGACCCCGGGAAGCCGCCCCGGGAGGTCCGGGGGCCTGACGACACGACGGCGGAGTTCGTCCGGGAGCTGAACTCGGGCAAGGTGGACATGGTCTCCTCGAGCGGCCACGCCACCGAGCACGACTGGCAGCTCGGCTTCAGCTTCAAGGGCGGGAAGATCATCCCCGCCGCCGACGTCGCGAAGGAGCCGGAGCCCGTCAAGGCAGCCTACGAGCGCGCCCGGAAGGCGGCCTCGAGCCGCGGCTCGAAGCGGAAGGCGGCCCTCCTCGGCGTGGACCTGGCCGGCGAGGTCCACGAGGGGCTGGCGGACAACCCGAGGATCTACTACTCCCCCGGCACCTGCCTCCTGGGCCGCGTGGACGGGACGGACTGCATGGCGCTCGACTGGATCCGGCACGGTGCGATGCAGCTCTTCGGTCACGTGGGGCTCCAGACGCGGTCGTGCTACGCGTGGGGCATCGCGGAATACTTCCTCGCCCTCCAGGGGAGGTTCAGCTTCTCGGAGGCGGTCTGGCTCAACCGTCAGGCGCTTCACCGGGAGGTGAGCCTGGGGCTCCAGGACCCCATGAAGTACGTCTGCTGCCGGGACGAGGCGAAGGCGCCCGGCGAGGGGCGGGTCTTCTGGGAGACGACGGTCCTCTACGGCGACCCGGCCTGGGAGGCGCGAGCGAAGCCCGTCGTGGACCCGCTCTACGACCAGGACCTGCGCACGAGGAGGCTCGCGGACGGGCGCGAGGAGCTGACCTTCACCGCCACGATGCGCCGCTCGGCGCTGCCCTCGCGCCCCGCAGCCTTCCTTCTCGCCCCGCAACCGAGGACCGCCTTCGAGGTGAAGGAGGGCCCCGCGGACCTCGTCGTGGCCGACGAGCTCGCCCTCGTGCCCTTCTGGAAACCCGGCGACGAGGCGCCCGCGGCCGGCAAGGAGTACCGGGCGGTCGCGGTCGTGAGCCGGAGCGATGAGGCGCCGCCTGCGGGGCGGGATTGAGTTCAAGCCCTCTCCGCCTTTCGCGCCGCGGCGGCCCGCAGGTGCTCCGCCGTGATGAGGCCGGCGTCCCCGGGACGCTTGAGGAACGGCTCGACGTCTGCCTTCAGCTTCACGACATCGAGCCGTCCCACCCGATCGAGGACGTGGTGGGCCCAGCGCCGGGCCTCGAGCGCTCCGGGCCCCTCCGTCTGGTCCAGGGCGTTCTGGAGGAGAGCCAGGTTCGGCTCCACCGGCGGCCTTCGCCCGCGGTACCAGAGGAGGTCGTACCAGTCCCGGCCCTTGGCGTACTTCCGCGTGATCAGGGCGTGGAGCTTCCCGGCCATGAGCGAGGGGAGGTCATGGTGTCGGACGGCGAACATCACGTGACCCGTCACGACCTGTGCGGCGGTCAAGGCGCCTGGCGGAGGCCGCGTGTCGATCTCCAGCTTGATCGAGAGCTTCTGCTGCGCCATCGCCGCCAGGCCCGCATCCCGAAGGATCCCGCCGATCTTCACCCACGCGACGTGGACCGTCTTCCGGTCGTTCCACGAGACCGCGGCATCGAAGCCGGCGAGGCCAAGATCTCGCTTGACCTTCTCGACCCACCGGACGGGCTCGTATCCCGCGCTGCTCTCGAGCGAGAAGTCGAGGTCCTCCGAGAAGCGCGGGAGCCCGAAGAGGAGGCGCGCCGCGGTCCCGCCCACGAACGACAGGCAGGTGAAGGCCTCGCTCTCGTGAAGCGACCGGAGGACGAGCTCCTGCAGGTACTCCCGCAGGACGTGGAGGCGTCGAGCCGGGTCGGGGATCCCCTGGGTCAGCGAGATCGCTTCGTCTCTCATAGCTCCCTTGTGCCCTCCACCTCGGATCTCGCGAAGGCCTCCCAGGCTCGCGCGGCCCGGAGCAACCGCGGAGACCTGAATCGACGGGCGCTCTCGAGAAGCCCGGCGCGGTCCACCAGCTCCAGGCCCTGGAACCTCATCGCGGCCATCCGCTCCACGGACCAGGGACCCTTCTCCACGTGCCAGAGGTCGAGCAGCGCCTTCTCCGGCGATGCGACGAGAACGCCGTGCGAGCCGATCCGCACGCTGCGATAGCCGAAGAACGCCTCCTTCTTGATGTGGGTGTAGCGGAACCGGCCGAAGGCGTTCTCGAAGCGCCGCGGCACGCGGGTGCTCGCGCTCGTGTAGGCGACGGCCCTCTCCGGGATCAGTCCGTAATAGCTCAGGGCCCAGTGGAAGCTGAGGTACGAGGGCCGGTACATCTGGTTCGCGAGGAACGCCGGGTGGACCTCCACGCGGCGGTGGGGAGGCGCCAGCGCGTACAGGGCCCTGCGCAGGGGGATGATCCTGCCTTGCAGGTTCCAGCGGTGAAGCTGCGTGCGCAGGGTCGCGCGCCTCGCCCCGGAGAGCTGGACGAGCATGGGGAGGTCGAAGAACGGCAGGTGCCCGACGAGGGTGAGGAGGCGTTCAAATCTCACGCGCGGCAGTATACAAATTCGTACATTATTGTAAACGAGAAGGCCCGAGCGGTTCCCGAGTGCCCCCTGAGCGCACCTGCGGATCAAGGGCCCGCTTCCCCTTCAGCCCGCGCGCCCTGCCGGCGCAGGAGTAAGATCGGTGGACCTTGAGCCCGAGCCTCCGAGCGTGGTTCAACGCCGGGTGACACCCGGCAATGAACCACGCGTTCATTCCCACGATACTGCCCCTACCAAACTGCCCCTGCTGAGCTCTTTCCTGTTACCCGAATGGAGCCTGATCTGAACCACGCCAGCCTCCGAGCATCCCGCCCCCGCATTTCGCT
>JACQVW010000868.1 GCA_016209535.1 Planctomycetota bacterium | reverse complement strand
GGCGCCCGGCGCGCGCCGGGAAGGGACGGGGGGGGCAGGGGGGCGATGCGAGTGATGCGGTGGGGCGACGCGTGGGGCCGCCTACCCCTCCAGCACCGGCAGGATGCAGATCCCGGGGTCCTCGCAGGTGAGCGGCGCCGGGGCGAGGGCGCAGAACGGGAACGGGAAGGGGGGCGCGGGGCCGCCGCTGAAGAGGAACTGGAGGAGGTAGATGGGGTCCGCGATGTTCACCTGGGCCGAGCCGTTCGCGTTCGCCGCTTCCATGCAGCCCGGCTTCTTCCCTCCGAGGAAGAGCCAGTCCAGCGTGTGCTTCGCGTCGCTCAAGTCCGCGTGGCCGTCGCCGTTCGAGTCGCCTCGCAGGAACCTCGGGCCCGGCAGGGACACCCAGCCCGGCAGCGTCGCGGGCACGACCTCGAAGCCCTTGACGACGAAGAGGACCTGGACCGGCGGGCTCCCGAGCGTGTTCGTGTAGCGCACGGGGTAGGCCTCGCCCGGGACGCCGTGGGGGCCCGCGGCGTAGACGATGTTGAGGAGCCGATGGCCGCGGCCCGGGGGCAGCGTCTCCGGCGGGTCCACAGGCGATGCGCCCACGTCGATCACGACGGCCATGACGACGCCCCTCCCGTCGTCGAGCAAGTCGATGTGGAGGAAGTCGGGGCCGCGGCCGCCGTGGAAGGCCTGGGTGGCGGTGCCGCGGATGTTCGCGTCCCGGGGCACGATGAACTGCGGGTCGTTCCCCACGCCGAAGGACCAGCCGTGGACCGGGTCCGGGTTGTTCGCGAGGCACGTGATGCGGTTCCCGGGGAGCGGCGGGATGGGCTCCGGGATCGGAGGCGGCACGCCGAGGTCCACGGGGACCGGTTCGATGGCGCCCGGAGTGAAGTAGAGCAGGTTCCTCGCCGGCGGGCCCTCGATCACCACCTGGCAGCAGGTGGGCGTGCTCCTCCGGCCGTCCAGGACGGCGACGATGCAGTACACGTGCACCCCCGGTGGCACGCCGATGTCCAGGTACTTCCTCAGCTCGCCCGTGTCCTCGAAGATCACGACGCCGTCGCGGATCACCAGGATCTTGTCGTACGCGGCGGCGTTCTCCCAGACGAGGATCACCGAGGCCCGGGCGTTCGCGGCGGTGGGCTGGGTCACGAGGCACTGCAGGTTCTCGACGGGCGGGACGGGCCTCGGGCCGACCTCGACCTCGCAGGTGACCGCGCGGCTCCGGCGGCCGTCGTCCACGATCCCGTAGACCCCGTAGACGTGCAGCCCCGACGGCGGGTTCACGTCGCGGTAGCCCGTCGCGTCGCCAGCGAGGCGCGCGAGCTCGGTGCCGTCCCTGAGGACCACGAGCTTCGCGTACCGGATCGGGTTCCACCAGCGGAGGATCACGACCGGCACGGGGATCGCGTCAACGCCACCGCCGATGGGCTGCGGGTCCGTCGGGTCGACGGGCTCCAGGTCGATCACGTCGATCACGCGGCAGGTCAAGTCCTGGGGCGGCGGCACGAGGGTCGGCGGCACCTCGACCTTGCACTCGGCGGGCTCGCTCCTCCGGTTCGAGAGGATGCCGATGACCAGGTAGTGGAACGTCCCGCCGGCCCGAACGCGGTCGCGGTAGCCCTCGGCGGGGCCCTCGAGGGTCGCGATGACGATGTCGTTCCGGAGGATCACGATCTTGTCGTAGCGGATGGGGTTCATCCACTTCAGGGCGATCACGACGACGGGGATGGTGGAGTCGACGATGCCGTCGCCGTCCGAATCGATGGCTCCAGGATCGCCCGCCTCCACGGTCGCCGGGTCCAGGGGGACGGGGTCGAGCGGCACGGGATCGATCGGGTCGATCGCGCAGACGAGGTCCTGAGGCCCCGGGATGGGCCCCGGGACCTCGACGAGGCAGGCGCCGACGAGGCGGATGGGGACGTTCCTCGTGGTCCCGAAGTCCTCGTAGACCTGGTAGAGGTAGGTCCCGGGCCCGGGCACCGCGTCCTTGTACTCGGTGCGCTCGGCCTTGGCGACCAGCTCGTCGTCCCGCGTGACGATGTAGATGAGCCGGACGGGGCTCACGATGGGCGAGGGGTCCCACGCCAGGTACACCGTCAGGCCCGCGACCTCAGTCTTGAGCCCGAAGCAGGTGACGGTCACGCCGCAGGTCCCTACGAGGAGCTCGGAGTCGGGGCTCGTCACGGCGTGCACGGCGTAGCGGTAGCCGCCCACCGCGAAGACCGTGTCCACGTAGGAGAGCTGGTCCGTCGGGACGGTCGCGATGGTCTCGCCGTTCCGCGAGATCCGGAACTTGAGGATCAACACGTCGATGAGGATGGGTCCCCACTCCAGGTACACCTTGTTCCCGTCGACCTTGCAGCGGAGGCCCGAGTCCTCGACGACGACCTCGCACTTCGCGAGGTCGAGGAGCTCGCCGGTCCAGTTGATCGCCAGGAGGGCGTAGGCGTGCGTCCCGGCGGGGACCGCGCCGTCGAAGTAGCTCGTGGCGTCGGGCGGGAGCTTCACGAGCGGCTCTCCGTCCCTCAGGATCACGTACGCCTCGATCGGGGCGATGAAGACGAAGCTCCACTCGAGGAGCACGCCCCCGTTCACGGCGATGCACCGGAACGGGTCGGCGGGCTCCGGGTGTTTCGCAAGGAGCGGCGTGGCTCCCAGGAGACCCAGCGCGATGACGAACCCTGCCTTTCTCATGAGGCTCTCTCTCCTATCCTGAAGTGCCTGGACACGGGACGCCGGCGGATCAACTCCTGTGGCCTCCCTTGGAGCAAAGGCAGTGCCGCGGGATCGAACGACGCGCTAAGCCTCCGAATCACACGGCGTTAGGCCGCGGCGCCTCACCGTGCGGGCGATGGGTCCGTAAAGCCCGTTTCTCTTGCGGCGGGGACGAGCTTGACGGCGGGCGTCAATGTCGGAGGTGAGTCGCCCGGCGTCAGCTCAAGTCCGTCGCCACGTAGGCGAAGCGCTCCACCGCGACGCCGGTGCCGCTGGACGTGAGGTACTGGGTCACCGTCTGCTTCGGCTCGCGGATGTAGGGTTGCTCGAGGAGGCACTTCGAGGCGTAGAACTGGTTCAACTGGCCCTCGACGATCTTCTTCAAGATCTCCTCGGGCTTCTTCGCGTTCCTTGGGTCGTTCTTCACCTGGGCGAGGATGATCTCCTGCTCCTTCGCGACCAGGGCCGCGTCCAGGCCGTGGCGGTCGAGGCTTGCGGGAGGCGAGAAGACGACCTGCATCGCCAGCTCCTTCCCGGCCTCGGCCACCTTGGGATTCGTGACGGAGCCGCCCTTCAAGGCCACGAGGGCGGCCTTCTTCTGGTCGAAGTGGACGTAGGGGACCACGGCGTCGCCCTGGACGCGGCAGAAGCGGCCCACCGAGATGTTCTCGCGGATCCGGCTGACGAGATCCGTCAGGGCCGCCTCGACCGTCGCCCCCGAGGGGAGCTTGAGGGCGTTCAGGGCTGCAGGGTCCTTCGGGTCCTGCGCCGCGATTGCGCCGACGAGGTCCTTGAGGAACGCGAGGAACAGCTCGTTCTTGCCCACGGGCTCCGTCTCGCAGCGGAGCGCGACGAGGACGGCGGCCTTGCCGTCGGGGGAGATCCAGCTCCCGATCCGCCCCTCGTTGGCGGCGCGGCCGGCGAGCTTCTCCTGCGCCTTCAAGCCTGCCTTGCGGAGCTCCTCGAAGGCCTTCTGGGTGTCGCCCCCCGATTTCTCGAGGGCGCGCTTGCACTCCATCATGGGAAGCCCGGTCATCTCCCTGAGCTCCTTGACCTTCTCCGGCTCGACCGACATGGGCGTCTCCTGTTGCGTGGGCTTGGGCCTGCTTCGCGTGGCAAGGGAAAACCCCCTACCATCGCGAGCCGCCAAGGCGATGTCAAGGGGATAGGTCTTCGGGATAGACCTTCGGGCCTTCGGGAACCGCTGACCTTCGGGCCTTCACCGATCGAACGAGTACCCCACCGACACGAGGTAGAGCGTGTCGTCCCGCTCGAACCCGGGGGTCGGCGTGGCGTCCCAGCGCCAGTTCACCTGGAAGGCGGCGATGAGGCCCTCGAGGATCGTGAAGCGCACGCCCTGCTCCGTCGAGATGTAGAGGTCCTTGGCCCTCTCGAGCCCGGGGAACCCCTCGTGGAAGTGGAAGAGGGCGATCCGCTTCGGGAGGATGGCCCAGTCGAACTTCATGGACCAGCGGGCCGAGACGAACTGGTCGTCGTCCGAGCGCCGGTGATCCTCGCTGAAGTAGGCCACGCCGGCCTCGGCGTAGAGCTGCATCTCGCGCAGGAGCTCGCCCTGGAAGTCCCCCCTCTCGATCACCTGGAAGCCGGGGCCGGCGGAGAGCGCCGTGCGGAGCCGCAGGTCCTGGAAGGCGTCGTGCTCGAAGAGGGCCGAGACGAAGACGTAGAGCCGGTCCCAGACGAAGTAGTCGTACTTGATCGAGCCCTTGCCGTTCCGGAGGGTCACCCCGTCCTCGTCCTCGCCGTAGTTGTAGGCGCCGCGGAGGGTGAAGCGGTGCATCTTCTCGATCCGCGACTCGAGCTCGCCGTTCGCGCTCGCCGTGCGGACGTTGGTGTTCCCGTCCGAGATGGAGGCCCCGAGGGTGAAGACCCCCTGGAACGTGTAGGGTGGCTTCTCGGCAGGGTTGATCGCGACGACGGACGCGAGGGGCACGGCGCTCGGCTGGGCCACGTCCTCCAGCTTGACGGACACGCTCCCCCCGGCGACGCCCCCGGCCTTGCCGTTCAGTCGGGAGCCGTCCTTCAGCACGAAGGGCAGCCGCCTCGCGGTCTTCAGGTCCTGGACCTCCGACCACTCGACCTTGAGCAGGTCGTCCGCCGCCGCGAAGGCGTTCTTGATCGTGAGGACGCCGCCCTCCATGCCCACGACCTCGCCCAGGATGCGGCTTCCGTCCTTGAGCGTGACCTCGTCGAGGGGGGCCGGGGCCGTGGGGACGGCAGGCGCCGCAGGGGCGGCAGCCTTCGGGTCCCCCGCCTCCTGGGCGCCGAGGGGGGGGCCTGGGAGGGCGCCGAGGGCGACGGCGAGCAGGGTCGCAAGGGCCCTGGATGGCTGCGGCTTCGTGGACATGGCTCTCCTCCGGGTCGTCATGGTGGCGGGGAGATTACCTGCGAGGCTCGGCGCTGTCACGAGGCAATCCGGCTCGCGAGCCCTCGAGCAGGTCCCGCGTCTCCGCCGGCGCGGCGGGCGGCTAGCAGTGCGTGTACGCTTCGCAGCCGAGGTCGTCGCCCGACGACGGGTCGGGCCCGCAGGCGTCGGTCGGCGGCCCCGGGGGCGCCGGCGGCGAGCCGCCCAGGAAGAGGTAGCCCAGGATGCGGATCGCGTCGGTGAGCTGGAGCTGCCCGTTGTCGTCGGCGTCGGCCGCATCGAGGCAGGCCGGCGCCGCGGCCCCGAGGAAGAGGTAGCCGAGGATGCGGATCGCGTCGGTGAGCTGGAGCTGCCCGTTGTCGTCGGCGTCGCCGCGGTGGAAACGGTCGCCCTTGCAGGCCGGATCGGCCGCGCAGTCGCCGTCGTCACAGTCCGTCTTGCCGTCGCCGTCGTTGTCCTTGCCGTCCCCGCAGACCTCGGCGGGCGGCGCCGAGGGCACGGCGACCACGGCGTCGACGCGCAGCCCCGCCGGGTTGTCCGAGGTCCCGGCGTTCAGGACCGTGAAGCGGATGACGTTGGGGCCCTTGGCGAAGAAGCCTTTCCCGGCGTCGGGCGGGAAGGCCGTGTAGTTGGCGAATCCGCCGGCGTTCACGATGCCCGTGGTCGCGTCGTTGATCGCGAGCTCCGTGCCCTGGTCGTCCACGGCCCAGACGCCCTGGATGTAGGCCGCGGCGGCCGCCTCGTCCGTCTCCAGGTCCACCGTGATCTCGAAGACGTAGGGGCCCGGCGCCGTGGTCGCGTTCGCGACGCCGATCCACTTCGAGGTGTCCGCGTTCCGCACCCAGGGCGGAATCGGCGCCCCCACGAGGACCGTGGCCGCGTTTTGCCCGCCCAGGGGGTCGGTGACGACGTAGCTGTCGTCGAGGTCGCCCTCGAAGAAGGGCTGTCCCGCGGCCTCGTCGAAGCCCGTCGAGATGTCGAGGGGGCTCGGCTCGATGGCCGCCGTGAGCCTCGCCTCGACGCGGAGCCCCGTCGAGCCCTCCTGCGCGCTCGAGACCTCGAGCTGGAGGACGTTCTCGCCCGGCTGGATGAGGCCGAGACCCATCTTGGCGGGGAACGGCGCCAGCGCGGCGGGCCCCGGGGCCGTGACGCCGAGCGACGTGCCGCCCAGGACCACGTCCGCGCCGCTCCCCGCCGCGGCCCAGGACCCCTCGATGGCGAGCCGGTAAGGGTTCGAGTCGGACCCCACGCAGAAGCGCGCCTCGTACGTGTACGTGCCGGCAGGGCCGATGGAGTCGCTCCCGTCGATGCCGATCCACTGGGAAGCGTCCGAGCCCGCGGCCCACGGCGGGATGGGGCTCCCGTCCTCCTTGACGGCGAAGGCCCTGCGCGGGCCGATCCCGGACCCCTCGGGCCCCGTGACGACGTAGCGCGAGTCCGGGAGGCCGCCGGGGAGCTTCCCGATGCCCCGCGGGTCGACGCCCGTCGACAGCTCGCCGGGCCGCGGGTCCTCGAAGCCGACGACGGCCTCGACGCGCAGCCCCGTGGGGCCGCCACCGTTCGAGACGAGGAGCTCGAGCTCGTTGTCCCCGGCCTGGAAGAGGCCCTTCCCCGCCTCGGGGCCGAAGATCGTCAATCCGCCGAAGCCGCCCGAGCCGATGCCCGTGGACGCCCCGTTCACGATGATGTCCACGCCGGGATCGTCCGTGGCCCAGCCGCCCACGAGCCGCGCCGACCCGGGATCGAAGCCCGGGGGTATGTTGACCTTGATCCGGTACGTGTAGGTGCCGCCGGGCCCGCTCGAGTCCTCGGCGTTCAGGCCGATCCAGCGGGACTCGCACGAGTTCGGGATCCAGGGCGGGATGGGGAAGCCGTCCACGGCGACGGTGGTGGCGTATTCGGGGCCGATGTCCGAGTCCGGCGGGCCGATCACGACGTAGTTGTCGTCAAGCTGGAGGTCGCCGAGGAGCGCTCCCGCCGCGTCGTCGTACCCAGTGTCGATGCGCAGGACCGCCGCCGGCGCGTCCACCGGCGGCCTGCCCTCGACCACCTCGGCGTCCACCCGGAGCCCCGTGGGCCCTCCGGCGGGGCTCGAGACGAGGATCTCGATCGTGTTCGAGAACTTCTTGAAGAGGCCCTGGCCCGCGTTGACAGGGAAGAACTGGAGCTTCGTCGGGTCGTCGGGGAAGGTGATCCCGGAGGAGAGGCCGTTCACGAGGATGTCGTCGATCGAGCCCGCGGCGGAGACGAGCCCCTTGAGGGCGGCGAGGGCCGCGTCGATGGTCGCGGGCATGACGAAGGTCGTCTTGTAGCGGTAGCTCCCCGCGGGGCCGGCGCCGTCGGGCGCCGCGGGGCCGACCCAGCGGGAGCCCACGCTGTTCACGAACCAAGGCGGGATGGGGAAGTCGTCATCGGCGATGCACGTCGCGGGGCCGGGGCCGATCCCCGAGCCCTCGGGCCCGGTGACCTGGTAGTCGTCGTCGGGGGCGTCGTCCCCGAGGAGGACCTTGATCCCCTCGTCGAAGCCCGTCGAGAGGTCCACGAGCCGGTTCGTCACCACCGGCACGCCGACGCAGGCGCTGACGCGCAGGCCCGTGGGGCCCCCGCCGTTCTCGAGCTTGAAGACGATCGTGTTCTCGCCCGGCGCGAAGAGGCCGATCCCGAAGTTGGGCGGGAACTTGGTCAGGCCGCCGAAGCCGCCCGCGCCGAAGCCCGTCAGGGTCCCGTTGATCTCGACGTCCAGGCCTGGGTCGTCGGTGGCCCAGCCGCCGATCAGGACGGCCTTCGAGGCATCGATATCCGCGGGCATGATGAAGACGATCGTGTACAGGTAGACTCCCGGCGGGGCCTCCGAGTCGTTCGCGACGTTCATGTTGTCGAAGCCGATCCAGCGGCTCTTCGCGTCGTTCGCGATCCACGGCGGGATGGGGAACCCGTCGGCCTTCACCGTGAACGCCTGGATGCCCCCGAGCGAGCCGTCGGGCGTGTCGATCGTGTAGTCGTCGTCGGGGAGGACGTCGAGCGGGCCGCCGATGACCGCCCCGCCGTCCTGGTCGAAGCCGGTGCTCACGTCGACGCAGGTCTGCGACCGCGCAGGCCCGCCGGCCAGGAGGAGGAGGAAGCCGAGACGGACGACGCTTTTGGTTGCCATGGCGGACCTCGTCATGAGATGTGCGACCCTGGGGCTCGCAGCTCGAAGACCGGATAGATCGGACCCTACGCTGCGATTGTCCTCAGGCGCGATGGGCGAGTCAACGGGCCACCCGGCCGGCTTCCCTTGGACGGTGCCCGCGACGCCGATACAATCGTCGGCGCCTTGAAACACCTCTCGGGAGACAAGGTTTCCATGACGATGGTCTCGAGGAGAAGCCTCTCCGGGGAGGTGCGTTGATCGAGGTCCGAGGCCTCTGGAAGGACTACGGCGGGCGCGACGCGCTCCGCGGCGTCACCTTCACGGTCCGGCCGGGCGAGGTGACCGGCTACCTGGGCCCCAACGGCGCGGGGAAGACCACCACGCTCAAGGTCATCGCGGGCCTCCTCCGGCCGTCGCAGGGCTCGGTCGCGGTCTGCGGCTTCGACGTCGAGACGCAGCCGCTCGAGGCGAGGCGGCGCCTCGGCTACGTGCCGGAGACGGCCGCCCTCTACACGGCCCTCACGCCGCACGAGCACCTCTCCATGGCCGCCGAGCTCCACGGGCTGGAGCGCGCCTCGGCGGCCGAGCGGATGCGGCACCTCCTCGAGGCCTTCGACCTGGCGGGGGCCGCGGACGAGCAGATCGAGGCCCTCTCGAAGGGCATGCGGCAGAAGGTGCTCTTGATCGGCGCCCTCCTGCACGACCCGGAAGTGCTGCTCCTCGATGAGCCCCTCAACGGGCTCGACGTGAAGGCGGTGCTCACGCTGCGCGAGATCCTGGACGGCATGGCCCGGCGGGGCAAGGCCATCCTCTTCTCGTCGCACATCCTGCCCGTCGTGGAGCGCCTGTGCTCGCGCGCGGTCGTCCTCCACGAGGGCCTGGTCGTCGCCGACGACGCGACGTCGAGGCTCCTCGCGCGGGAGCCCGGCGGGACCCTGGAGTCCGTCTTCCGGTCCCTGACGGGGGCCGAGGCCGCGCAGGAGGAGCTGCGTGCCTTCTTCGAGGCGCTCGCCCCGCGGGAGGCCCGGTGACGCGGCTCCTCGGGAGGGCGCTCGCCGCGCTCGGGGTCGATCGGCGCTCGTTCGAGTGCCTTGCGGGGACCTTCGTCCTCATGGACCTGCGAGGCCAGCACTTCGCGCGAGCCACGGGGGCGCGGCACAGGCACCGGATCACGCCGCTCTTCTGGGTGGTGGGCCAGTGCTTGACCCTCTCGGCGGTCGCGAGCCTCGTCCTCTTCGCGCGAGTGGACGTCTTCTTCTTCTCCTTCGCGAGCTTGAGCCTCTCCCTCCTCGTGACGGCGACGGCGGTCCTCGTCGAGCTCCACGAGGTCGTGCTCGACCCGCGGGACCTCGAGGTCATCGGCCACCGTCCGGTGTCTCCCAGGACCTACGCCGCGGCGCGGCTCGCGAACCTCCTCTTCTACGTGGCCCTCATGTACCTCGCGCTCAACACGTTCCCCCTCGTCCTGGGAGCTGGGCTCCGCGATGCGGGGCCCTGGTACCTGCCCGCCTACGCGATCGCATCGCTGGCCGGAACCCTCATCGCCGTCGGGCTCCTGATCCTCCTCCTGCCGCTCGGGGATTCGCCGGCGGGCCTGGAGCAGCTCAAGGAGATCCTGGCCTGGGTCCAGATCGTGCTGATCCTCGTCGTCGGCTACGGCGCGCAGCTCATCTTCCGCGACGGGACCCAGTCCTTCCTCGTGTGGGCCGCGTTCCCGCCGCGCTGGGTCGACTGGACGCCGCCGGCCTGGCTCGCGCGCTTCGTGGAGGCGGCCGCGACGGAGCCCGGCCCGCGCGCGATCGGCGCGGCGGGCATCCTCGCCACCCTCACGGTCCTGGTCGTGGCGGCGGCCCTCCGGCGGTTGGCGCGGCTCTACGGGAGGCTCGAGCCCGCTCGCCGCGGCCGCGCGCCCCGCCCCATGCCGGCGGAGCGCGTCGGGGGGCTCGCCGGGCCCGTCGCCGCGCGCCTCCTCCGGTCCCCGGCCGAGCGCGCCGGCTTCTGGCTCGCGGGCAGGCTCCTGGCCCGCGAGGGCGAGCTCAAGGTGCGC
>JACQVW010000857.1 GCA_016209535.1 Planctomycetota bacterium | reverse complement strand
GGCCTCGCGCCCCTCCGCGACCGCCTCCGGGCGCACCGCGAGGTCTTCCGGGAGCTCGAGGGCTTCTTCGCCGAGGCCGGCTTCACGGCCGACGGGAACGCGCTGGAGCGCATGCGGAGGCTCCGCGAGCGGATCGCGTCCGAGGAGAAGGCGCTGGCAGAGCGCTTCCCCGAGGCGAAGGAGCCCTCGGCGGCGCCGGCGCCTGCGGCGGCGGCGGAGCCCGAGACGGCGGCGGCGGGCGCGGCGAGCTGACTCAGGGCGCCTCGGCGTCCGCGCGCCCCAGGATCGCGTCCACGACCCGCTCCGCCGTGACGGGCGCGAGCAGGATGCCGTTCCGGTAGTGGCCCACGGCGAGGAAGAAGCCGCCGGGGCCCGCGGGGCCGATGCGCGGCGCCGGGGTCTCGCCGAGGGGGCGGAGGCCCGCCCAGGCCTCGGCGAAGCGCGCCGCCCGGAGCGAGGGGCAGAGCCGGAAGGCGCCCTCGAGGAGGCGGGCGACGGCGCCGGCCTCCACGGTCTTGTCGAAGCCTCGGTCCTCGACCGTGGTGCCGGCGACGAGGCGGCCGTCCGAGCGCGGCACGAGGTAAGCGTGGTGCGAGTAGACCACGCGGCGCGGGCTCGCGCCGGGGGCGGCGCTCGTGTCGAGGAGCGCCATCTGCCCCTTCACGGGCCGCACGGCGATCTGGAGGCCCGGCACGCGGACCAGGGACGCCCACGCGCCGGCGCAGAGGACCACGGCGTCGGCCTCGAGCGCCGTGCCCCCGCTCGTCCGCACGCCCGTGACGCGGCCGTCGGCCGTGAGGACCTCGGCGGCATCGACGCCCGTGAGGACCTGGGCGCCGCGATTCCTCGCCGAGGCGAGGATCGCCTGGACCAGGGCGCGGGGGTCGACGCTGCCGTCATCGGGGAAAAGCCACGCCTCGGCGTGCTCCGGGGCCAGGGCCGGCTCGGCCTCACGGAGGGCCGGGCCCGCGAGCCGCAGGGCGCCCGTCGGCGGCGCGGCGCCGGGACCGCCGGGAGCCGGCAGGGCGAGGATGCCGTCGAGACGGAGGTCGACCGAGATCCCGGTCTCCGCCTCGAGCTCCCGGACCCAGGCGGGGTAGAGGGCCCTCGAGCGGAGACCCAGGTCGAGTACCTCCGAGCCCTGCTCGAGCTCGAGGAGGGGTGCGAGCATGCCCGCGGCGGCGCTGGAAGCCTCCTGGCCCGGCTCGTCGCCCTTCTCGAGGACCGTGACGCCCCAGCCCTCGGCCGCCAGGCTGCGGGCGACGGAGAGGCCGATGACTCCGCCGCCGATCACGACGGCTTGGCGGCCGCGGGGGCTGGGCGACATGAGGGGCTCTCTCGGCGCTCCGGGCGCCGTGTAACGCTCGCTTGACAGTGGGTCTCGAGGGAAACGACCCAGGATACGCGCGAGCGGCGCGGCGCGCGAGAGAATTGGCAGCGGGGCCACGACTTGCGGCGCTGGCGCACCCTTTGCTGAGGGAGCAACCCAGCCAGCGGGCCGGCCACCCCAGAACCCGGGGACCCCGCGACGAGGCCGAGAACCGACGGGGCTGCTCTCACTTCCCGAGCAGCCCCGCCCGCTGGTCCCGGGCCCTACCCCCTTGGGGGCTACCCTTTGGGGCACTGCACCTTGGGCTTCGCCTGGGCGAAGTTGAACTCGTTCCGGGTCTGCTCCTTGTTGTGGCAGACGATGCAATCCGTGCGCGCTACCTTCGAGAAGTGGTACGTCTTGGGGTCGTCCGCGTGCTTGGGGTTCGTCCCGTGGCAGCTCTCGCACTGGACGTCCGCGTAGGCTCCCACCTTCGAGGTGTCCAGGTACGCCTCGCCGTAGCCGAGCGAGTGGCACCCGACGCAGTCGTAGCGGTGCTCGTCCCCCGTCTCGACGAGGGAGGCCATGGCGCCGGAGTGCTTCGTCGTCTTCCAGTTCTCGTACTGCTTCGGGTGGCACTCCTTGCACTTCTCGACCGTCAGGAAGTCGTTCTGCTTCGGGAGCTGGGCCTGGAGCGCCGCGACCTTGGTGAAGTCCACGTTCTTCTTCCACTCGGCGATGAGGAGGTCCATCTCGGGGTCCGTCCCGTGGTGCGGCTCGAGCGACACGCGGTTGAAGAGGAACGGGTTCTTCCCGCGGGCGCCTTCGAGCTCCGATTTCTCCTCGGGGGTGGCCGTGGTCGCGGCGACGGACTCCTGGAGCTCCTTCACGCGGGCCTCGTCGGCGAGCGGCTTGCGCGGCGCGAGCATCGTGATGTCCACGACCCCCATGCGTGCGCCCTGCCCGTCGCTCCTCAGGAGGAGCGTGTCGCCACGGAACGACACCCACTCGTCCTCCTTGATCCAGGTGTGGTGGTTCCCGTACTGGATGAAGGGGTCCACGACGATCTCGAGCTCCTTGAGCTTCGAGATGAGCTCGAAGGTCGTCTCCTCCCGGAGGTGGCTCAAGGCGATGAGCAGGTCCGCCTTGCCCCGCAGCTCGTCGGCGGACCTCCGCGCGGCCTCCAGGGGGTCCGTGACCTCGACCTCGGGCGCCACCTTGCCGAGGTAGACCCGCGACATGGTGTTGAGCGTCAGGCCGATCACGCCCAGGCGCATCCCGGCGCACTCGAGGACCGCGTGGGGCGCGAACATGGTCTTCTTCGTGCCCTTGTCGACGAGGTTCGCCGAGAGAAACGCGAACCTGGCTCGCTTCTCGAGGGACTTGAGCGTCTCGAGGCCGCCGAGGAGGTCCGAGGAGCCCACCGCCATGGCCCGGTACCCCATGCGGTTGTAGCACTCGACGATCAGCTCCGCCTTGCGCACCGCCTCGGGGCGCTCGGGGTCCTTGAGGTTGTCCTCGATGGCGAAGAGGGAGCTGCCGCCGTCGAGGAGGCACAGCTCGCGGCCCGTGGCCCGGAGCTGCTTGAGGAAGCTCGCGCGGCGCGTGATGCTCCCCTGGCGCACCTCCTTGTGCTTGCAGCCGCAGACGTCGAAGTAGCCTGCGTTGTTCACGTTGTAGACGAGCGTGAGCTTCCTGGCCGGGCCCGACTGGGCGGCGGCGGTGGCCGCCGAGGCCGCGACGATGGCCGCGGTGGCGGCGAGCTTCATGAGCGGGAACCGTGACATGTGACTCCCTCGAATCGGAACCGGTTTGGAGACTGGAGACTATCGCTGGATCTTGGGGCAGGAGGCCCTGTCCTTCGAATCCTCGTAGCGGAAATCCTTCTTCGTGATCTGTGGGTTGTGGCAGCCCCAGCAGGTGTCCTCGAGGACGGGGCCGAACACGACCTTCTTGGGCTCGTCGGCGTGGCCCGGCTTGACGCCGTGGCACGCCTCGCACTGGACCTCCTTGAAGCGGCCCACGGCCTTGAGGTCGGCGAAGGCGACGCCGTAGCCGAGCGCGTGGCAGACGACGCAGTCCATGCGGAAGTGGTCGCCCGTCTTCTCCAGGGTGGAGTAGGTGTCCGCGTGCTTCGTGCCCTTCCAGAACCGGGCCTGGTCCTGGTGGCAGGAGCCGCACCCCTCCTCGCCGAGGAGCTCGTCGGAGAGACGCGGCTTCAGAGTGTCGAAGTCCACGACGAGCGGCTTCGTGCGGCCCTTCTCGAACTCCTCGACGACCTGGGCCATCTCGGGGTGCCGCATGAAGTGGGGCTCGAGGGCCGCGTCGAGCGCCTCGTGCTCCTTGAGCCTCCTCGATCCGGGGGCGAAGTACATCTCGAAGACGCCGACGCGCGAGCCCTGGCCGTCGATCCGCAGGATGGGGAAGCCGTTCCGCTCGGTGTAGTACTCATTCTCGGCGATCCAGATGGCCTTCGTGCCGTTCCTCGAGAGGGGGTCGATGAGGACATCGATGCCCGGGTTCGCGTCGAGGAGCCTCTCGTTCTGGTCCACGTTAAGCTGGGAGAGGGCGATCACCACGTCGCAGCTCTTCCTGAGCTCCGGAACGAGCTCCCGCGTCACCTGCTCCGCGTCGAGAAGCTCGGCGTCGGGGACGACGCGGTTCCTGTAGGTCTCGTTGAGCTGGTGCATCATGACGCCGTAGACGCCGAAGCGGATGCCGCCCGCCTCGATGACCGTGGAGGCCTTGAAGACTGGCTTCCGCGTCCCCTTCTCGACGAGGTTCGCGCAGAGGAACGGGAACCGCGCCTCCTTCTCGAAGGCCACGAGGGTCGCGATCCCGAGCTGGAGGTCCGCCGGGCCCAGACCGAGGGCCTGGTAGCCGAGGAGGTTATAGGCGTTGAGGACCGTCCGGCCCTTCCTGAGCTCCTGCAGCTCCTCGGCCTTCGTGGGGGGCTTCTTCGTCGGGCTCGAGAAGAAGCAGTCGCCCGCGTCGAGGAGGAGGACGGGGTTCCCGCGGCCGCGCATCTGCTGCACGTAGGTCTCGCGCCTGGGCAGACTGCCCAGCTTGATCTTCTTCTTCGGTCAGCCGCAGGTGTCCGAGTAGCCGAGGTTGTTGACGGTGTAGAGCACGGTCACCTGCGAGTCGCCGGCCGGCGCCTTCTCCTGGGCCCGGGTCGCGCTGCAGGCGAGGGCCGCGGCGCAAAGGGCGCCGAGGCCGAGCAGGGCGGCGGTGAGGAGGGCCGGCCGCGCCGGCCCCGAAGCGGACGATCTGGTTCTGGAGCTCACGAGTCCTCCGAGTTGACAGCGGGCGGGGGAGTGTACCACATCGAGGCGGCGTCGCTCACGCGCGGAGACAGTGCTCGTCGCAGTCGGTCTTCGGCTCCGATCCTGCCTCGGCGGCCTCGAGGGAGCACGGCGGCGGGCTCGAGAGGAGGACCTGGCAGGAGTACGCGACGTCGCTGGGGTCCATCTTCCCGTCCCGGTTCGGATCGGGCCTGCAGGGGTCGTCGGGGCGAGCCCGCTCCGGCTGCCACGCCCGAGGGTCTATCCCTTCGGCGTCTAGCCGTTCGAACATGCCGAGGACCTCGCCGAAGCTCGCGAACGTCACGGGGGCCGGCGTCCGACGCGCACGGATCTCGTACGCCGGAAGCGGGTCGCCTCGGCGGGGCGCAACCGGGGGAGGCGGCCGGACGCGAGGGGCGGACGGCACCGCCTCGAGCGCGGACTCGGGGGCTCCGGGGGCGGCGGCGGGGGGATGGGCCGCCGGAGGATTCCCCTCCACGACCGTGGAGGCGCCCGCCGGCGCCGCGGCCAACGGAGGCCTCCCGGCGTGCTCCCTCCTCGCGACGCTCCAGAGCACCGCCCCCGCGGCGATGAGGAGGGCCGCGGCCATGCCCCCGAGGCGCAGGAGCCGGCGCCGGCGCCTCGATCGCTCCGCGAGCCGCACGGCCTTCTCCACCTTCGCGAGGACCTTCCCCGTGAAGCTGTCCGAGAGGCGCGGCGCGCTCACGGAGGCCTCGAGGACGAGGATCCGCTCGAGCTTCAGGTCCTCCTCGTCGTCGCGACAGGCCGCGCAGGCTTCGAGGTGCTCCTGCAGGAGGCGGACCCGGATGGGATCCAGCTCCCTCTCAAGGAAGGCGTGAAGGACGGCACGCGCCGCGGCGCAGTCGAAGCCGCCCGCGCTCCCCAACGCGCTCGAATCCACCGACGAACCCAGCGAAGCGTCTTTCATGGCATCCCGAGGTCGCCCCGTCGACCCAACCTCTCCCTGAGCATCTGCTTTCCCTTGCGGATCAGGTAGTCGATCCGGTGGGCGTTGATCCCGAGCCTCTCCTCGATCTCCTGGTAGCTGAGGCCCTCGAGGTACTTGAGCCTCAACGTCTCGCGCACCTCCTGGGGAAGGCGGAGGAGCGCCTCGGAGACGTGGCTCTCGCCGGCGGCCGCGGACCCGGGCGCCACGGCCGGCGCCGCGCCGCCTCCCTGGGTCGCGCGGACCCGGAGCCTCTCCTCGCGGGCCACCCGGTCCCGGACCTCCTGGAACTTGAGGACCTTGGTGCGCTCGCGGCGGTACCACTTGTGGCACCGGTTGTACGCGATCCCGAAGAGCCACGCCCCGAAGCTTTCCGGGGTTTTGAGGGTCCCCAGGGCCCTGAACGCGGCCAGGAACACGTCCTGGGTCAGGTCCTCGGCGTCGAAGTAGTTCCTGCTCTTGTAGAGCGCGATCGAGAAGACGGCGCGCTGATAGCGCGAGACGAGCTCCTCGAAGGCCTTCAGGTTCCCCCCCGAGGCCAGGGTGACCAGGTGCGTCTCCATCCGCAGGGCTCCGGCTTCGCTCATATCCCAAGGATACACTCGAGAAGGCCTTGTGACGTCCCCCGGGCCCCGGGACAAAGGTCCGGGCCCGGGCCAGGAACGGTGGATACGTACCCCGGCGGGGGGGGGCCTCGGAAGGAAAAACCGGCGCGGCTCAGCCTCCCTCGGAACCTCCCTCGGAGCCCGCCCCCGGAGCTGCGGCCAGGACCTCCAGGAGCACCCGGGCCGCCCGGCGGCCCTCCTCGGCGGTGACGTCCTTGTGGAAGACGAGGCGCAGGGCCTTGCCGAGCACGGCGAGGGCAAGGACGCCGCGCTCGCGGAGGTCCTGGACCCGCCTCCGGTAATCCTCGGGGCCCGCCCCGCGCACCCTCACGTAGACCATGTTCGTGTCGGGGGGGGTGGCCTCGACGCCCGGGATCCCCGCCGCGCGCACCGCCTCGGCGAGAGCTCTGGCGTTCGCGTGGTCCTCGGCGAGGCGCGCCACGTTGCGCTCGAGGGCGTGGAGGCCGCAGGCGGCGAGGATCCCCGCCTGGCGCAGTCCCCCGCCGAGGAGCTTCCTCACGCGCCGGCCCTCGTCGATGGCCGCCCGGGGGCCCGTGAGGACCGATCCCGCCGGCGCCCCCAGGCCCTTCGAGAGGCAGAACATGACCGTGTCGGCGCAGGCGGCGAAGTCCCGGGCGGGCACCCCCGTTGCGACGGCGGCATTGAAGAGGCGGGCCCCGTCGAGGTGGAAGCCGAGGCCCAGCTCGCGGCGGAGCTCGCCGACCTCCCGCAGGTAGGGGAGGGGCAGGATGCGCCCCCCCGCGAGGTTGCTCGTCTGCTCGAGGATCACGAGGCGCGTGCGCGGGATGTGGATGTCCCGCGGCTTGACCGCCGCGCGGATCGCCTCGACGGGGACCGCGCCGCCCTCGCCCGCGAGCGGCAGCATCTGGACGCCCCAGAGCCGCGCCGCGCCGCCCACCTCGAAGAGGACGCTGTGGGCCGAGGCTTCGACGATCGCCTCGTCGCCGGGCCGGGTGGAGACCGCGATGGCGATCGAGTTGCCCATGGTGCCCGAGGGCACGAAGAGCGCGGCCTCCTTGCCGAGGAGCTCGGCGGCGCGCTCCTCGAGCCGCCGCGCCGTGGGGTCATCGCCGAAGACGTCGTCCCCCAGTGGGGCCTCGCGCAGGGCCTCGTACATGGCCTCGTCGGGCCGCGTGACCGTGTCGCTGCGGAGGTCGATGGGCGGCATGGCGGGCCGATTCTCGGCGATCGCCGCGGGTTCCGCAATCGACAAGAGCTCCTGGGACGCGGAGAATAGGCCGCATGAGCGCCAGGGGCGAGAGATCCGGCGAGAGAGCCGGCGGTGAGCCGGCAGGCCGCAAGAACTTCCTCGGGACGGGCAACGACGCCTTCACCTGCCTCGTGTGCGGGTGCGAGGTCCTGCCGCTCGCGAACGGCAGCTTCCGGAGCCACTGCCCCGAGTGCCTCTGGTCGCAACACGTGGACGAGGTGCCGGGCGACCGCGCCGCGCAGTGCGGCGGGCTCATGGAGCCCATCGGCCTCGAGGGCTCGGCAGGCTCGGGCTGGCGCCTCGTGCACGCCTGCGTGCAGTGCGGCGCCGTGCGGCGCAACCGGACTGCCGAGGACGACCCGCGGCAGCCGGACAACTGGGAGAGGCTCGTCGAGGTGTCCAGGGCGCCGCGGAGGAGGGAGACCTAAGGCCTGTACGCCACCAGCCTCCTGCGGAGCTCGGCCCTCAGGTCGGTCACGACGCGCGAGAGGGCGGGGCCCGGGCAGTCCGTCCCGCCGCCGGTGATCTCCCGGTGCGTGTAGACCCGGTGGGCCGGGATCGAGAAGTACTCGCACAGCTTCTCGACGAGGAGCTCGAGGCTCCGGCGCTGGGCGGGCGGGATCGGCTGCTGCGTGAAGTTCCCGAGGAGCACGATCCCCACGTTCCCCGAGTTCGCCGCGCCGCGTGCGTGGGCGCCCTGGTAGCGGAGCTTCCGGCCCTGCCACACGGTGCCCGAAGGGTCGATCACGTAGTGGTAGCCGATGTCTGCCCAGCCCTGCTGACTCTGGTGATAGCGCTGGATCCTGCGGATCTCGTCGGCAGCCTCGGCCCGCGACCGGGACCAGAAGCTGTCTCCGCCCGTGTGGTGGACCGTGACCTTGTCCACCCTTCCCATGGGCTCGATGTTGCGGCGGGGCGACCGGGCCTGCCACGACTCGCGCGACAGGTAGACGAAGCCGTCGCCTTCCGGCGCGCGCCCGGCGTCCGGGGACCTCCCCGGGGGCGGCGGCAGGGGCCCCGGATCCTCCTCCGGGGCGCCGGCGGCCTCGGCCGGGCCGTCCGCGCCGTCCGCGGCGCGCCGCGGCTCGCGGCCCAGGATCGACTCGGTCTCGGGCGAGAGGGGCCTCGGCAGCTTCTCGCGGAACGCCAC
This sequence comes from Planctomycetota bacterium, assembly GCA_016209535.1. Taxonomy (GTDB): domain Bacteria; phylum Planctomycetota; class UBA8108; order UBA8108; family SXIK01; genus JACQVW01. The sequence goes on along the minus strand of JACQVW010000857.1, from coordinate 437 downwards.
GGCACCCTCGACGTCGTCGAGCGCCCTCGAACAGACCACGAGCAGCGCGAGCGCGCGCTCCCGCTCCGGGGCCTGGGCCCCGTCGAGGCCCTTGAGGAGGTACCGCCTCGCGAGGGCATGGTCGCCCAGCTCGAAGTAGGCCTCGCCGATCCCGCGGTTCGTCTCGCTCGCGACGCCCCCATCGTACTGGAGGCGGCGGGCCTCGTAGAAGTGGCCGAGCGCCTTCTTCGCCCCGCCTGCGGCGAGGTGCGCCCGGCCGGCGCGGACGTGGGCCCACGCTTTCTCGGCGGGGTCCGTCGCCACCGCGGCGGCCGTCTCGAGCTTGAGGATCTCGGCCTGGATGGACTCCGCATCGAGGGGGCCTCCGCGACTCGAGCCGCGCTGGACCCGCTGCGGCCCTCGGCACCCCGCGGCGAGGGCGAGCACGGTGACGGCGG
>JACQVW010000856.1 GCA_016209535.1 Planctomycetota bacterium | reverse complement strand
CCTTCCATGTGCTTCAAGGAGAGGACGAGCCGGTCCTCGGTGGGCAGCGTCTCCAGGGCCTCGAGCACCTTGCGCCGGGTCTCCTCCCGGACCTGCTCCTCCTCGGGCGAGCCGCCGGCACGGTAGGTGCCCGCGGCGGCGAGCTCGTCGACGCCCGGCCCCACGGCCAGCGAGCCCTCGCGGTGGCTGCGGCGGTACCGGAGGAGGTCGAGCGCGCGGGTCTTCACGAGGCCCGCGAGCCAGTACTTGAACTTGCCCGGGTCCCTGAGCGTCGCGAGGAGTCGAAAGGCCTTGAGGAACGCTTCCTGGACGACGTCCTCCGCGTCGTGGAAGCTCCCGGTGATGCCGAATGCGATCGCGCCCGCCATGCGGTTGTACTTCGATACCAGCGCCTCGAAGACCTCGGTCTCACCGGCGAGGATGCGTTCGACGTACTCTCGGTCCTCGGAAACCATGGCGTTCCTACCGGGGGCCGCCGCCGGCGCCGTCCGAGCTGGCTCCGGTCCATCTCGAGGTTGCTACGGGAGATGACGGCTCGAGGCCCTCCTGTCTTGCGCACGGCCTCGGCCGAAACGGACCCAGGACCGATCTTAACACGCGGGCCCCGCCGCGAGAACCTCCGGGTCAACGTGGTTCCGGGAGGGTGGCGAGGATCTGCAAGTAGTTGTCGTACCGGGCTTTCGATACGACCCCGGCGGCCACGGCATCGCGGACGCCGCAGCGCGGCTCCTCCCGGTGGAGGCAGTCCGCGTACCTGCAGTGCGGGAGGTGCGGCAGGAACTCTCGGTAGTGGCGGCCGAGCTCGGGCGGGCCGAGGTCCGCGGGCAGGAACTCGCGGAAGCCCGGGGTGTCCGCCACGTGCCCCCCGAAGGGCAGCCTGTAGAGACTCACGGCCGTCGTGGTCTGCCGGCCCTTCCCGGTGGTCCGGTTCACCTCGGCCGTCTGGATCTCCAGGGCCGGGTCGAGCGCGTTGAGGAGGGTGGACTTGCCCACCCCCGAGTGGCCCGCGACCACCGTGGTCTTGCCCTGGAGCCAGGCCGCGAGAGCCTCGAGCCCCGTCCGCTCGAGGGCGCTCACGGGGAACGTGGCATACCCGAGGTCGCGGTAGAGGGCGATCCAGCCCTCGATCTCCCGCGCCTCCGGGGCGCCGGGGCGCACCTGGTCCCACTTGTTGATCCCGATCCCCGGCTCCAGCCCCTGCCGCTCCGCCGCCACGAGCATCCGGTCGACCAGGGCCCAGCGCGGGGGCGGCTCCCGAGCGGCGACGAGGATCAAGAAGCGGTCGAGGTTGGCGGCGACGACCAGGGGCTCGCCTTCGGCGGTGCCCCGCACGAGCTCGGACCGCCGCGGGAGGACGTCCTCCAGCACCCCCTCCTTCTCCGAGAGCCGCGTCAAGACCACGCGGTCTCCGACCACAGCGGGCGCCTGCCCCTCCCCCAGCGAGCGGAGCCGTCCCCGCAGGACGCAGGCGATGCGTCCCGTCTCGGTCTCCACGAGGAGCTCGCGGCTCGATTTCCGGACGACCACGCCCTCGAGCTTGCTCGGGCCTGCCGGCATGGCCCCTAGACGCGGACCTCCCAGCTCGGCGAGGCACCCCCCGGGGCACGGGCCTGGAGCACCGGGTCCACCTCCTCGCGGAAGAAGGCCTCGACTTGCTGGGGAGCGCGCCCCACGTAGCGGGAGGGATCGAGCAGCTCCTGGATCCGGGGGCGCACGGCGGCGAAGGCCTCGTCCGCGGCGAGGCGCTCGAGGAGGTCGCTGCGGGATGCGCCGGCCCGGCGCGCCGCCGTCGACTCCATGGCGTGCGCTCGAATCTGCTCGTGGAGCTCCTGGCGGTCTCCGCCCTGGCGCACGGCCAGCATGAGGATCTCCTCGCTGGCCATGTTGGGGAGCTCCTCGTCGACCCGGCGGCGGATCACGGCGGGGTAGACCTTCATGCCCAGGACGACCGCGTTCGCCAGGACCAGGATCGCGTCCGTCGCGAGGAACGCCTGGGGGATCGAGATCCGCCGGTTCGCCGAGTCGTCGAGCGTCCGCTCGAACCACTGGGTCGCCTGGATCCAGGCCGCGTTCTGCCCGTCGCAGATCACGTACTTCGCGAGGCTCGAGATGCGCTCGAGGCGCATCGGGTTCTGCTTGTAGGGCATCGCCGAGGAGCCCACTTGCTTCTCCTCGAAGGACTCCGTGAGCTCGCCGAAGCCCTGGAGGATCCTCGCGTCGTTCGTGAACTTGTGCGCCGACTGGGCGATCCCCGAGAGCGCGTGCAAGACGAGGTCGTCGACCTTCCGCGTGTAGGTCTGTCCCGTGATCCGGAAGGCCTCGCGAAACCCCATCTTCCGCGTGACCCGCCTGTCGAGCTCCTCGACCTTCGCGCCGTCGCCATCGAAGAGCTTCAGGAAGCTGTCCTGGGTCCCCGTGGTGCCCTTGGCGCCGCGGAACCGCAGCCCCTCGACGCGGCTCGTGACCTCGTGGTAGTCCAGGAGGAAGTCTTGCGCCCACAGGGCGGCCCGCTTGCCCACCGTGGTGAGCTGCGCGGGTTGGAGGTGCGTGTAGGCCAGCGCGGGGAGGGCCTTGTGCTCGAGGGCGAAGCGGCGGAAGGCCTCGAGGAGGTGCGCGAGCTTCTCGCGCAGGATCTCGAGCCCGCGCCGCATCAGGATCAGGTCCGTGTTGTCGGTCACGTAGCAGCTCGTCGCCCCGAGGTGGATGATGGGCTTCGCCGACGGGCAGAGCTCGCCGAAGGCCACGATGTGGGCCATGACGTCGTGCCGGAGCTCTCGCTCGAGCTTGGCCACGCGCTCGTAGTCGATCGCCTGGGCGTTTCGCCGCATCTCCTCGATCTGGGCCTGCGTGATCGGGAGCCCCAGCTCGGACTGGGCCTCGGCGAGGGCGATCCAGAGCTCGCGCCAGGTCCGGTAACGCCGGTTGGACGAGAAGTTCTGGAGCATCTCGTCGCTCGCATAGCGCTCCCCGAGGGGATCCTGGTACGTGTCGCGGGGGTCCACCATGGGGACATTGTCGGGCCGCGCGTCGGGGCAAGTCAAGGCCGCCACGAGGTGGGTCGATAGAGGCTGCATGGGCTCGCTGGCGCTCCACGTCCCGGTCCTCCTCGTCTCGTGGGCTCTCGGGGACGTCGTCGTCCT
>JACQVW010000863.1 GCA_016209535.1 Planctomycetota bacterium | reverse complement strand
GTGCCACGCGGCGGCCTCGCCGAATCCTCTTGCGTCTGGAACCGGTAACCGTGTATCTTATCGGACATAAACCTTACGGGACTTGAGCCGTTTCCATCTAAATCAATGTAACTTTCGGTTCCACCGAAGGTTATGTCTATCATCCCGGGCCGTCCTCCGGGTGGTCGGGCTGGGTGGTCCGAGCCGGTCCGCGGAGCTTTGCACTCCTCGGCCCCCGCGGTTGAGGACGTGGGTGTACACCATGGTGGTCTTCAGGTCCTTGTGACCCAAGAGCTCCTGCACCGTCCGGATGTCGTAGCCGTCCTCAAGCAGGTGCGTGGCAAAGGAATGCCGGAGAGAGTGGCAAGTGGCGTGCTTGGCAAGCCCCGCGGCGCGCACAGCTCTGAAGAACGCCTTCTGGATGATCGATTCATCCAGATGGTGGCGGCCTTGGGCCCCCGTGGAGGGGTTCACCCACCGGTCGGCCTGGGGGAACAGGAACTGCCAGCGCCACTCCTTCGACGCGTTCGGATACATGCGCTCCAGGGCACCGGGCAGGGCCACGGCGCCGTAGCCCTCCCACAGGTCCCGCTCGTGGATGCGCCACCCGCGCTCCAAATGCTGTCTCAGGAGACCCTTCACAACCTGGGGCAGCATGGTCACTCGGTCCTTGGCGCCTTTCCCGTCTCGAACGGTGATCTGGTTGGCCTCGAGGTCGACGTCCTGCACGCGAAGCCGCAGGCACTCAAGGAGCCTCAGCCCGGCGCCGTAGAGCAGGCTGGCAACGATCCAGATCGTGCCATCGAGCAGCTCGAGGACCCTGCTGACCTCGTCCCTTGTCAGGACGACGGGCAGTCGGCGCGTGCGCCTTGCACGGACCAGCGCGCCCAGATCCCCGAGCTCCCGGGCGAGCACGTGGCGGTAACGGCTGTAGCGCCTTGCACGGAGGGTCTGGCTCAGGCGGTCAAGTAGCTTCGGAGGACGCGGAGCCTCTCGCTCACCCGAAGCTCGGGGAGCTCCGACCGGCTCAGGTGGCTGGCCCGACGGAACCGGTCGAATCGGCGAGGCGGCCGGCCTTGCAGGCCTGGCGCGAGGCGCCGGCGGAGCATTCACCGCCGACGGCGGTGCAAAAACCGCGCACGATGGGAATACAGACGACCGCATGGAGCTCCCCGCGGCTCTGCCTGCCAGGACGTACCCGCATCGGTTGCCTGGCGGCGAGGTGGCTTGTCGGCCTCCAGACCGCAGGTACACGAGACGCTATCCACGTTCCATACGGCCATCAAGTCATTTTCAGGCGAGGTCCGCGGGCAACGGGTCCATCCACGCGCTGGGCTTGCCAGCCCCCGGCCCTTACTCCCCCCGACTCGCATCGCGTATCATGGCATGGCCTCGAACGAGCCAACGAGCGGTTCGCTCGTGTCCGTGACGGGCAGAGGCCATGGACCCCATGAATCGCGCGATCGCCCTCGTCTTCGATGAGACGCTCTCCCGCCGGCTGCCGCTGCCCTTGGCCCAGCTCTACCGGCGCGCCCACAACGCGAAGACGCCGCTCGAGCGCCACCACGCGGCGTTTTACCTCTGGGAGGCGTCGCTCAAGCTCCTGGGGTCCGTGGCCGTCGTGGAGTACGCCGCTCGCGCGGCGCGCGATCCAGCCCTCGACCGGCTCCTCGAGAGCCTGGCTCGCCCCTCGACGGGCCACTGGTGGGAGATCGTGCGGCGGCTCGTGCCTGTCCTGGCGGACGCAGAGGGCGGCCGCGGGGCGTTCGCCGGGATCCGCCAGTCGCTCCTCGGCCCCCCTCGCGACGACCTGCCGCGCGCCGCGGGGCTCGATGGCGCGCTTTGCGACGCCCTCGAGGTCTCGCGCGCTCCGCGCGCCGTCGTGCGCGCCGGCGATGTCTACGATCGTCTCGTCCAGTACCGGAACCGCGAGCTCGGCCACGGGGCGGCGGGACAACGGAGCGTGGAGTTCTACGAGCGCATGGCGCCCGCGCTCCTCTCCGGGGTCGCCGAGCTCTTGCGGGCGATCGAGCCGCTGGCGGGCCGGAGGCTCGTCTTCGTCTCCGAGGTGCGCCGCCAGGCGGACGGCGGATGGCTCCTCGAGATGTACGAGCTCCTCGGCGAGGCCCCCCGGCGCCTCGAGACGGTCGAGGTCAAGGAGAGCGACGCGCAGCGCCTCCCGCGCCCCGAGCGCGTGTACCTGAGCGCCGGCGACGGCCCCGGCGTCCGGCCGGGTGAGCTGCGCAGCCTCCATCCCCTCGCGGCCTTCGACCCCGCAAGCGGCGAGTTCTTCTTCCTCAACGCACGCCGGGGCAAGAGCCGTTGCGAGTACCTCTCGTACTCCACGGGCCGCGTGCTCGAGAGCAAGGATCTTGGAGCCGAGCAGCGTGGACTTCTGGCGGAGATCCTCGGTGCGCCGGTGGACGAGGCCCGCGCCGAGGCCTGGGCCGCGCGCAGCGCGGCCGAGGAGGCCCCCGCTCCGCAGGCCCCGGGGGAACGGCCGGCGCGGCGCATCGGCGAGTTCGAGCTTGTCTCGAGGATCGGGCGCGGCGGCATGGGCGTCGTCTACCGCGCCTGGCAGCCTTCGCTGGGCCGGCAGGTCGCGCTCAAGTGCCTCTTCAGCGCGGGCGACCCCAAGGTGGAGACGCGATTCGCCCGCGAGATCCGCGCGCTGGGGCGCGTCGAGCACCCGAACCTCGTGAGGATCTTCACCTCGGGCTCGGACGGCGATCAGTGGTACTACGCGATGGAGCTGATCGAGGGGGCGGACCTCGCGCGCGTCTGCGATCGCCTCGCCGGCAGCTCCGCCTCCGCGATCGGGGAGAGCCAGTGGCGAAGCGCCGTCTCGAGCGCGTGCATCGAGGCGCGCCGGGCCGAGGAGAAGCTCGGCTCGAGCGAAGGGGGCCCTGCGGCGGAAGCCGCTCTCCCGGCGCCGCCTCCAGCGCTCCATTACGGTGGAACGGCCCGCATGGATGCGGACCACGTCCGCCAGGTGGTGCGAGTCCTGAGGCAAGTGGCCGCGGCGGCCCACGCGCTCCACGAGGCGGGGATCGTTCACCGCGACGTCAAGCCGGGGAACATCATGCTCACCGCCGACGGCTCGCACGCCGTGCTCATGGACCTCGGCCTCGCCCAGCTCGCCGACGACGCGCAGGGCCGGCTCACCCGCACGCGCCAGTTCGTCGGCACGCTGCGGTATGCGAGCCCCGAGCAGGTGCTCTCCGCCGGCGCCCTCGACCGCAGGAGCGACGTGTATTCGCTCGGCGCCACGATGTGGGAGCTGCTCACGCTGAGCCCGCTCTTCGGCGCGCGCGAGGACACTCCGACGCACGAGCTCATGCTCCGCATCCAGTCCGAGGAGCCGGGAAGCGTGCGGCGCCGAAACCCGCGCGTGAGCGGAGACCTCGATGCGATCGTGCTCAAGTGCCTCGAGAAGAGCCCGGCCCGCCGCTACGCCTCGGCGGCCGAGCTCGAGGCGGACCTCGGCCGCTGGGAGCACGGCGAGCCCGTCCAGGCCCGGCCGCAAACGCTGGGCTACCTCGCCGGGAAGGCGATCCGCAGGAACAGGGGCCGGCTGGCGCTGGCGGGTGCCGTCCTGCTGGTGCTCGTCGTCTTCGCCGCGGTCTCCGCCGCCCGCGTCATCCAGGCGCACCGGCGAGCCGAGGTCGCGCTCTTCGACATCTTGACCTCTTCGGGCCTCGAGGCGAGCGAACGGGGCGAGCCCTCGGAGGCCATCCTGCGATTCGCCGCCGCGGCGGCCGTCCACCACGGCGACCCGCGGCGCGAGGAGGCCAACCGCGTCCGCCTCAGGAGCTGGACCTCCCAGGCCCCGGTCCCCTTCGCCGCGTTCCTCGAGGAGAAGGGGACAGTCCGCGCGATGGAGTTTCACCCCGAGGGAAACCATCTGCTGGCGCTGGCGGCCGGCGGCGGCTGCACGCTCTGGGACCTGCGTGACGAGAAGCCTCTCGCGCTTCCAGGCGGCGACCGGGCGGTCAGCGCCGCGACCTGGAGCCCGAAGGGCGACTGGCTCCTCATCGGGGAGGCGGCGGGCGCGCTCGTGATCCATCGGTTCCCCGGAGGGGAGGTGCTCCACCGGCTCGCCGGCTCGCCGGGCAGCCTCAACGCCGTCTCGTGGAGCCGCGATGGGCGGCTCCTCGCGCTCGGGAACGACCACGCCAGGGTCTGGGACTCGAGGGAGCGGCGCTTCCTGGGCGAGGCGATCGAGCATCCGCAGCCGGTCGCGTGGCTCGGCTTCTCGGCGCGAGGAGATCGGCTCCTCACCGCGTCGAGGGACAACCACGCTCGGCTCTACCGCGTGGGCCCGGACGGCGTATCCATGCAACCCGGCTGCACCCCGATGCCGCACCTCGTGCAGTTCAACATCGCGGGTCTGCTTCACAGCGCCAGACCCTGGCAGCCGGCGTTCATCGACGAGGGGCGCGGCATCCTCACGGTCACGAAGCCCACCGATGTGACCTGGTGGGACGCGACGAGCGGCACGGCACGCCGCTCCATCGCGGCGTTCGAGCGCCACGGCGGCATCCTGGTCGACCCCGAGGAGCGGAGCTTCGCCCTCTTCGACTCGAGGCGCGTCCAGGTCTGGGACGTTTGTCTCGAGCGCCCGGTCGAGCCCGCGCTCGAGCCGGCGGCGCGTATCCTCTCGGTCGACTCCACGCCGGACGGCTCGTCGTTCCTGGTCACGACCGAGGACCAGCGCGTGCTCCACTGGGCGTTCCCGGCGCGGCTCGACTACAGCCTCTATGGCTTCCGGAGCGAGCCCGACGTGGCGGTCCCGCACCAGCAGCCGGTCACGAGCCTCGCGCCATCGCCCTGCGGCCGCTTCATCGCCACGGCGCAGGCCGATGGCCTCGTGCGCGTCTGGCGGCTGGGCTCGCAGGACGCGGCCCGCGTGCGAGCCTTGCCTCCCCGATTCTGGGTCGGACCCCTCGCGGTGAGCGCGGATCTGCGGCACGTGCTGGCCGGCAGCGGGCTCAGCGCTTACCACCCCGCGACCTGGACCCGCGTCTACGCCCTGCCGGGGTTCGATCCAGTGAGCCCCGCGCTGAGGCCCGGCGGCTACCTCGTGGGGGAAGGATTCATGCCCGGCGCAGAACAGGTCTTCACGCTCTCCGTGCCCGAGCAGGTGAGGTCCGCTCGCAGGTCCGAGAGCCTCTCCCGGGTCGACATCGCCGTCAGCGAAGGTCCTGGCTCCATCGCGCTCTGGAGGTGGCGCGACGGCGAGAGGCTCTGGACGGTCGAGAGCCCGAGCCGACTGACGGATGCCGCGTCCAGCCAGCGCGGAGACCGGGTCTGGGCGCGTGCGCTCGATGGGACGATCCGCTACTTGGAGACCGCCTCGGGCAGAGTCCTCGAGCGCCTGGATGCCGCTGCTCCCGAACGGCATTTCCTCTTCGCCCCCGGCGGCGAGCGCTACGCGGCCTGGGAAAGGGGAAAAAGCGTCCGGCTGGGAGCGAGCTCCTCCCAGGGGAACGGATCCGCGAGCGTCTTGAGCGACGTCCGCTGCCGCTTCGGCCTCTTCTCTCCGGATGGCCGACTCTTCTGCACGATCTCCGACGAGAACCAGGCCCGGGTGTGGGAGGTCGGCTCCGGGCGGCCGCTGAGCCAGCCCCTCGAGCACCCGGGCCGCGTCGCCGATGTCGCCTTCAGCCCCGATGGGAGCAAGCTCTTCACGGCGTGCCAGGACCGCGATGGACGCATCTGGGACTGGCGTTCGGGCAAGCTCGCCTGTCAGCCCCTGTCGCACCGCTCTGCGCTCGTGAGCCTGGGCTTCGTGTCGGGGGGCCGCTGGGCTGTGACCGTGAGCCGGGACGATGGGCTCAGGGTCTGGGAGCCATGGACGGGGAAGCCCATCCTCCACGCGGCCACGGAGCCTTCCTTGGCCGCCATGTGGTGGGGTGGGATGCACGAGGCGCTCCCTCCGTACCTGATCTCCGCGATGAGCCTCTGGGACCTGGGGGATCTCGATGAGCCGGAGAGCTCCGCGACGAGCCCTGAGGATCTGCGGTCGCTCGCGGAGGCGCTCTCGGGCCAGACCCTCGATGCCTCGGGGGGCGCGAGGAACTTGTCGGCGCGCGAGTGGCTCGACGCCTGGCGGGCGGCGCGCCCGCGCCGCCGCGAGCTCTTCGCGTTCGAGAGCTCCCCCGAGCGCAGGCAAGCCTGGCACCTCGAACGCGCGAAGGTCCTCGAGGGGAGCTTCCAGTGGGACGCCGCCCTCTGGCACCTCGAGCGCGCGGGCGGCGACGCCCGGCGCGCGAGCCGCCTGCGCTCCTACGTCCGCGCCTGGCGTTTCGCCCCCCGCGCGGAGCCGTGGGCCGGGGCCGAGACGGAGACGCTCGACCTCCTGGACGCGAAGGCTCTCTCGTCGATCCTGGCCGGCGCCTCGGCATCGCCCCTCTGGCGCTCGCGGGGCCCCTTCATCGACTTCAACCTCCGCTACCCGGAGAGCGCCACGCTCTCTCGGGGCTACGCGATCCGTACGGTGCGCGTCGCGGAGCCCCGCCGCGTCAGGATCGTCGCGGGCAGCGACGACTCGCTGCGCCTCTGGTGGAACCAGCGCGAGGTCTATTCCCTGCCCTACCTGGGCCCGGCGGTCGATGGCTACAGCGAGGTCGAGGTCGACGCCGCGGCCGGCGAGAACTCGCTCCTCGTCGAGGTCGGCCAGAGCGGCGGCAACTGGGGGCTCTTCCTGCGCCTCGAGGATGCCGAAGGCCGCGACCTGCACCTCACGGACGACGACCGGCTCGTCGAGGCCGGCGGCGAGTAGCGCGGGTGTCTATTCCGAGGATCGCGGGCCCGCCGCGCCAAGGCAGGACGAGGGTTTGGGGGGGCGAGGGGGTGCGCATTCTGCCGCTCGACTGGCTGAGCACGAGGCACGCGCGCAAACGCCTCGAGGGAACGGGCAAGGAGTAAGGCGAGGCTTGAGTTGGCTCCAGCCAGGCGGCTATAGTAGCACCGTACACAGGATAGTGTTCTGCGCGGCTGAAGCTGAAAGGCTGTAGATGACTCCAGAGGATCTGGGCAAGCTTCTGCACGACAAGGCGACGCGCGGCGCGCCCCTCACATCCGAGGAGAGCGCGCTTCTCGCCGAATGGTACAGGCAGCAGGATGCCGCCGAGACCCAGTCCCTTACCAGAGCCCAGGACGATAGCGCGGTCGTCGCCCTGCGCGCCCAGTTGAGCCAGACCCTGGACCAATTGAAGACAGCCGCCCAGGAGATTCAGGCCCTGGCCAATGGCAACGAGAAGCTGCGGGAGGAGATCGCCGCGCTGCGGGAACGCGTGGCTCGACGCCTGGGCCCGCAGCCGGCATGAGCATCCCAGCGGGCACACGGGAGCACATACGCCAAAGGGCAGGCTCTGCTTGTGAGTTCTGCGGCATCACGGAGACAGATGCAGGCGGCCCGCTGACCCTTGACCACTTTCAACCGCTGGCCAGAGGTGGATCGGACGACCCAGGGAACCTGATCTACTGCTGTGTCCGCTGCAATCAATACAAGCATGACTACTCCGCGGCCCCACTTGCTCTCCGCCGTGACGCATGTTCCCATCTCCTTCCAGCGCATGTGCATCACCAGCTCGCTGCTCGCCCTCGCCCTCCTCTCGCCTCCGGCCGCACTCCAGGACGGCAAGGCGAAGAAGCTCCCGGAGCCCCTCAAGATCCTTGAGGAGGCTCTCCGAGAGGCAGCGAAGATCCCGGTCGAGAAGGACCAAGAGTGACTGGATTCCCCGCTGGACTCGCTCCTGGCGGGCATCCTGTCCGCCCAGGCCCGAGCGGGAGACCTGGAGGCAGCGTTCCGGACCGCCGACAAGATCCCCACGGGCCTCTCGGCGAGCATCGCGCTCCACTCCATGGCGTCGGAGATGGCCGACGAGGGGAACAAGGTAGCGGCGGCCGCGGCGTTCCAGCGCGCCGTCGACCGGGCCCTCAAGGACGGCGGTGAATCGACCTGCATCGCGTTGGCCAGCATCGCCGAGACTCAGGTGGCAGCCGGAGAGAAGGCCTCGGCCCTGAAGACCTGCAGGGAAGCGCTGCGGCTCGACGAGGCGCACGGAAGGACCGAAGAGGTCCTGCGGGAGATCGCGCGCCACCAGGCGGCGGCCGGCGACGCGAAGGCGGCCCTCGAGACCACCCGGCTCCTCCCCGATGGCGAAGAGCGCTGCCGCGCCTACTGCGACATCGCGAAGGCTCAGGCTGACGCTGGCGACGCCGCCGGCGCGCTGGGGACGGCAGAGGCCATCCGGGTCGACGATCACCGCATCTTCGCGCTCCAGGCGATTGCCAAGGCGCAGGCGCGGGCCGGCGACCTCGAGGGCGCCTTGCGTACGAAGGAGCGCGTTCCGGGCAAGGGCTTCCGGGAGTCCATCCTCGTGCAGATCGGGGAGGGCCTCGTCGAGAGGAAGGACATCCAGCGGGCTCTCGAGCTTCTCGACCGCCTGGAGTACTCCCACTCCAAGGCCGAGCTCCTCTCCTCGGCCGCGATCGCCCAGGCCGAGGCTGGCGACCTGCAAGCGGCCGTCCAGACCGCGAACGCCGCTCCGCAGAAGCTCACGGACTTCGCCCTGGGCAAGATCGCCGCAGCCCAGGCCCAGGCGGGGGACCTCGACGGGGCCCGGAGGACCATCGAGACCATGCGCCCGAGGGAGAGGGGTTCCGCTCTCGCGGAGGTCGCGCGAGCGCAGGCGAAAGCCGGCCTCCGGGAGGCTGCCCTTCAAACGGCGAGGGAGGCGACGGAGGTCGGGCAGCGGTCCCCAGGGAAACACGCCGACTACCGTTCGCTCGTCGTGCGCCCCCTGGCGGAGTCGGGGGATGTCAGGAGGGCCCAAGCGATCGCCGAGTCCTTGGACGACGAAAAGGAGAAGGCCAGGGCTCTATCCGACGTCGCCGAGATCCTCGCGAGGTCGGGGAACATGAAGGCCGCTCGCGCGCTCGCCGACGCGCAGGCGTCTCCCTTCGTCAAGGCCACGGTCCTGACGGGGATCGCCTGGGGGATCCTTGAGCCGGCAACGGAGAACGAGAAAGGGAAGAAGTGAGCGCTCACCGGCACACCACGAACCCCTCCACCTCGATCGCGACCTGGTACCGGTTCCTCCCCGCCGTCACGTAGAGCGTCTTTCGGTCCGGCGGGCCGTAGGTGAGGTTCGTCACCGTGTCCTCGGGGATCGGGATCCTGCCCAGGAGCCGGCCCGCTGGGCTCACCACGTAGATCCCGGCGGGCACGTCCATCGACTCGCCGGGGCGGCCGCGGTAGACGTTGATCCCCGCCGCGATCCAGAGGTTCCCCTGCACGTCGAGGCGCATCCCGTCGCCGCCGCGACCCGTGCCGAAGTCGTAGACGAGCCTCTGGTTCGAGGGGTTCCCCTCGGCGTCGAGGTCGAAGGCCCAGATCTTCCGGTTGCCGCCCGGGAGGGGGTTCGAGTCGACGAGGTAGAGCTTGCAGTCGTCGGGCGAGATCGCGATGCCGTTCGGCTTCTGGATCGCCGGCTGGGAGAGGACCCGACGCACGTTCCCCCTCGGGTCGAGCCGGTAGACGGCCTCGACGTCCATCTCGCGCCCGCTCTGGTCGCCGTAGCGCGGGTCGGTGAAGTAGATGTTGCCTCGCGTGTCGATGGCGAGGTCGTTGGGGCTGTTGTAGCGCTTCCCCTCGAAGCGCTCCGTGAGGACCTCCACCTGGCCCGTCCGCAGGTCGGCGCGCACGAGGCGCCGGCGGCCGCCGGGGCCGAACTCGCCCCCCTCGCAGGTGACGAGGCGCCCCTCGCGGTCGAGCAGGTTCCCGTTGGCGCGGCCCGCGTCCTCCCGGAAGACCACGAGCTCGCCCTTCGCCGAGAGCTTCATGATGCGGTTGTTCTGGATGTCGCTGAAGTAGACGTTCCCCTCGCTGTCCGCGGCGGGGCCCTCGGTGAAACTGATCACGGCGGCGGGGCTCACGCGGCTCCCTTCCCTGACGAGGCCCGAGGGCAGCGGCGCGGTGGCTGGCTGGAGCGTTTCCAAGGCTTCCTCCTGTCTGGCTCGAGTCGGTGCGCGTCCTATAATGCCGGCTCTCTCGCCGCCCGTCAGCAGGAGAATCAGCAGGAGACACGGAGCAACCCAGCATGTCGTCCCAGCCCTCGCCATCGCTCTTCTTCCAGACCGCCAACGCGTACCAGCGGACCCACGCGATCGTGGCGGCGGTCCAGCTCGACCTCTTCACGGCCGTCGGCGACGGAGCCCAGACCGTCCCCGAGCTCGCGGAGCGGCTCCAAGCCTCCGAGCGGGGCATGCGCATCCTCTGCGACTACCTCGTCTGCATCGGCTTCCTCACGAAGACGGGCGCCACCTACGGCCTCACGCAGGACGCGGCGGCCTTCCTCGACCGCTCCTCGCCCTCCTACCTGGGTGGGGCGCTCGAGTTCCTCGCCTCGCCCCTCCTCACGGAGGCGTTCAAGGACGTGGCCGCCGCCGTGCGGAAGGGCGGCACGATGCTCAAGGACGGCGGCGTCATGGCCCCGGAGCACCCGATCTGGGTGAAGTTCGCCCGCGCCATGGCGCCGGCCGTGGCCCCTCAAGCGGCGCTGGCGGCCCAGCTCGTCGTCGGAGGGGCGAAGGGCCCGATCAGGGTGCTCGACGTGGCCGCGGGGCACGGCCTCTTCGGCATCGAGGTCGCGCGCAGGCACGCCGAGGCCCGCGTCGTGGCCCTCGACTGGCCCGGCGTCCTCGAGGTGGCGCTCGAGAACGCCAGGAAGGCCGGCATCGAGGGACGCTACGAGACGATCCCCGGGAGCGCCCTCGAGGCGGACCTGGGGTCGGGCTACGACGCCGTCCTCCTGCCGAACATACTGCACCACTTCGACGTCCCGACGTGCGAGCGGCTCCTCGGGCGGGTGCGGGCGGCCCTCGCGCCCCGGGGCAAGGCGTTCACGGTGGAGTTCATCCCCGACGAGGATCGCGTATCGCCCCCCGAGGTCGCCACCTTCAGCATGATGATGCTCGGGACCACGTCCGGCGGCGACGCGTACACGTTCTCCGAGCTCGAGAGCATGCTCCGCAAGGCGGGCTTCTCGCGGAACGAGCTGCGCCCCCTGCCGCCGTCGCTCCAGAAGGCGGTCATCTCGCAACCTTGAGCGGCGCTATAATGGACCCTCCGCGCCGCCGCGCGCCCGCCCGTGAGCCCATGAAGACCGAACCCAGCCTGAGCAGCCCTCCCGACCTCGAGTGGTCCCCTTCGAGCTGGCAGCGGAAGCCCGCGGCCCAGCAGCCTGCGTACCCCGACCCCGAGGCGCTCCAAAGGGCGCTCGAGAAGCTCTCCCGGCTGCCGCCCCTCGTGACGAGCTGGGAGGTGGAGGCCTTGAAGAAGCAGCTCGCCGAGGCTCAGCGCGGCGAGCGGTTCCTCCTCCAGGGGGGCGACTGCGCCGAGAGCTTCGAGGAGTGCGAGTCGAGCATCATCGCGAACAAGCTCAAGATCCTCCTCCAGATGAGCCTCGTCCTCGTCCACGGGCTCAAGAAGCCCGTGGTCCGCGTGGGCCGCTTCGCGGGTCAGTACGCGAAGCCGCGTTCGGCGGACATGGAGACCCAGGACGGCATGAGCCTCTGGAGCTACCGCGGGGACATCGTCAACCACACCGGCTTCACCGAGGCCGACCGGAGGCCCGACCCGGAGCTCCTCCTGAGGGGCTACGAGCGGGCCGCGCTCACGTTGAACTTCATCCGCTCCCTCGTCGACGGAGGCTTCGCCGACCTGCACCACCCCGAGGCGTGGGACCTCGCCTTCGTGCGCCACTCGCCCGAGGCCGAGGCCTACCACCGGATCGCGGAGTCCATCGGCGAGTCGATCCGCTTCATGGAGCTGGTCGGCGGGGCGAGCATGGCGGACCTGAACCGGGTGGACTTCTACGCGAGCCACGAGGGCCTCCTCCTCGCCTACGAGCAGGCCCAGACGCGCCGCGTGCCGCGGAGGACCGGCTGGTACAACCTCTCGACCCACCTCCCCTGGATCGGCGACCGCACGCGGAGCCTCGACGGGGCCCACGTGGAGTACTTCCGCGGCATCGCGAACCCCATCGGCGTCAAGGTCGGGCCCTCGATGACCCCCGAGGAGCTCACGGCTCTGGTCAAGGTCCTCAACCCGCACGGCGAGCCGGGCCGCCTGACCCTCATCCACCGCTTCGGGGCGAAGCGGATCGAGAAGCACCTGCCGCCCTTGATCGGGGCGGTGCGCCGGGCAGGCCAGGCGGTGCTCTGGTGCTGCGACCCGATGCACGGGAACACGGAGACGACCCGCGATGGAATCAAGACGCGCGACTTCCAGAACATCACCTCGGAGCTCGAGCAGGCGTTCGACATCCACGAGGCCGAGGGCTCGCGCCTGGGCGGAGTCCACTTCGAGCTCACGGGAGACAACGTGACCGAGTGCACCGGCGGCGCGCGGGGCCTCTCGGCGCAAGACCTCAAGCGGGACTACCGCAGCCTCGTGGACCCGAGGCTCAACTACGAGCAGGCCCTCGAGATGGCCATGCTCATCGCACGCCGCATACAGCGGAAGAAGACTGGAGGGACCCATGGGTGACGGCCACCGGAGCTGGGATCGGCGGGGCTTCCTGCGAGGCGTGGGCGGCTGGATCGCGGGCGGCGCGGCCCTGGAAGCGCTGGCCCTCGCGCCGGCCCGGGCCGAGGAGGCGCGGGTGACGCCCGCGGCGGTGCGCCTGCGGCCCGAGATCGAGCCCGTCGTGCGCTGGATCGAGACGACGCCGCGCGACGCGATCCTCGCTCGGGCCGCGGAGGAGCTCAGGAAGGGCCTCACGTACCGGCAGCTCCTCGCGGGGCTCTTCCTCGCCGGGATCCGCAACATCAAGCCGCGGCCGGTGGGCTTCAAGTTCCACGCCGTCATGGTCGTCGAGGCCGCGCACCAGCTCGGACTCGACGCGCCGCAGTCCGAGCGGCTCCTCCCTCTCTTCTGGGCCCTCGACAACTTCAAGGCGTCCCAGGACCGCGACGTCCAGGAGGGCGACTGGACCCTCGGCCCCGTGGACGAGGCGGCGGTGCCGGGACCGTCGAAGGCCCGCCAGGCTTTCGTCGAGGCCATGGACCGCTGGGACGCGGCGGCCGCCGATGCCGCCGTCGCGGGGCTCTGCCGCGCGGCAGGCGCCGGCGAGGTGGTCGAGATCCTCTGGCCCTACGGCATCCGAGACTGGCAGAACATCGGCCACAAGATCATCTTCACGGCCCACGCCGTGCGGACGCTCCACACGATCGGCTGGGAGCACGCCGAGCCCGTCCTGCGCTCCCTCGTCTTCGGGCTCCTGAACGGAAGCCCCGGCGACACTACGGCGCCGTACGCGCAGAGCGTCACTCTCGCCGGCAAGGCGCGCGCCGATTGGGCCTCGGGGAAGCCCGACCCGGCCGCCACGACGGCGCTCCTCGAGACGCTGCGGCAGGCGAAGCCCGAGGACGCGGCCCGCGACGCGGCCGACGCGCTGGGCCGCGGCGTCGCCCCCGAGGCACTCTGGGACGCCGCGCTCCTCGCCGCTGGCGAGCTCCTGATGCGCCAGCCGGGGATCGTGGCGCTCCACGCCTGGACCGCCTCGAACTCGCTCCACCACGCGTACCTCGCGAGCGGCAAGGACGCGACGCGCCTCGCGGCGCTCTTCCAGGCCTTCGCCTGGATCCCGCTTTACCGCGAGACGGCCCGCTCCCGCGGCGTGCTCCCGGACTCACCGCGCATCGACGTGCTCGAGCCCGACGAGGCCGGCGCGGCGGGCGGGGTCGAGGCCGTCTTCCAGGACCTGGCGAAGGACCGCCTCGCGGCGGCCCGGAGGGCGATGGCCGTGGTGGTGAAGGACGGGTCCGCGAAGCCCTTCGTGGACGCCGCGCGGCGCCTCACGCTCACCAAGGGCACCGACTCCCACGACTACAAGCTCGCCTCGGCCGTCTTCGAGGAGACGCGCCTGGCAACCGAGGCGTGGCGGCCACGGCTCCTCGCCGCGAGCCTCTTCCACCAGCGCGCGGCCTCGGAGGCCGACTCGCCGATCACCGAGCGGGCGAGGAGGGCGGTGGGGGGGGGATAGCTCCCCCCCTACCTCCTGCAGCTCCGGCACTCGTAGACGCACGGACCCAGGCTGTCGTCGCGGACGTCGTACCAGCAGAAGCTGGGGTCCACGAGGGGTGCCGTCGGGGGCGGCGGGCCGCCCGTGAACAGGTAGCCGAGCGTGTAGGAGGCGTCCGAGATGTCGACCCTGCCGTCGTCGTTCGCGTCGGAGGCGTCGGGGCACGGCGGCGCGGGGCCTCCTAGGAAGAGGAAGCTCAGCGTGTGGACGGCATCCGAGAGGTCCCGGCAGGCGTCGCCGTTCGCGTCGGCCCGGAGGAACTCGCCCTCGTCGGCGAGGATGCCCATGTAGCTGAAGTCGGGCAGCTCGGAGTAGCTCGCGCCCGAGAGGATGACCTGGCTCAAGACGCCGTGGCGCACGCCCCCGAGGCCCGGGGTGAGGTCGCCCGGGTCGACGGGGAGGATGACACCCGCGCTCGAGCCCGTGACGGGCGCGTTGGGGAGCACGTCGGCGCGGATGCGCAGGATCCTCGCGCCCTTCAAGGCCTTCTCGGTGGCCGGAAAGGGGATGCGCTGGGGCACGCCGGCACCCAGGGGCGCGAGGCCCGAGGGATCGTCGAGGAAGATCGCCCCCACGAGGAGCAGGTCGTGGAGGGGGCTCGCCGACTGGGTGACGCGCGCCCGGAAGTAAGGCGAGGCGAGCAGGTCCTTCCGCACCGCCGAGGGCACGATCGTGCCCTCGAAGTCGACCCGGAGGTTCGTGAGGAACCTCCGGTCCACGCGGCAGGCGAGGGAGAAGCCCGTGATGGGGCCCGCCGTCGTCACCTCGAGGAAGAGCTCCTCGTCCTTCGAGCCCCGGTAGAGGTAGCGGTCGTGCTCCCAGGCCATGGAGTACCCCTTCGCCGGGGCCGGCGGCTTGACCGCGGGGTCCGCGCAGCCGAGATTGTCCTTCGTAGGGTCGACGCCCGGGAGCGGGAACGGCGCCGGAGGCTCGGCGGCCGAGCGGAAGAGCCAGTCGCGGAGGCGCTCCCAGTCCATGGGACCCTGGATCTCGAGCTGTCCCGAGTCGTTCGCGTCGGCGGCATCGAAACATCGGGGGAGCGGGCCCTGGAAGTAGATCGCGTCCAGGTAGAAGCCCACGTCCGAGAAGGTCACGGCGCCGTCGAGGTTCACGTCGCCGCGGACGAAGGTCGGATCGGCCGCGCTGGCGCCGCTCGAGGCGAGCGATGCGGCGAGGCATGTCAGGAGCGTGCCCGGGCGGCTCGTGGATCGTCTCATGGCGTCCTCCAGACCCTCATAGCGCCATTCTACCGGGTCCTTGCCCCGCCGCGCGGACCGGCGGACCGGCGGCCAGGGGGCCTGCGGACCTGCGGACCTGCAGGCCTTCACGCCCCCCGCTCGTCGAAGCAGACGCGGAAGCCCACGTCCGTCGAGCGATTCAGGTCCCTCAGGTGGAAACGCCAGTCGGCGCGGAAGATGAGCGAGGTCGGGTTGGTCCAAGAGCCTCCGCGCGTCACCCGGCGGCCCTCGGCGTACCACGCATCGCACAGCTCCCGCACGCCCCCGGCGAGGTCCCGCACGCCGAACGGCGACTCGTCCCGCGGACAGCAGCCCACGGGCTCGGGGAAGGGCTCGCCGGGCCGCGAGAGCCCGCCCTTGGCGAGCGCCCAGTCGAACTCGTTCCCCCAGGGGTAAAGCCGGCCATCGGCGCCGCGGGCGCAGCGCTCCCACTCCTCCTCGCGCAGAAGCCGCACGCGCCTGCCGAGCTTCCTCCCAAGCCATTCGCAGTAGGCCACGGCCGAGGCGAACCGCACGGCGAAGATCGGCGTCCGCGGGTCGAGGCGGGCGATGGGCACGAAGGAGCCGTCGGGCCGCGCCTCCACGTAGCGCTCGGCGCCGAAGAACGGCTCGTGCTCGCGCCAGGCCTCGCCGCCCTCCCGGGCGACGTCCGCGAGGAACGCGCAGTACTGCGCGAAGGTGACCGGGAAGCGCGATGCGAAGACCTCGGGCACGTGGACTCGCCGGCGGGGGAGCGCCGAGAGGTCGCGCTGGAAGCCGCCGACGATGGTCAGGCCGCCCGGGATCTGGACGAAGCCCTCGGGGATCGAGCCCTCCGGCACGAGGCGCACGCGAGCCTCGACCACGCCGCCGCGCCCGACGAGGATCGCGCACCTCGCCTCGGCGAAGCCGGGCTTCGCGACCCGGGCGAGGTAGGACCCGCGCGGGAGCGGCACCTCGAGCGGCGTCGCGCCCAGGGGCTCGGGAGGGGACTCGACGAGGAGAGGCCGGCGCTCCTCGTAGCGCGAGAGGAGCACCGTGGCGCCCTCGGGCTCGCTCGTGAGGCGCAGGAGCCCCTGCCCCTCGAGCTCGGCGCGGTAGCGCCCGTCGTGGTACTGGGCCACGAGCCCCTCGTAGAGCGCCGCCGCCTCGGAGTCGCCTCGCGCCTCGGCCCCCTCGAGGCGGCGCAAGAACATCTCGGCGAGCGCAGCGCGGGCGGCGCGGTCCTCCGGGTCGATGGAGAGGACGGCCATGTACGCCGCCGAGGCCCTGTTGAACGCGCGGTCGACCTCTTCGCGGGCCGCGTCAGCCCGCGCAGAGACGTCCCAGAGCGGCCGCTTGCGCTCCTCGGGCTCGTGGGGTCTGAGCGCGGCACGCAGCGCGGCCTCCTCCCGAGAGAGCCGCGCCTCCGCCTCCTCGGCGGCCCGCAGCTCGGCCAGGAGCCGGTCGGCGGCGCCGCGGAGCCTCGCCGCCTCGGCGGCGCGCCGCTCGCGGTCGTGGATGCTCTCGATGAAGGCCTGGAGCGCGTCGTGGAGCTCCTTCGCGCTCTGGTAGCGGTCCTCCTTGCGC
>JACQVW010000862.1 GCA_016209535.1 Planctomycetota bacterium | reverse complement strand
CGGTCAGCCTGCGCCTTCGCTTATCCCTGCGTAGCCTTTCCATCTCTCACGTCCTGGGGGCTGAACGGTTACCTCGTGGATACTCTGTCTTGCCTTGGGCATGTTGATCATCACGAGCATGCCACAGATAGGCGAAGCTACTGACAAGGCGGGCCCGCTCGCGTCATATCCCAGGTTGCTAATTGAGTCCGGGTCAGTCCTTCAAATATCGCTGGCAGCGTTGTTCATGATTTCAGTGATGGCCGTGATGCTCTCTACTATCGACTCCGCGATAATCGCCACGATGTACGCATTTGTCGCCGACGTTCGGAGATGCAGGTTTGAAGCAAACTATGAGGACCCCACCCTTTCTGCTAATCCGCTGGCGAAGACCGCCGCCAGTGCGGACATGCGCGCCGAGCTGCTTGCCGGCAAGAAGGCGGCATTCCTCTTCGTCGTAGCTCTCTGCGCCTTGGTAGTTCTAGTGGGCGCGAAACTCGGCAAACCTGAGCAACTCATCGCAGTGATAGTCGGATTTTACGGCGGAATGCTGTCGCTGCTTCCTGCGGTCCTTGCGATGCTCGTTGGATTTCGCCGCTGGACGGGTCCTCCCGTCGCCATAGGCATCGCTGCTGGCGTTGCCGCAGCCGTCGGGTTCACGGTTTGGGGCGTGTTCGAGGCCGCCAAGTCATGGTACGCCGTATTCGCGGGTCCCGCGGTTGCTGGCCTTGTTCCCCTGTTTCTGTCACCGTTGTTTCGCGTCAAGAGGTAACGCAATGATGATCTTGTTGGCAGAGGGGAGCGTCGCCGAGGGCGACGTGCGGTTACTGATCGCAATAGTAGGGGCGCTGGTCACGGTGGCTGGGTTCCTTCGGATTCCGCTGTTGCTCGAACAGGAATTCTCAGATGACGAGGAGCTCGTGAAGAAACCGATGTCATTCGCTGTCGGTGCGGCGGACAGCTTTGCGAAGTTCCGTGAGGACGAGTGGCGCGGCTACAGGGCCGCATGCACCGCATTTCGTCTTCAGGAGTTCCTAGATCGCTTCAAGCTGATTCTCGATCCCAAATTGGGGACGGGGGTATTCCTCGTCCTGTTCGGAGTTTCCATAATCTCGTACGTCGTTATCTACGTGCAGCAGACCGGGGTGATGGCCCAAGGCATAGTCGTTGGTTCATTTGGCCTGCTCACGGCCATATGGATTGTCGTCATCGAATGGGGCAAGGCCCTGAAGCGCGCTACGACCCGGTTGCGTCTTTCCTAATGTGTGCCTGGAGGCTCATCCATGCCGATGTGCGGGTTCAATACCAAGATGGTTCAAGGCATCGCGCTGTTTGCTGAGGGGCTGTTCGAAGCGACCCTAGATCGATCCCGTGAGCAGAAGATGGACCCGGAGGTTGCTTTCAAACAGGAGTTGAGGGACATAACCGCGTTCCTCGACGCGATTGAGAGATTCCATCAAGAGACGAAGCGCAGTTCCGACCGTACGACCACCATGACACGAATCGTGCGGTGGATGTCAGAGCACGATAGGTAGTGGCAGCTCGTCTGTGACCCCGCGGGTGCTCAGCGGTCCGCGCTCTCTGTCAACGCTCCTCTTCTATGACGTCGGAGCTGTGATGGGGCGTCCTCAGAGATCGTTTGAGCGTGTGTTGCCATTCAGCGAAGTAGCCAGGCTCTTACCTAGCGTCATGCGCTTTGCTGGAAGAGCGCGCGCTGGAACGGGTGCGCGGCGCCTGGACGCTTGGGTCGCACCGGCGCGCGGCTCTCAATCTCGTCCACCACGCCCCCGAGTTTGCGTCAGGTTGTGCCTGGGCCCCCGGACTTTGGATTACGCGAACCGTTTCCGACCCTGGTGGACACCCCGGAGAGCACCGACCTGTCCACCAAACTGCTGGGAGAGCACGGCTCTCCGCGCCTCGGAGAGAGCCGGAGAGCCCTTCCGACGCATTCCGCGTCCCTCCGCGGCTCTCGTGGTGGACAAGCCCGGCGCGCGACGCACGACGTGGCCCATGAGTCTTTACCCCATGTCCCGCAACGCTTTGCATTTGTGTCGCTCCCCGGCGCGGCGTGCGGCCCGGCGAGATTGAGAGCCGGTTCGCGCTTTCGACAATCTGGCTCCCCTTGTGAGACTCGAACCGCGCGCAGCATGGTTGACCCGCGAGCCGCTGCGGTGCACCGCCGGCCATGTCCTGGCTCACGCGGCGCCCGCACCCCTCACCCCCCCTCACGCCCCGGCCGCTCGCTGCCCGCACGCCGCGCGGCCGCGCCGCCTCGCCGCGGTCACGGCCAGGGCGACGTTGACGAGCCCCCACAAGCTCCCGAGCCCGTACGGCAGGTGCAGCCCCGCGAAGGCGAGGGGCATGACGGCCAGGAAGCGCGCGTCCCGGCGCTCGAGCGCCACGTGGGCCGAGGCGGCGAGGCTCGCGATCAGGTAGCTCCCGGCCACGAGGGCGAAGGCGGCCAGCGCCGCGAAGGCCGGCGGCCAGAGCGGCCAGAGGAGGGAGAGGGCTCCCGTGGCGGCGAGCGCCGCCACGAACGCGCCGGGCGCGAGGTGCCGCCACGCGACGGGCATCACCTTCGAGTGGAGGAAGGGCAGCACGGCCCAGAGGCCGTTCCGGAAGTTGTGCTTCACGAAGGAAAGGAAGTCGGAGCGCGCGAAGTAGCGCACCACCACGTCCGGGGCGAGGAGCGTCCTCCCTCCGGCGGCCTTGAGCCTCTGGTTGAGCTCCATGTCCTGGCTCCGGACGAGGGCCTCGTTGAAGAGGCCGATCCGATCGAAGACGCTCCGGCGGTAGCAGCCGTAGGCGGCGGTGTCGACCCAGCACGGAGCACCGCCACGCCGCGTGCGGTAGCTCGCGCCGCCCACGCCGAAGGGGTGCGAGAGGGCCGCGACGACCGCCCGGTCCAGGAGCGAGTCACCGCGCGGCTCCACCTGCCAGATCCCGCCCACGTTGTCGGCGGAGTACTCCTGGGAGTAGCGGACGCACTTCGAGATCGCGTCGGGGGCGTAGGTGGCGTGGGCGCTCATGATCATGACGAGGTCGCCCGTGGAGGCCGCGATCCCGGTGTTGAAGGCGACGGGCGTGATGCGCCGCGGGTTGTCGAGGAGGCGGATGAAGGGGTGGGCCCTCGAGTACCCGGCGACGACCTCCCGCGTGCCGTCCTGGCTCATGCCGTCGACCACGAAGACCTCGAGGCGGTCCTTGGGGAAGTCGCTCGCCACGATCGAGTCGAGGCACTGGCCGATGTAGCGGGCCTCCTCGCGGCAGGGGATGACGATGGAGACCGTCGAGACCGTCGAGATCGTTGAAACTGTCGAGCCTGTTGCGGCTGCCGAGCTCGTCGAGACCGTAGTGGCCCGAGCCTCGGAGCTCACGGGACGGCCACGCTCGAGCGGGCGCGGCTCCTCTCGAGGCAGCGGCGGACCTCCGAGCAGACGTGCAGCGTCTGCTCCTCGGTGAGCTCGGGGAACATGGGCAGGCTCAAGATGCGCCGCGCGCTGGCCTCGGCGGCGGGGAAGCTCCCCTCGGGGAGCCCGAGGCGGGCGTACGCGGGCTGCCTGTGGAGCGGGATCGGGTAGTGGATGCCCGTCGCGACGCCCGCCTCCGCGAGGTGACCGCGCAGCTCCTCCCGCGCGTCGGTCCGGACGACGTAGAGGTGGTAGACGGAGCGCGAGTCGCGGTCCTCGGCGGGCGGCAGGGTCAAGCCGGGCGCACCCTCTAGCAGGCTCCCGTAGAGCCCCGCGATCCGCCGCCTCGCTTCCGTCCACGCCTCGAGGCTGCGCAGCTTGACCGAGAGGACCGCCGCCTGGAGGCCGTCCATGCGGCAGTTGAAGCCCTCGATCCGGTGCTCGTACTTCTCGAGGCGGCCGTGGTCGCGGAGGAGCGCCACCTTCTCGGCGATGGCGGGGTCGTCGGTGGCGACGGCGCCGGCGTCGCCGTAGGCGCCGAGGTTCTTCCCGGGGTAGAAGCTGAAGCACACGGCGTCGCCGAGGCGCGCGATGCCGCGCCCCTTGTACCGCGCCCCGTGGGCCTGCGCGGCGTCGGCCACGACCTTGAGGCCGGCCTTCCGGGCGATGTCGAGGACCGGGTCCATGTCCGCCGGCCGGCCGTAGAGGTGGACGGGGATGATGCACCGCGTGCGCGACGTGATCGCCGCCGCGAGGCGCCCCGGGTCCATGTTGAGGCTCCCCTCCTCCACGTCCACGAACCGCACCGAGGCGCCGGTCATGGAGACCGCCTCGGCCGTCGCGATGAAGGTGTTGGGTACCGTGATGACATCGTCGCCGGGCCCGACGCCGCAGGCGAGCAGCGCGAGCCGGAGCGCGTCGGTGCCGTTCGAGACGCCCAAGGCGTGCTTCGAGCCGCAGTAGGCCGCGAAATCCTTCTCGAAGGCCTTCAAGTAAGGCCCTCCGATGAACGCAGACTCGCGGATCACCGACGCGACCGCCGCGTCGATCTCGGTCTTGATGGCGTCGTACTGGGCCTTGAGGTCGACGAAGGGGACCCTCATGACGGCGACACCGATGGGATGCCCAGCCGGCACAGCTTCGGGCGGAAGCGGAGGAAGATCTCGCGGCCCATCTCGGCGGACTCGTAGATCGCGTTGATGAGCTCCAGGGACTTCCGCCCCTCGAGGCCGTCGACGAGCGCCTTCTTGCCGGAGCGGATCGAGTCCACGACGTCGCGCAGGTACTCGGTGTGGTTCCAGCCGAGCTCCTTCGGGTTCTCGCCGTGGGTCGCGAAGATCGCCTCGTCCTCCGGGACGGGCTCGGCGAACTGCCACGTCACGAGCTTGTCCATGGAGAAACCGCCCACGACCACGCTGCCCTTCTCCCCGAGGAGGGAGATGGACCCCTCGAGGTCCTTCGGGCGGGTGGCGTTGGTCGCCTCGATCAAGCCCAGGGCCCCGTTCCGGAACCTCAAGATCGCGACCCCCGTGTCCTCGGTCTCGATCTTCACGAGCCGCGTCGAGACCATGGCGGTGACGCTCTCCACGGCACCCATCATCCACTCGAGCATGTCGATGTGGTGGCTCGCCTGGTTCGTGAGGACGCCGCCGTCGTGGGCCCACGTCCCGCGCCAGGGGGCCGAGTCGTAATAGGCCTGCGTGCGGCACCAGCGCACGCGCACGGCGCCAAGGACGAGCTTCCCGAGCCTCCCCGCCTCGAGGGCCGCCCGCAGCGCCCGGATGGGCCGGTTGTAGCGGTTCTGCTTCACCACGAAGAGGCGGATCCCGGCCCGATCGCAGGCCTCGATCATGGCGTCGGCGTCATCGAGGCGCAGGGTGAGCGGCTTCTCGAGGACGATGTGCTTCCCGTGCTTGACGAGGGCCAGCACCCGCGGCGCGTGGTCGCCGGTGGGCGTGAGGACCGTCACGACGTCGACCTTCTCGGAGGCCAGCATGGCGTCGTGGTCGTCGTAGCAGGGGACGCCGTACTTCTCCGCGAGGGTGCGGGCCCGTCCCAGGTCGAGATCGCAGACCGCCGCCAGCTCCGCGTCCTCGATCCTGAGGATCGCCTCCGCGTGCTTCTTCGCCACAGCACCGCACCCGATGAGCGCGAACCGAAGCCCGGCCATGCTCCTCCGCCGTCCCGGTCATGGGGCAGGGCCCGATCCTCCGGCCATTTCCTCCGGCCACGGACACCCATGGCCTCGGCCTGGGCCCAGCGCCCCGGTTTCTCTTCACGGCGACACGGTAGCGGGGTGGTGCTCGCGAGTCAAGCGAAGAATCCGGCGAGGCCCGAACCGGTGGGACCCCCTTGACCGAGGCGACACAAGGGTTTAGCGTGCACGTCCTGCGAGAAGGTCTTCGATCTGTGGCCGCCAGGACCCGACAGGGAGTGGTATGCGAGCCAGAGCCTGTTCGTTTATCGTCGTCGTCGTGCTTCTCGGGTTGGCAATCTTGAAGGGGCCCTTGGCCTTCGCCCAGGGCTGAGCCACCGTGCGGGGGAACGCCACCCTCCCGGTCAGGGAGGAGAGCAGCCTCCTGAGCCCCGGCCAGGTGCTCCTGAGCTATCAGTGGACGTACGCCGAGGCGCGACACCTCTACCGGCGCACCGAGCGCGTCCATGCGCAGGAGGAGGCCACGGACTTCCGCGTCATCCAGAATGAGCACACGGGGGGGATCGAGGTCGGGCTCCTCGAGCACCTCTCGGCGGTCCTGGAGGTGCCCTTCGTCTACAACAAGCGCAGCACGAACGGCGAGTCCTTCGCGGGCGCCAACGTCACAGGGCGCATCGTGGGGACGCCCGCCGGCCTGGCCGACATCCGAGGGCTCCTGCGGTACTGGGTCCTCCCCGAGGGCACCTTGCCGGGCAACATCGCCCTCGAGGCCGGAGTGAAGGCGCCGACGGGCGACAAGAAGACCACGTTCACCCACAACGGCAAGACGCTCAACAACGACTACACGGTCCAGCCGGGCACGGGGAGCTGGGACGGCATCTTCGGAGCCGCCCTGTTCCTGCGCTTCGGCCCTCTGGTGCCGTTCGCCAACGGCCGTTACCTGTGGACCCCCGAGGAGGACAGCGGCGTCCGGTCGTTCCGGGCGACGGTCCGCAACACGAACGAGGTCAACTCCGTCCCCGACCAGGCGACCTGGCGTGTCGGCTGCGCCCTGGAGGCGGGGAGGCTGATCCGCGAGGCCGCGCGCCAGGAGCCCTTGGGGGTCCTGGACCGCCTGAGCCTCTCCGTGGCCCTCGCGGGGACTCACGTGCCGGAGCACGACATCATCGGCGAATCGGACGGCTTCCGGCGGGCCCACGATGCCCTCTACATCGAGCCCGGCATCCAGTGGGGGCCGACGTCGACCTTCGCGCTGTATGCCAACGTCCCCATCTCGATCTACAGGTACTTCCCGGTGATCGCGAGCGGCCACCCCGAGGTGCAGGTCAGCATCGGCATGATCTTCTCCCTCAACTGACGACGGATGGACGACCGAAGGATCCTGGAGTCTTATCCGCTTCCTCTGGCGCGGGCGTATCGCCGGTTTCGGAACGCCGGGGAGACTCGGGAGCGGCACGACGCGGCGTACTATCTCTTTGAGGTTTACCTGAAGTACGCGGCGTCGATCGCGATCGCGCACTATCTCTTGGGCGAGGAGCGGGACCACAAGGTGAACGCGGCGCTCAAGGGCCTGGCGCGGCCGAGCCTTGGGGAGTGGGCGAGGTTCCTCAGGGAGTGCCTGAGGTTTCTCGGGGGCGGGAAGAGCCCGGTGCCGGCGGTGGCGGCCCTGGCCGCGCTCCAGGAGGGGAAGGGGGCGCGGTGGGGGGCGGCGGTGGAGCTTTTCAACGCCCTGCGCGCCTTCCGCACGGGCACGGCGAGCACGAAGGAGCAGGTGACGCTCGATCTGCTCCTTGGGGAGGTGGTGGCGTACCGCAACCGGGTCCTGGGCCACGGGGCGCCGCTGGGGGTGGAGCACTACCGGAGGTTCGGGGAGCAGTTCTCGAGGGCCTTCGAGGAGGTGCTGCGGGAGTCGCCGTTCTTGACGGCGCTGCGGCTGGTGTCGTTCGACTCGGTGCGGGTGCGGGAGGGCTCGCGAGTGGAGTGCGGGGTGATCGAGCACATGGGTCTCGTGCCGGTCAGGAGGGAGGCGCCGCACCGGCTGCCTTACGGGGCTCCGGCGCCTCGCGAGGACGCGCTCTATCTCCTCGGGGACGAGCCGAGCCTGGTGCCGCTGGACCCGTTCCTCGTCGCGCAGGAGGAAGACGTTTACATCTTGAACGAGGCCGAGGGGACACCGGAGTATCTTTCCTACGCGACGGGCCAGCGCTACCGGCCCTCGAGGCTCGGGGAGGCCGAGGGGCGGCTCTTCGAGCGCATCCTGGGCTACAAGCTGGACGAGGGGAGGCTGAGCCGCTTGGGGGACGACCTGGTGGGGAGCGCGGAGGCTGCCGCCGGCGTGGGGGCTGCCCGCGGCGCGGGGGCGGCCGGCGCAGGCGCGGCGGGCACGGGGGCGGCCGGCGCGGGGAGCGCGGAGGCGCCCGGGCAGGAGCGCAAGCGTCTTGGGGACTTCCAGATCGTGCGGGAGATCGGCCGCGGGGCCATGGGGGTGGTGTTCGAGGCGCTGCAGGAGTCCCTGGGCCGCCGGGTGGCGTTGAAGGTGCTGCCGGGGGCCTTTGCGCTCGACGCGCGGCGGATCGAGCGGTTCCGGCGGGAGGCGCGTGCGACGGCGAGGATCCACCACCCGAACATCGTGCCGGTGTACGAGGTGGGGGAGGCGGAGGGGGTGCACTTCTATGCGATGGAGTTCATCGAGGGGACGAGCCTGGACCGGGTGATCGCCGAGGTGCGGAAGGAGTGCCCGGAGGGGGTTCCGCGCAAGGGCTCCTCGACGTCGGACCCGGCGTACATCGCGGGGGCGGTGGAGCAGTTTGCTGGGGTGGCGGAGGGTCTTGGGAAGGCGCACGCGCAGGGGCTCGTGCACCGGGACGTGAAGCCGTCGAACGTTCTCCTGGACCGAGGGGGCCGGTACGTGCTGGTGGACTTCGGGCTCGTGCACGACACGGGGGCGGAGGCGCTGACGCGCTCGGGGGAGATGGTGGGCACGCTGAGCTACATGTCGCCGGAGCAGGTGTCGCGGGGGAAGGTGGACGCGCGGAGCGACGTGTACAGCCTTGGGATGACGCTGTACGAGGCCTTGACGCTCAGGGTTCCCTTCGAGCGAGGGAGCGACCACGAGACGCAGAGGGCGATTTTGTTTGCGGAGCCGCCGCCGCCGCGGCGGCTGAACCCGAGGGTGAGCCGGGAGCTGGAGACGATCATCCTGCACGCGCTGGAGAAGGACCCGGAGCGGCGCTATCCGACGGGGGAGGCGTTGGCGGCGGACCTGAGGCGGTGCTTGAGGGGGGAGCCGATCGAGGCGAGGCCGCGCTCGGCCTGGGAGAAGGCGGCCTGGAGGGTCTGGAGGCACAAGGGGAAGATCGCGGTGGCGGGGCTGATCGCGGGTCTTTCCCTGCTCGCTGGGGTGGCGCTGTGGCAGAGGCCGATCGACCCGAGCCTGCTCGACACGGTGGCGATCCTGCCCTTTGTGAACGTTGGGGGCGACGTGGACAAGGAGTACCTGAGCGCGGGGATCACGGAGGTGGTGCTCGCGGGGGTGTCGAGGCTGCCGCAGCTCACGGTGATCTCGCGGAGCGCGCTCCTGGACAAGCCGGGCGAGGAGGTGGACCCGCGGCAGGTGGGCCGGGAGCTTCAGGTGGAGGCGGTCTTGAGCGGGCGGGTGGTGCAGTCGGGCGACGGGCTGAGCGTGAAGAGCGAGCTCTTGGACGTCAAGAGCGGCGAGGTGGTGTGGCGCCGGGCGCCCTACGACCGGAAGCTGCGGGACATCCTGGAGGTGGAGAAGGAGATCATCGACGGGGTGGCGGGGAGCCTGCGGCCCGGGCTTCTCGGGCCCGAGAGGGAGAGGCTGAGCCGACAGCTCACCGGGAGTGCCGCGGCTCATGACCTCTATCTTCGAGGCCGCTACGCGCTGAGCCGCTACACGGAGAAGGAGATCCAGGCAGCCATCGGGCACTTCGAGCGGGTCCTTGAGAAGGACCCCCAGCACGCCTCGGCCTACACCGGGCTGGCCGACTGCTACTTCAACCTGGGCTTTGACCTCCTCGTCCTCTCCAGGCGCCCTCCCGGGGAGGTCATGCCCAGGGCGAAAGAGATGGCCCAGAAGGCCCTCGAGATCGATGGCGATCTCGCCGAGGCCCACAAGACCCTCGCCCACATCCAGTTCCATTTCGACTGGGACTGGGCGAGCGCGGAGAAGGGGTTCCAGCGTGCCCTGGAGCTGGATCCGAACAACGCCGTGACCCACCACTGGTACTCGCACTACCTCGTCGCCATGGAGCGGTTCGATGAGTCCCTGCGGGCGAGCAAGAAGGCCCTCGAGCTCCAGCCGCTCGACAACGCTCTGGGGATGCACCTCGGCTGGCACTACCTCTCGGATCGGCAATACGATCGGGCGCTCGAGGAGTACAAGAAGGTGTTCGGGAGGGGCGCCCAGATCGCCGGCATCCATCAGCACCTCGGCCAGGTCTATGCCCTGATGGGCCTGTACGACGACGCCATCCGGGAGTTCCAGACGGGCGCCACCGGCGACCGAGCCGCTCCCCTCGCCGGCCTGGGGCACGCCTACGCCCTCGCGGGGCGGCGCCCCGAGGCCGAGGGCGTTCTCCAGAAGCTCGACGAGCTCGCGAAGGTGCGCTATGTCTCCCCCTACTACCAGGCGCTGGTCTACACCTCTCTGGGCGAGAAGGACAAGGCCTTCGTGTGGCTCGAGAAGGCTCGCGAGGTGCGTTCCAGCCTCTTGGTGTACCTCAAAGTCTCTCCGGAGTTCGACAGCCTGCGCGGCGACCCGAGGCTGGCGTCGCTCCTCGAGCGGATCGGCCTTCCGCGGTGAGGGCCACGCGGGCCTGGCGGCCCTCACCAGTCCTCACGGGCCCTCACGGGCCCTCACCGGCCCTCACCGGCCCTCACCGGTGCAGCCTCTCGACGCGGAAGACGCGGTAGCGCGCGA
This sequence comes from Planctomycetota bacterium, assembly GCA_016209535.1. Classification (GTDB taxonomy): domain Bacteria; phylum Planctomycetota; class UBA8108; order UBA8108; family SXIK01; genus JACQVW01. Next base: position 14,140 of record JACQVW010000862.1, on the reverse strand, counting down.
CGACGAGGTCCCCGTAGCGCTGCTCCAGGGGCTCGAGCTCGAACGCCCCTTCGAAGGCCCGGAGGAGCGCGTCCCGGTCGATCCAGCGGGAGTCCGTCGCGAAGATGCCGCTCCTCCCCTCGATGGACGCGGCCGGGATGTAGTGCTCCTGGGCTCCGCCCGGCGCTCCCCTCCGCTTCAGGTAGCCCGAGACGTCGATGGCGGTCTCGCGATGCCGGAAGGAGAGCTGGCTCGCCTCGCGGTGCCCGTCGGCGAAGAGGAGCCCGCCGCCCGCCGGGAGCTCCTTCTCGAGGTACTGCTCGAGCTCCCGGTGGAGGTCGTCCCACCCGAGGAGTCGGGCCCGCCCCTTGGCGAGCCCGCGGCGGATCGAGCCGTCGCCCTGCCCACCCTCGATCCGGGCGAGGAGCGGCAGGGCCGCGAGGGCCGCGCACCCGGAGCCGAGGAGGAGCGCCTGCGCGGCCGCCGTCCACCAGCCCAGGCCGCGCGCCAGGCCGCGGGCGAGGCGGCCCCCGGGGCGGCCCGTGAGGCCGGGCCTGGGTCGAGCGGTCCAGAGCGCCGCCGCCGCGATGGCCGCGAAGGGATAGGCCGGCGCGGTCCAGTGAGGGTGCGTCTCCGTGAAGGCGCCGGCGGCGGCGAAGGGCCCGAGGACTGCGAGGATCTGGATGCGGAGGACCCGCCATCCGTCCCGCCACGCCTCGGGCAAGGACTCGGCGCGAAGCCAGGGGCCGATGAGGAGCGGGGCGGCGAGCACCGACGTCTCCGCGAGCTGCTCGAGGAGGAGCTCCGCCTCCTTGAGCGGGCTGAAGGAGAAGTCCCGGCCCAGGCGCTCCACTACCTGGAAGCGGAAGGTGGCCCAGCCGTGCGCTGCGTTCCACGCGAGGAAGGGCGAGGCGACGGCCGCCGCCGCCGCCAGGGCCAGGTACGGCTCCGGGCGCCGGAGCCACCGCCGGCCCTCTTGGCTCCCCGCGAGCCAGGCCGCGAAGGCCGGGAGGAGGAGGAGCGCCGTGAGCTTCGAGAGGAGCGCCAGCCCGAGCGCGGCCCCGGCGAGGCACCACGCGACGCGGCCCGCCCCGATCCCCCGTCCGTGCCCGCCTGCCTTGCCTTCGCCGCGGATTGCGCCGGCGAGGAGGCTCGCCGACAGCAGGTGGAAGAAGACGAGGAGGCCGTCGGGGAGCGCGGCCAGGCCGATCCCCGCCATCACCGGGAGGGCCGAGGCGATGTGGACGGCTCGGAGCGCCAGAGCCCGGTCGCCGAAGAGCTGGAGGGCGAGGCGGCGGACGAGGAGGAGGCTCGCCAGGCCCGCGATGAGCGAGGGGAGGCGCACGGCGAGGAGCGACCGCTCGCCGAGGACCTCCGTCGAGGCCCGGATCGCCCACGCCACGAGCGGCGGGTGGTCCAGGTACCCGAGCGATGGGTACCGGGACCACTCCCAGGCGTACGCCTCCTTGTACGTGATCGGGAAGAGCGCGGCGCCCGCGGCGCGGAGGGCGACCTGGAGGACCAGGACCGCGAGGGCGGCGCGCGCCAGGGCTGCCGGAGCGCTTCCGGGTGGAGGCGCCGCCCTGCCCGACGACGTGCCGTCGAGGCCGCGCATCCCGGGAGACCCTGGCTAGACCTCGAGGACGGCGCGACCCCTGGCCAGGTCGAAGCAGGCCACGACGCCTCCCTCCTCGCGCAGCCAGGTCCCCGGCGCGAGGTCGGGCCGCCTCTTGACCTCCTCGAGGGGCGCCGGCGACCCGTCCACCGCCAGCCTGGGCGGCCCTGCGAGCGCGCCGCGCACGCGGACGGTGAACCCTCCGGCGGCGAACGGGGCGCTCAGCGTCACGCGGTTCCCGGCCCGCTCGATCCTCGTCAGCTCCCTCGCCGCCCAGTAGCGGGCGATCTCCCCGAGCTTCATCCATGCGGTCGCGTCGCGAAATCGTCCCTCCAGGGCGGTGACGACCTTCTTGAAGTCCTCGAAGCCGCTCTTCGATCCGTGGGTGTACAGGCCCGGCCAGTGGCAGAGCATGATCGCCGGCTCGCCGCGCTGGATGAGCTCCACCATGCGGCCGCTCGTGGCATCGTCGCTCGCGTACTTGTGGCCCTGGCTCCGCTCGTCGCCGTCCCAGCCGCCGAACCAGTCGCCCGTCCCCGCGGGGACGTTCACGGTCACCTTCGGGTCGGGGCCTTCGAGGCCTCGCACGTGCTCGAGCTTCGGCTCCGCGCTCTCGCGGCCCTCGGACACGTACTTGAAGTAGTGCGGCAACTCGGCGCCGTAGACTTCGCGGACCGCCTGGTGCACGGCCAGCGACAGCTCCGACTTGACGCGGTTCCCGAAGCCCCCGGGGGTCGTGATCCCCTCGCACGGGAGGTCGCAGTTTCGGAGGATGCGGAGCGCGTAGGCGAGGTAGCTCGCGAGCTCGTCGGCGCTCACCGGGCTCTGGGGGTACGAGTTTTCCATGGTCGCGGGGCTGATCTCGGCGATGGGGCGGCCGGTCCGGAGGTCGATCACCCGGGTGTGGGTGATCATCTCCGGGTGGATGTCCCAGCGGGGGACCATCAGCTCACGCACCAGCTTCAAGCTCGCCTCGAGCTCCCGGCGCGACCAGCCCGGGAGCTCCCGGTCGAGCCAGCCCACGCAGGCCGGGTAGGGCACGACGCTGAACTTGCCCTTCACCCCGTGCTCGCCGCACCACTCGCCGAACTCCCGCAGGAAGGCGTCGGGGATCTCGCGGGGCCAGGTCTTCCAGGGCCTCCTGTAGATGTCCCGGTCCGGCCACGCCTCGGCGAACTGGGGCATGCAGAAGTGGCCCAGGTTGACCAGGCAGGTCGAGTCGTCGATGACGAACGAGAGCGGCACGCGCCCTCGAGGGTGGAGCACCTCGACGCCCTCGGCGCGCGGCGGCCGATCCCCGGCGGGGGCCTGGGCCCGGGCCTCCGCCGGGGCACGCGGCAGGCCCGGGACGCCCGGGAGGCCGGTGAGACCCGCGAGGCCGGCGGCACCCAGGCGCGCCCCGGCCCTCAAGAAGTCGCGACGCGTCCGCCTGTGCATGGAAGCCTCCTCACCGCGCCCCCTGCTTCGTCCCCTGCTCCTCGAGCTTCACCAGCTCCGTCGTGATGCGCGTCTTCACGGCGTGGCCGTCGGGGACGGAGCGGATCAGGACCGCTCCGGAGGCGATCTGGCAGCCCTTGCCGACCGAGAGCCCCGGCTGGATGAAGATCCCCGTCCCCATCTTGACCCCGTCGCCCACGCGCACCCGGGACGACGTCATGACGCCGGGGCCCGTCGTGATGTGGGATCCCCACAGGTTGTGGTGCTCGATGCTCGAGTGGGCCGAGATGAAGTTGTTGTCGCCGAGGACGGCGCAGGTCCCGATGTGGACGAAGCTGCAGATCACGTTCCCCTGGCCGAGGCGGCTGAGCCGGTTCCGGCGCACCGTGGGGTCGACGGCGTTCGCCATGGGGATCCCCAGCTCCCGGCAGCGCTCGAAGAGGGCGCGCCGGACCGGGACGCTCGTCGAGATCGTCACCACGGCCGCGTCGAAGGCCTTCGCCTCGCGCCAGAGCCGGGGCAAGTCCCGGCTCGTCCCGAGGACGGGGAAGCCCAGGACCCAGGTCCCCCGGAGCGACTCGTCGTCGTCCACGAGGCCCGCGATCGCCTGGTGGGGCGCGTTGAGGAGGATGTCCATCACCTGCATGGCCCCGAGGCCGGCCCCGACGAGGAGCACGCGCTCGAGGCCGCGGGGGACCTGCCCGGCGTCGGTGAGGACCTGGTCCTCGCCCGGCGCGAGGCGGCCCGAGGCGAGGAGGAAGTCCTGGACGTCCTTCTCCTTGATGATCCCCGAGACCTTGAGCTCCTCGAGGGGGACGCCGTACTGGAGCGCGAGCTGGCGCGCCTTGCGCGTCACCCGGGCCTGCCCGGCGCCGCCTCCGCCGCCCTCGGCCGCCGCGGGCCGCGCCTGGCGGGCGAGCGCCTCGAGCTCGGCGGGGCTCTCGGCGACGTACGCCACGGGCACGTTGAAGGGCACGACGGCGCCGGCCTCGAAGAGCGGCAGGAAGAGCCCGCTCCCCGGGGCCGGGACGTCGAAGACCGCCTTGCTCGTCTCGACGGTGAGGATCGCGTCCCCCGCCTTGACAGCGTCGCCTCGCGCCGCCCGGAGGCTCACGATGCGCGCCGCCTCGCTGTTCACATCCTCCTGGGGGATCACGATCGGCTTCATGGCGTCCTCGACCGGCAGCCTTGGCGCAGGAGCCGCCTCGCCGCCGCGGCGATGTCCTCGTGGTCCGGGAGCACCTGGGCCTCCAGGGCCTTCGCGCAGGGGACGATGTCGTCCGCCGCCGCGACGCGCGCCACCGGCGCCTCGAGGGCGTCCCACGCCGCCTCCTGGATGCGCGCGGCCCACTCGGCGCCCACGCCCCCGGTCAGCGTCCCCTCCTCCGCGAAGAGGCAGCGGCCCGAGCGCTCGACGGACGGCAGGACCGCGGTGAGGTCGGGGGGCGCGAGCTGCCCCAGGACCACCACGTCGGAGTAGACCTCTTCCTCGAGGAGCAGCTCCTCGGCGGCGCGCATCGCGAACGGCACCATCCCGCCGAAGGTGACGATGGTGAGGTCGGCGTGCTCGAAGCCGCCGAGGGAGAGGACCACCGTGGGGTAGAGACCCTCCGACGTCCGGGCAGCGAACTCGCCGAAGCGGCCGCCCTCGGGCTCGAGCAGGCGCTCGCCGTAGAGGAGCTTGTTCTCCAGAAAAACGACGGGCCGGTCGTCCTCGAGGATGGCGCGGCGGAGCATGTCCCGCACGGGGTGGACGGCGCTCGGCGCGGCCACGGCGATGTGCGGCACGCCGACGAGGTGCTTCTCCAGGGACTGGCTGTGGGTGGGGCCGTAGCCGCGCCGGCCGCCCATGGCCGCCCGCAGGACGAGCGGGCAAGTCACCTGGTCGTCGTACATGGCCCGGAGCTTCGAGGCGTGGTTCACGATCTGGTCGAAGGCGAGGCAGATGAAGTCCCCGAACATGATCTCCACGACGGGGCGGAGCCCGCGCAGGGCCATGCCCACGGCGACCCCGGTGATCCCCGCCTCGCTGATGGGCGAGGAGTAGACGCGGTCCGGGTACTTCGTCGAGAGCCCGCGCGTCACCTTGAAGGCGCCGCCGTAGGGGTCGAAGACGTCCTCGCCGATGAGGCAGACCCGGTCCGAGGCCTCGAAGGCCTCGTGGAGGGCCTGGTTGAGGGCGTCGACGCAGCGGGGACCCATTGCGGCTATCGCACCTCCGGAGCCCCGCCGGCAAGCCGCGCCGTGACCGCGGCGATGCGCTCCGCCACCTCCCGGTCGATGCGCTCCCTCTCCTCGGGATCGAGCCTCCTCCCCGTGACCAGGAGCGGGTCGCGGGCGCGGGCCGCCGCCACCTCCGCCTGGGGCCGGAAGTCGTCCCCCTTCGAGTGGGGACCGAAGCGGTAGGTGTGGAGGACGAGGCAGAAGGGCCGCCCTTCGCCCCGCACGGCGGCCACGGGATCGCGCGCCGCCTCCCAGACCTCCCGCGGGTCCGTCGTGTCGAGCTCCGCGGTCGGGATCGCGAAGGCCTCCGGCCGCCCGCGGATCGTCCCCGCGAGGCCCATCTCGACGGGCGTTGTCTGGGCGTAGCGGTTGTTCTCGACGACGAAGAGGACGGGCGCCTTCCAGAGCGAGGCCATGTTGAAGGACTCGTAGACGACGCCCTCGCCGAGCGTGCCGTCGCCCAGCCAGACGGCGGCGATCGCCGAGGTCCCCTTCCGCTTCTCCGCAAGCGCCGCGCCCACGGCGAGGGGGACGATCCCGCCCTGGACGCCGTTCGTGTAGAAGCTGCCGCGGCAGAGGTGCTGGCTGCCGCCCTTCCCGCCGCAGATCCCCGTCGGCAGGCCCAGGAGCTCGGCGAGGAGCCCCTCGGCGTCGCCGGTGCGCGCGAGGTAGTGGCCGTGGCAGCGGTGGCTCGAGAAGACCACGTCTTGAGGCGCCAGGTGCGCGATCACCCCGACCGCGTTCGCCTCCTGGCCCGAGCAGGTGTGGGTCGTGCCCATGAGCTTCCCCGCTGCGAAGAGCTCGAGCAGGTTCTCCTCGAAGCGGCGGATGAGGGCCATGCGCCGGTAGAAGGCGGCATCCGGGGGGCATTCGCCGGCCGGCGCGGCCATCCTGTCCACCGTCTGCAGGAGGACCGCGGTGTTCTGCGTGTCCATTTGCGGCGCGCATCGTACCAGGCGGGCGCGAAGGGCGGCAAGGGGAGAGGGTTTGCCGGGAAGACACCCGCCGGCGAGCGGTGTACAATCGGCCCGAGAAGTTGCCACGACCCGAAGAGCCGACGGCTCAGCCATGCCCTCCCCATTTCCCGGAATGGACCCCTATCTCGAGGAGAGCCCCTGGTGGGAGCTGTTCCACGATTGGTTCGTGCGCGAGCTGGCGCGCCTGTCGCTGCCCAGAGCGAGCGAGCTGGGGTGCTGGATCGACGTGGAGCGCTCGGTGTACCTGCGCGAGCCGAGCGGAGAGATCCTGCTGATCGGCGAGCCGGACCAGGTCGTGGGGGTGAGCGCCGCCGGCGAGGCTCGCGAAGGTGGATCGGGCTCGCGGGGAGCGACTGCCCTGGCGGTCCCGAGAGCAGTCCACGAGGTCGTCGTCGATCCGGAGCAGCCGGACCGGGTGAAGCAGGACTACCTCGTGGTCCGCGAGGCCGGTGACCTGCGGCGCGTCCTCGCCGTCGTCGAGGTCTTGAGCCCCGCCAACAAGGAGGGCTCGTACATGCCGCGCTACCGCCTGAAGCGCAAGCGCCTCCTCGAGTCCAGGTCGCACTTCATGGAGATCGACCTCTTGCGGTCGGGTGAGAACCCCTCGCGCCGGCTCTTCCCGGAGCTTCCCGCGACGCCTTACTTCGTCTTCGTGGCGCGCAAGACGGGCCTCGGCAGGAACGAGGAAGGGTATCCGGTGCGGCTCCAGGACCCCTTGCCCGTGGTGGGCCTGCCGCTCGGGCCGCCGAGGCCCGACCTGCCGCTCGACTTGACCGCCGCCCTCAGGTCCGCCTACGACCTGAGCATGCCCGGCGGGCGCCTCCGCTACGACCGCCCCCCGCCGGGGCCGGCGCTCGCGATCGAAGACGCGGCGTGGGTCCGGCAGGTCCTCGGCGGGGGTGGGAGGGCCGAGGGGTGACGTCCGCATCCGCGGCCCGCGCTTGCCAGTAGGAGGCGCAGCCGCCGCCGGCGCCGAGGCCGAGCCTACGAGATCTTCCCCATCACGGGATTCCCCATAAGCCGTCGCAAGCTGGATCGGTGACCCATGAGCAAGTCGAGAGCAACTCGTCCTGACCGCCGGAGGTTCGCGGTACTGGCAGCCTGGGCTGACGAGCGGTTCAGCCCCGACAAGCGCTGGGAGGACCTGCCCTTGGCTGCGCCCGTGCGCGGGCGACCGGCCAAGGGCCGGAAGCCCCTCGGCCTCAAGGCCCGGACGGTCAAGCTGCCGAAGGCCGTCTGGAGGGAGCTGCGTGCAGCCGCCAAGCGGCATGGAGTCACGGTCAACGGTGTGCTCATCGCGTTGGGGCAAGAGCTCCTGCGACGGAACGCGCTCGATGCCACGATCGATCGGTTGATCGAGGAGCGGCTTCTTGTTCCTGCCAGCTCGCGGTGAGACACGATCGCGAGGGGCGCCCGCGCCGCTGCACGGCGTCTCCTTGCACGCCTTCCGGAGGCTCGATGACCTCTGGAACTCCGCAGACTCTCGCAACTTGTCCCGCGCGCCGACCTACCGGCCCACCACCTCGAGAGCTGCCGCCGCAAGGCCGTCGTCCTCGCCGCGCGCGATGATCGCCTGCAGCTTGCGCGGCAGGCTCCACCAGGAGCCGCCGTGGGCCTCCTCCTGCTGCGTGAGATTCAACCCGAGTACCGGGATCATGGAAGCAGTCCACTCGCGCCGGTGGAACCCGGCGCGCCCTTCCCAGCCGTAGACGTTCGAAGCGCTCGCGCCGGCGACGACCTCGAGGGGGGCGGCGAAGACGCTCGCCGACAGGCCGAACCCCGCGCCCCCCGACACGAAGAACATGTCCCCAGCGTCTCGCAGCCGCCCCTCGAGGTACCCACAGCCCGAGAGGCAGGCAGCGAGCAGCGCCGCGAGGGTGCACTCGGCCGCGCGCACCCTCAGCCCTTCTCCGCGCCCCCCGAGCGACCGTGGAGGGCGTCCCAGGGGGGGCCCGGGCGCTGCTCCAGCCGCCGCCGCACCTCACGCTCCATCCGGAACCACAGGAGCACCCGCCGGACGAAGCCGGCCTTGCTCAGGGCTTCGGCGAAGTCCCTCTGGACCTCGGCGCGCACCGCGCGCAGGGCGGCCCAGTAGGCGTGGTCTCGACCACCAGCGATGATCTCCTGCTTGCGCTTCCGCGACGGATCCTCCATGGCTACCTCGCGACCGCGGGGCTCCGCGCAGGCCCGGCGGCGCACGCCGCCGGACGCCTCCGCACTGGGCTCCAGCCTACGCCAAGCCCCGTCTTCGGGCAAGCGGTGGGCGGGGCTGGGGTGCATAAACGGAATTGCGGGCGGGCGGCCGGCTCTCCGCCCCGATGGCCTCTCGGGCCCGGCGCGGTTAGAATCGACGCCGTGCGTACGGGAATGCGATCGGCGCGAAGGGTGAGGCCGTGCTTGCTCCTCGGGGCCCTCGGGACCTGCCTTCTCGCCTCGTCGGCCGGGGGAGAGGAGGCGGCGGACCGCACGGCGGCCGCGCGCCGCTTCTGGCCGGCCTGGCGCGGCCCGCTCGGCACGGGCGTCGCGCCCGAGGGCGACCCTCCGACCGAGTGGAGCGAGGAGAAGAACATCCGCTGGAAGGTCGACGTGCCGGGCCTCGGCCACTCGACGCCGATCGTCTGGGGAGACCTGGTGTTCCTCGCCACGGCGGTGCCCACCGGCGAGGCGCTGCCGCCCATCGAGAGCAAGGCGCCGGGCGCGCACGACGGCGTGCCGGTCACCCATCGCCACCAGTTCGTGGCCCTGGCGCTCCGCCGCAGGGATGGGAAGGTCGCCTGGGAGCGTACCCTCAAGGAGGCGCTCCCGCTCGAGGGCGGGCACTACACCGCGAGCCTCGCTTCCAGCTCTCCGGTCACGGACGGGGAGCGGGTGGTCTTCCTCTTGGGCTCCTACGGGCTCTACGCCCTGGACTTCTCCGGCGAGCTCCTCTGGAGCGCGGACCTCGGCACGATGCGGATCCTCCACGGCCACGGAGAGGCGAGCTCCCCGGTGCTCCACGGCGACACGCTCGCCATCAACTGGGACCACGAGGGCCAGTCCTTCGTCACGGCCTTCGACGTGCGCTCGGGCAAGGAGCGCTGGAGGACCCCGCGGGACGAGATGACGACGTGGGCGACGCCGATCGTCGTCGAGCACGGCGGGCGGGCGCTGCTCATCGCGAGCGGCACGAGCCGCGTGCGAGGGTACGACCTCGCCACGGGGAAGGTGATCTGGGAGTGCGGCGGCCTTTCGGCCAACGTCGTGGCATCGCCCGTGGCGGGGCACGGCATGGTGTTCGCGGGCTCGAGCTACGACGTGCGGGCGCTCCTGGCGATCCGGCTCGAGGGGGCCCAAGGCGACATCACGGGCACCGACAGGGTGGCCTGGCAGCGGTCGCGCGGCACGCCCTACGTCCCCTCGCCGCTCCTCTACGGCGAGGCGCTGTACTTCCTGGCCCACTACCAGGGGATCATATCCCGCGTGGACGCGAAGACGGGCCGGGACCAGCCCGGGCCCTTCCGGCTGCAAGGGATCGGGAACGTCTACGCCTCGCCCGTGGCGGCCGCCGGGCGCGTCTACGTGACCGACCTCGACGGCACGACCGTCGTGATCGAGCATGCCGATGCGCTGCGCATCGTGGCGCGGAGCTCGTTGAACGAGAGCTTCGCTGCTTCCGCGGCCATCGCGGGCCGGGAGCTCTTCCTGCGGGGGCGCCGGAGCCTCTACTCGATCGAGAGCCGGTGAGGAGGTTTGCAATCCCCCGCCGGCGCCAAGACAATGGGCTCGAGTTACGTCCCGCGGTCCTGCTCCGCACCGCTCGAGGAAAGTTGGGACCTTTGATCCCTACGCGAACGATTCGACGTGCAGCTCCCCGAAGGCTCGTCGCGAGCCCGTTGGGCCTCGCCGCCCTGCTCGTCCTTGGCTTGCAGGCCGCCCGGGCCCACGACCGGAAGCTCGGCACGATCGCCTTCATCGACAAGGAGGGTCGCGTCGTCTTCTCGGACCGCCGGCTCCACGAGGCGGGCGACTTCTCCGGGGGGCTCGCGGTGACCAGGATCCACACGGGAGAGGCGCTCCGCTACGGCTACCTCGACAGGCGCGGCGAGTTTCAGATCCCGCCCCGGTTCGACTTCGCCTGCCCGTTCTCCGAGGGGCTCGCCTTCGTTCAGGTCCGAGCGAATCGGCTCGGCGGGTACGTGGACGCCTCGGGGAAGGTGGCGATCGAGGGGACCTTCGAGTCCGGCGGGGAGTTCTCCGATGGCCTCGCTCCGGTCCAGTCGGGCGGGAAGTTCGGCTACATCGACTCGAAGGGCGTCCAGGTCGTCCCGCCGCGCTTCGAGGGCGCGGGCCCCTTCCGCGGCGGCCTCGCGCGGGTGCTCTCGGGCGGCAAGACGGGCTACGTCGACCGGCGCGGTCAGTGGGTCATCGAGCCTCGCTTCGAAGCGGGCTCCGACTTCGGCGAGGGGCTGGCCCGCGTGCGCCTGGGGACGAAGCTCGCCTACGCGGGCCGCGACGGGGCGGCCGTCATCGGTCCCCTCGACGGGGTCGGCTCGGCATCGGACTTCTCCCACGGCAGGGCCCTCGTGCGCGTGCGGACCAAGTGGGGCTTCCTCGACGCCACGGGCAAGCTCGCCATCCCGCCCCGGTTCGAGGCGGCTTACGACTTCAGCGAGGGGCTGTCGCCGGTCCAGTCGGGGAAGGAGTGGATGTACATCGATCCCGAGGGCCGGCCCGTGATCCGCCTCCAGTGCGACTGGGCCCTCGGCTTCTCCGAGGGGCTCGCGCCGGTGATCGTGAAGGACAGGGTGGGCTACATCGACAGGTCGGGGAAGGCGGTGATCGCCCCGCGCTTTCTCAGGGCGGCGCGGTTCTCGGAGGGTCTGGCCAACGTGGAGGTGGAAGGCTGAGTTGCGATGAACGAGGCTGAGGTGCGATGAACGGAGTTGCGAAGCGTCCCCAGGAGAGCGGGCCGCGCCGCCGGCGCAGGCCGGGCCGGACGAGCCTCGCCGCGATCGCCGGGGCGGCCCTCGGGGCCTGGATCTGCGGGCCGGGAGCCTTCGCCGAGCAGATCGTGCAGTGGGAGTTCGACGGCGACCTCTCGTCATCGACGGGACACGCCGCCCTCGCCGCGGCCGCCGTGCCGCCGGCCGCGGCGCCCTCCGTGACCTTCGAGGATCTCCCCGTGGGGGGCCGCACGGCGAAGGTGGCCCGCTTCTCCCGCGGGACCTACTTCAGGGCGCGGCCCGGCTTCGCGCCGAACGGCGGGGGCAGCCTCGTGAACCGCTACACCTTGATCCTCGACGTCCTGTTCCCCGACCGCTCGCCCTCGGGCGGCTGGGCGGCCCTCTACCAGACGAGCGTCAGGAACTCGAACGACGGGGACTGGTTCGTCAACCCCTCGAGCGGCCTCGGGATCTCCGGGAACTACGGCGGGTCGGTGCCCGAGGGCGAGTGGCACCGGCTGGGTCTCGTCGTGGACCTCGTGGCGGGGACGTTCACGAGCTTCATCGACGGCGTCCAGGTCCAGGAGAACACCGGCCAGGCCATCGACGGCCGCTTCGCGATCTACTCGGCGAGCGATGCGGCCTCCGATGGGTTCCTCCTCTTCGCCGACGAGGACCAGGAGAACGCCGAGGGCTACGTCGACGCGGTCCAGGTGCGCGACGTCGCGCTCTGCCCCGAGGACATGGCGGCGATCGGCTCGCCCTCGGCGGGGCCCCTCGCCCCCACGCCCGTCTCGCCCGGCGGGTGCGAGGCGCCCCCGCCGCCGCCCCTGGGCCTCAAGGAGGGCCCCTACCTCCAGTGGGCGACGGCTTCCGAGATCACCGTCATGTGGGAGACGACGGCCGCCGCCGACTCGACGGTCTCCTTCCGGCGCGGCGGGGCCGCGGCTTGGGAGGAGGCGTCGGAGCCCGGTCTCGTCAAGATCCACGAGGTCCGGCTCGGCGGGTTCGCGGCGGGCGAGACCGTCGAGTACTCCGTCCGCTCGAGGGCCGGCGCCGAGGAGGTGGAGAGCGAGCCCGCGGAGCTCACCACGAACCCGCCGGGGCCGGTCCCCTCCTTCGGCTTCACGGTCTTCGGCGACAACCACGTGAACCCGGCCGTCTTCGGCGCCCTCGTGAGGCACATGGTCACGCTGTCTCCCGACCTCGCCATGAGCTGCGGGGACGTCGTAAACGACGGGAACGTCTACGAGGAGTGGGGCCGCGGGTTCTTGACGCCCTTGAAGCCCCTGGCCAGGTCGGTCCCGTTCTACGTGGCCATCGGGAACCACGAGCGGAACGCCCGGTGGTTCTACGACTACATGGCGCAGCCGGGGAACGAGCACTGGTTCTCGTTCGACTATGCCGGCTGCCACTTCACGGTCATCGACACGAACTTCCCCTTCGAGCCCGGGAGCGAGCAGTACCGCTGGATCGAGGCGGACCTCTTCTCCGAGGCCGCCCAGAGGTCGCGGTGGCTCTTCGCGTTCCACCACCACCCGCCGTACTCGGAGATCATCGACGAGGTCATCTACGCCCGGGTCCGCATGCACCTCGTGCCACTCCTCGAGTCGGCCGGAGTGGACGTCGACTTCACGGGGCACATCCACGACTACGAGCGCGGGGTCTACGTGCCGCCCGACACGGGCCGGAGGATCGCCTACGTGCAGACCTCCGGCGCCGGCGGGAGGCTCTGGGACGACGAGTACGCCGGGGAGTGGGAGCAGATCGAGAAGGTGATCCAGTACGTGTACCACTACTGCGATGTGAGGATCGACGAAAAGACCTTGAGCTTCCGCGCCATCGACCTCCAGGGGAACACGATCGACAGCTTCACCTTGACCGAGTCGCCGAGGGAGGTCGAGCCGCCGCCGCCGCCCCCGCCGCCGGGGGGCGAGGCCCTGACGCAGTGGGACTTCGAGGACGGGACGCTCGCGGCGACCTTCGGCCCCGGGGACCTCGTGTACCTCGACGGCGAGGCGGGACCCACGGCCTCCCTCACGCGGATCGGGACGACGGCCTCGCTGGGCGTCCCCGGGATCGGCGGCGTCGAGGCCGGCGCGATGCGGTTCCCCAAGGCGGCGAGCCCGTCGATGGGCTTCCGCCTGCGGCCCAACGCGCCGCCGAACGGAGGCGGGAAGCTCATCAACAACTACTCCCTCGTCCTCGACCTCTACGTGCCCGCCGCGTCGTTCGCGTCGGACCTGTGGCTCTGCTTCTTCAACACCCACGCGGCCAACGCGACCGACGGCGACGCCTTCGTGAAGCTCTCGACGGGCGGGATCGGGATCTCGGGCCGCTACGACGGGAGGAACCTCCCCGACACGTGGCACCGCGTCGCGTTCGTCATCGGCGTCGAGGCGGGCCTGGTGTCCCTGCGGAAGTACATCGACGGCGCCGAGGTCGGTACGCAGGCCCTCGGGGCCGTCGACGGGCGCTGGGCCGTGCGCCCGCTGGGCGACGCGGCGCCGTGGCTCCTCTTACTGACCGACGACAACGGCGAGACGACCTCGGGGTGCCTCGCGAGCCTCCTCTTCGCCGACCGGGCGCTGAGCGCGGCCGAGGTCGCGGGCCTCGGCGGGCCCGACGCTGGCGGGATCCTCGACGATCCTTGCCCCGGCGGCGCGTGCCCGGGGCGCTTCCGGAGGGGCGACTCGAACGGCGACGGCGACGTGGACGTGTCCGACGCGGTCGCGACCCTGCTCTACCTCTTCGCCGGCGACCCGCTGCCCCCTTGCGAGGCGAGCCTGGACGCGGACGACGACGGCGAGCTCTCGCTCTCCGACGCGGTCCGAGTGCTCCGCTACCTGTTCCTCGCGAGCCCGAGCCTCGCGGCGCCCTTCTACTACTGCGGCCAGGACCCTACGCCGGACGCGCTGACCTGCCGGACCTTCGGGCCCTGCGAGTAGGGCAGGGCGGACCGCACGGGCAGCCGAGCAGGCGGGTGG
>JACQVW010000850.1 GCA_016209535.1 Planctomycetota bacterium | reverse complement strand
GGCCTGATCTACGTGGCGGACGCGGGGAACCACCGGACGATGGCCTACGCGTCGGCGGGCGGCCTCGCGAGCGGGGCGTCGGGGGCCGCCATCGGCCAGGCCTCGGCCTCGGAGGGCAGCGCGAACCGCGGCGGCGCGCCGGGGGCCGAGACCCTGAGCGGTCCCGATGCCGTGGAGGTCGCCGGCACGGCCCTCGTCGTCGCGGACGCGGGGAACCACCGCGTCCTCGCCTACGAGGGGGCGAGCCTGCCCGCGACGCACCGCGACGCGACCCTCGTCCTCGGCCAGGCCAGCTTCTCCGGCGCGACGCCGGGGGCCCGGAGGCTCAACCAGCCCGCGGACGTCCTCCTCGTGAAGGGGAAGCTCATCGTCGCCGACACGGGCAACCACCGCGTGCTCATCTACTCCACCCTGACCGCGTCGGGCGACCCGGACCCCGACGTGGTGCTGGGGCAGGCGGACCTCTTCTCGACCCGCCCGGACCGTGGGGGCGACCCGACCGCCGCCACCCTCGACCGCCCGACGGGCCTCGCCACGGACGGCACGCGCCTCGCCGTGGCGGACACGGGCAACCACCGAGTGCTCCTCTGGTCCTCGATCCCGACCGCGGACGGCGCCGCCGCCGACGTGGTGATCGGGCAATCGAGCGGGACCGGCAGCCTCCCGAACGCCGGCGGTCCGCCCTCGGCGAGGACGCTGCGGGCGCCCGAGGGGCTCGCCGTGGCCGAGGACCGGTTGATCGTGGCCGACCGGGACAACCACCGCGTGCTGATCTTCGACGGCCTCGGCACGATCGGGACCTTCGCCGCCGCGGCCACCGTGCTCGGGCAGCGGGACTTCGACGAGGTCGAGCCCAACCGCGGCGCGGGCGTGAGCCGCCTGGGCCTCGCGCGGCCGAGGGACGTCCTCGCCGCCGCGGGGAACCTCTACGTGGCGGACGCGGGGAACCACCGCGTGCTCGTCTGGGACCGGGTGCCCCGGCGTTCGGGCGCGCCCGCCGACGGGCTCTTCGGCCAGCCGGGCTTCGACGCGGCGGTCATCGCCGGCGCGGCTCCGGACTCCCTCGTCGAGCCCTCGGGTCTCGCCATGGACCCTGGCGGCGAGCTCCTGATCGTGGCCGACACGGCGCACGACCGCGTGGTCTTCTTCGACAGCGTCCTGGGGGACCGTCCGGACCTCCGGTCCGCGGACGGGGTCCTGGGCCAGCGGACGCTCTCCTCCGCCCTGGACCCGGGCCTCTCGGGCCCGACCTTCGCGACCCTCGAGGGCCCGCGCGGCCTCTTCTTCAACGGCTACGAGCTCCTCGCGACGGACTCGGGCGCGAGCCGGCTCGCGCTCTTCCGCTGAGCGCCGCCCGCCGCCTCATCCCCACGCTCACCCTCACCCGCGGCGCCGCGCGATGGTCCATCCGGAGGGCGCCCGGACCTCGAGGGCTCCGCCGCCGGGCCCATGGTCGATCACCTCGATCTCCTTGCCGCGTACGGTGACGTAGTAGTCGATGTTGCGCCGCGTCGTGCTCCGGGGACCGAACCGCCAGCGGTAGATGTCGGCGCCCCGGGACGTGTCCTCCTCGACGATGCGCCGGCCCGACAGCCACGCGTGATCGAATGCCAGAGGGGGGACTTGAACCCCCATGGGCCTTGCGGCCCGCGGGTTTTTGAAACCCGTGCGTCTGCCAGTTCCGCCACTCTGGCGCAGGCGTCCTTCAGCGGACGGGACTGAGTCTATCGGGGCCGCGGGGGGCCATCAAGACGTCCCGCCCGGACGGCCCGGACGCGGCAAGCGCCAGCCGCGCCCTGGCCCGGGCCGCCGCTCCCGGCAGCGGGGAGGACCCAGGACGACCTGGGCGAGGATCGCATGGCCCAAGTCGAGGCCGAGGCCGGACAGGACCGCCGCGCGCCGCGATCGGGTCGTGGATCCCGGCGCCTCGGCGGACCCCACGAGCCTCCTCGTCCTCACGTCCTCGCCTGGGGCCGGCTCGCGGGGGGCGGGCTGCGGGGGCTCCGGCCAGAGCTCGTCGATGTGCTCCTGGACGGTCTTCTCCGGGCGCTCGTCGGCGGCTTCGGGGAGCCGCTCGCGCTGGGGCGGCTCCTCGCGCCGCGGCGCTTGCGGGCGCTCCCGGCGCGCCGCGGGCCGCGGCGCGGCAGGCGGGGCCTCGCGCGCTGCCTCGGGCGCCGGGCCCTCGGCCCTCCGCGGCGCACCGCCTTCGCGCGGCACACCGCCTTCGCCCGGAGCACCGCCTCGCCCCGGGGCCTCCTCCTCCCCGGCCGCCTCGCGGGCGGCGCGGCGGATCTCCTCGAGGAAGTCCTTGATGCCGCGGGCGGGAGCGGCGGGCCGCGGAGCGCCCGCGGGCGGCCGCGCGACGGGGCGCACGAAGCTCCGGTAGAGGAGCTGCACGATCAACCCTCCCACGGCGAGGACCATGATGAGGATCTGGATGTACTCGAGCTTCTCGGGGAACACTAGGTGCTTTGCTCCGAGCCTGGCGGGGGGTGGGAGGAGCTCTCGGCGAGGCTGCTCCGCATCCGCGTGTCGGCCTGGATATTCTGGAAGTTGTAGTAGTCCATGATGCCGAGGTTCCCGCTGCGGAACGCCTCGGCGATGGCCTTCGGGATCTCCGCCTCGGCCAGGATGACCTTGGCCCGGTTCTCGCGCTGGAGGGCCTCCATCTCCTGGGCCCTCGCCACGGCCCGGGCGCGCTGCGCCTCGGCCTCGGCCTGGGCTCGCCGCTTCTCGGCCTCGGCCTGATCGGCCATCAGCTTGGCGCCGATGTTCTCCCCAACGTCGATGTCCCCGATGTCGATCGAGACGATCTCGAAGGCGGTTCCAGCGTCGAGGCCGGCGTCCAGCACCTCCTTGGAGATCTGGCTCGGGTTCGCGAGGACGTCCTTGTGGCTCTCGGCCTGGCCGACGGCCTTCACGATGCCCTGGCCGACGCGGGCGACCACGGTCTCCTCGGTGGCGCCGCCGACCAGGCGCTCGAGGTTCGTGCGCACCGTCACGCGGGCATTGTTCCGGTGCTGGATCCCGTTCTTCGCCACGGCGTCGATGGTCGCGCGCCCCCGAGCCGGGTTGGGGCAGTCGATGACCCTCGGGTGCACGCTCGTGCGGACCGCGTCGAGGACGTCGCGGCCGGCGAGGTCGATCGCCGCCGCGCGCTCGAAGGGGAGCTTGATGT
>JACQVW010000849.1 GCA_016209535.1 Planctomycetota bacterium | reverse complement strand
GCTCGCAGCCCATCTCGTACGCGCCGAGGTCGGCCAGGTCGCCGCAGGGCCGCGGGCGGCCGTCGATGTCCACCGGCGCCTCGGCGTCGGGCGGCGCCGCGTCTCTGGCCGGCGACCCGGGGAGGAGGCGGTAGTCGCCGGGGCCTGCGAAAAGGGGGTCGGCGTTGAGGTTGCCGGTCCCGAACCAGACCCGGTTGGGGTCGGGGAGCTGGATCAGGGAGCGGGTCGCGTCGATACGAGAGCCGGAACCTTGCTTGTAGGGAGTACCCAAGACGATACAGCTCCGCAAGGTCCAGCGGGCTCCCTCGTAGGCCGTGACCGGGCTCTGGCTCCCGGCCACGGTGCAGTGGATGGCGACCGGCCTCGCTGCCGAGTAGGCGTACAGCCCCTGGTTCCAGTTCCCGGCGAGAACGCAGTTGACGATGGTCGGCCAGGACGCGTTGCAACCGATCCCGACCTGGTTCTCTCCGATCCAGCAGGCCTCCACCCTCGGCGCGCTGCCCGGATCGCAGCGGATCCCGGCCTGAGACATCCCGCTCACGGCGCAGCGGTGGATGCGGGGTGACTCGCCTGCGGCGACGACGATCCCGTCGATGTTCTGGCTCGCTGCGGCGGGTCCAGGGACGACCGCAAGGTCCTCGATGCTCGACCCCGTGCGCAGGCCGAGGACGGGAGCCTCGATGGCCGTCGCATCGGGCCCTGCCCCGCGAAGGCTCACACCCAACGCGAGCGACCGGCCCGCGAGGGAATACCGGCCGGGGGCGAGGACGACGAGCCGGCGCGGACTGCCAGGCGCCTCGCAGACGCCGAGGTCGGCGCCCATCGTCTCCCCGCCTTCACCCGCTCCGATGCACGGCGAGCTTGCGGACAGGGCGACGCTGTAGGCGGCCGGGTCGATGGCCGTAGCGAAGTCCGCGAACGGCCGCGCCGCGCTGCCGTCTCCAGCGGGCGCCGTCCGGGAGTCAACATGGACCTCCTCCAGGGCCTCCAGGGGCCAGCCGCAGAAGCGCGGGTCCAAGTTCTTGTTGCCCGTGCCCGGCCAGAGCGAGGCGCCCTCGAAGCAGGAGTAGCTGGCGAGGATCTTCCCGCCCTCCCCCGTGACCAGGTCCTTGCCGGCGTTCCCCCAGACGACGCAGCTCGTCAGGGTAGCTTGAGCCCCGTACCACGCCTCCAGACCGCCAGCGCCGTTGCCGGCGAGCGTGCAGCGCCGGAGGGCCGGCCGAGCGCCAGCCCCACTCGTCCAGACCGCGCCCCCGAGGTTGCCGCGGACGACGCAGTCCGTGAGACGCGGTTGGCTCCCACCGCCGCAGGAGAGCCCCGGTCCCCGGTTCGCCTGGAGCGTGCAGCGCACGATGCCCGGGGCCGTGCTGCCCGAGCAGACCACGCCCGCGCCCCCGCACCCCTCCACGGTCACCTGCTCGATCCGCGGTGGCCCCCCACCGAGGCGGATTCCATCGATCTCGCTGGTCACCGTCAGGCGCGCGAGGACCGCACCTGTTCCGAGGCCCTCCACGGGCCCCTCGAGGACCGTCGTGCCTTCGCCGGCGCCCTCGAGGCTCGCCACGTGGAGAAGCATGGCGCCGTCCATCGCGTACTTGCCCGGAGCGAGGGTGATGCTCCTCCGCGCGGGGCTCCCGGGCGCGCTGCAGGGAGGCTGCTCCGCGCCCATGTCCATGCCGCCCTCCCCCGCGCCCCGGCAGGGCGACCCGTCGCTGAGCGCCAGGTCGTAGTCCGCGGGGTCGAGGGCGGCCCGCACAGCTCGGAGCGGCCTCTCGGGGCTGCCGTCGCCGCCCTCGGGCGCCGCGGCGTCCACGTGGATCACCGGGCTGCCCCGCCAGCCACAGAAGAGGGGGTCGCGGTCGATGTTGCCCGTGCCGCCCGGCCAGCCGCCCTCGATGCAGGAGAAGGCAACGGTCCGCGTCGACCTCGAGTCCCCGCCGATCGGCTCCCCGGCGTTGCCCCAGACGATGCAGCTCGTGAGCGAGAGCGAGGACTGGTAGCCGAGCAAGATCCCCCCGGCGCTGTTGCCGGAGATCGTGCACCCCTTGAGATTCACGCTTGCCCGAGTTTCACACTTGACACCGGGGCCAGCATTGTCCCGGAGGGTGCAGTTCACGAGCTTCCCCACATAGGTGCCCTCGCAGCAGGGCTCGTGCTCGCCGAAGCTTACCGCCGGACCAGCGTTGCTGCGGATGACGAGGTCCCGCAGCTCCACCTCGGCCCCGCCCTGAACGATCACCCCGCCCGCCTCACCGCCGGTCACGGTCAGACCCGCGAGGAAGGCGCCTGGCTGCATGCCGTGAATCGTGCCCCGGACCACGGTCGCCTCGGGGCCCGCGCCCTCGAGGCTGACCCCGCGGTGGAGGAGCGGCTGGCCCGAGAGGTCGTAGGTCCCGGGACCGACGTGAATGACGGCCCGCTCTATCGTTCTCGCGCCTGGACAAGTCCCCAGGTCCGCCCCGATGTCCGAGCCTCCCTCGCCGGCACCGATGCACGGCGATCCCTCCCGGAGGGCGAGGGAGTAGGCCTCGAAGGCGCTTCCCAAGTCCTGGAACGGCCGCTCCGGGCTGCCGTCGCCGGAACCCGAGGCCACGGGGTCGACATGCAGGTCCGCCCGGGGCCAACCGCAGAAGAGTGGATCGGCTTGGATGTTCCCCTCGCCTTCGAAGCAGCACCCCTCGATCGCGGAGTAGCGCGCCACGCTGGAGCCGCGGACCCTTCCCCCGACGTTGCCCCACACGATGCAGTGGTCCAGTGAGAACCGCGTCACCGACCAGACCCAGCCCAGCAGCCCGCCACCCTCGGCCCACCCATCATTCACATGAGCTTCGTTGCCCGACACCGTGCAGCGCCGGAGCGAGGGCTCGCCCACCCACGCGAAGACGCCCCCGCCCCGACCCGCGGCGTTGCTCGCGATCACGCAGTTCTCGAGGCTCGGCGACGCGAAGTGGAGGTAGAGCCCGCCCCCGTCCCCCTGCCCGGCCGTGTTGCCGGTGATCCTGCAGCCCGTGAGGGCCGGGTCGGCCTGGAAGACGCGGAGGCCGCCGCCCTCGGACGTCGCGACGTTCCGGGCGATGGAGCAGCCCTCGAGAATCGCGTCGGCCCGCACGCACGCGACCCCGCCGCCCGAGCCCGCGGAGTTGCCCCGGACCTCGCAGCCGCGGAGAACAGGCCGCGAGCCGTCCGCGAGGTAGAGCCCGCCCCCTTCCTCGCCGGGATCGGCGGTGTTCTCGAGGACTTTGCATTCTTCGAGGACGGGCGACGCGTCCGTGACGTGGAGGCCGCCGCCCGCCCGCGCCGCGTTCCTCGAGACCTCGCAGCCGGTGAGACTGGCCCGCGAACCGCTCACGATGCACAGGCCGCCACCGACCCGAGCCGAGCTCCCGGTGATGACGCAGCCCTCGAGCCGCGGATCCGCCTCGCCGCCGAGGTAGACGCCGCCGCCGAAGTCGGCCTCATTGCCGGAGACCACGAGGCCCTTGAGGGTGGGGGATGCGTTGTAGCAATAGACCCCCCCGCCGCGGCGCGAGCACGCAGCGCAGCTCCGCGTGCCCTTCCCGCCCGTTAGCGTGAAGCCCTCGAGGACCGACTCGGGCCCCTCGCCCGCGTCGAAGACGGCCACGCTCGCGCGGTTCGCCCCGGCCGCAGCCCCGGCGAGCCGCAGCGTCGTCGCCGCGGCGCCCGCCTCTCCGCGCACCGCGATGCGCTTTCCGAGGAGGCCGAGCGAAGCGGCGAGGTCGTAGGTCCCGGGCCGCACGAGGACCAGGTCGCCATCTTGGGCCGCCGCGATCGCGGCCTGCATGTCCGCGAAGTCGTAGGGACCGTCGAGCCCCACGGTCCACGTGCGGGCCGGCGCGCTCGCGGGGGCGAAGCCGAGCACGCACGCCGCGAGCGCGAGGCATCCCGAAGGCCGCGGTCTCATGCCCCTCGCCTCACCGCACGATCTCGCGCGTCCACGCGGGGCGCGGCACGTCCGCGCCGCTCTCCAGGAGCGCCTTCCACTCCTCGTCGGTGAGGCGCGTGAAGGGGCCCTCGGGGATGAGCTCATGGTAGGAGAAGACCGGGCCCACGTAGGCGCGGTGGCCGCAGTCGTTCTTGACCGAGACCAGCATCAGGTTGGGATAGCCCACGCCGACGTGGAGCACGCCGCCCGAGTTGGGGTCCGTATGGACGTCGGCCACGAACGGGTTGAAGGGCTCCGTCTTCCCCCGGTCGAAGCCGTAGATCATCTTCGGGTACCAGCCGTCGAAGACTGCGGGTACACCGCCACAGCCAGCGCCTCTATGCACGTGGAGCAAGCTCAGGATGAAGGTGGTTTCCTCCTCGCTCAGGTCTCTGCCCGCGACCTCGGCCCGGGCGATCTCCGCAAGCTGCCGCGCCGCGCCCTCGAGGCTCTCGAGGTAGCGGCCGACGTGGGTGTTGGCCTCCATCCACGGGGTGGGATCGACCTCGAGGAGCCCCAGCGCCGCGAAGCGCTCCTGCGCCCGGGCCGCCCACGCCGCGATCTTCTCAAAGAACGCGGGGTAGGGGTCGACCCAGCCGCGGGGGTAGTCGCATTCCTCGCCCATGGGCGTCGAGGGCTTGGGATACAGGACCGTCGCATGGCGAAGCTGAGCCCAGCTCCCGAGCTGGGCGTGGAGCATGCGGCGGTCCCAGGCCTCGGTGCGCATCACGGGAGGGAAGTCCGCCGAGGTCGTGTCGGAGCTCAGCTCCCTGAGCGCCGAGAGCCAGACGTTGTAGAGGCCCTCGCTCCAGAAGTCCCGCTGGTAGACGGAGACGGGCGCCTCCCCGCCCCCGCCGCCGCGGCCCGCAAGCTTCTCCGCCCAGTAGTCCCAGGAGTAGGTCGAGACGATCCAGTCCAGGGCCGCGAGGTTCCGGTGGTAGCCGCGGCCCGCGTAGCGCTCGAGCTCACTTGCCAGGAGCGGCACCGCGGCCCGGTTCCCGAGGGCGAACCAGACGTCGAGGGTCGAGGGCATGTAGCGCTTGAAGACGCGGTCGTGGACGACGTTCTGGAACACGAAGCTGTCGATCACGAAGCGCTGGCCCATGAGGTGGAAGGCGGGCGGGATGGGCGTCCACTCGCCCGGAGCCAGGGTCTTGTCGCGCATGAGGATCTGGCTGTTGATCCGCTGCTTGCCGAGGCCCTCCCGGAGCGCCGAGCGCGCGAAGGCCTGGAAGGTCTCCGGATCGTAGAGGTCGGCGAGGCCCAGGACCTTCTCCTCGAAGAAGCGCGCCAGGGCCGGAGGGTTCGCCGAGTCCGAGACGCCCACGATGGACTCGATGGTCGCGTCGATCCGCGCCCAGTGCTCGATGGCCCCCGTGTCGTGGAGGAGGCGCGTCAGGAGGAAGGCCAGGGCCGCGTGCCGGTCCGACTGGACGAGCTTGAGGCCCATGCGCTGGACCCACATCATGGCCCGGAAGTGCCGCTGGAGGGCCTCCGAGCGCGTGTAGTGGCCGCGGGGCTTGAACTGGCTGAAGTCCTCGCAGTGCAGCATGCCGAAGTAGTCGAAGTTCTTCTCGAGTGCCTCGGAGGCCACGTAGCCCAGGAAGACCTCGACCCGCGCGTCCACGGGCCGGGCGCAGGGACGCTTCGCGCCCGCGAGGAGCGAGCGCGCCGTGCAGACCCAGGTCGCCACGTCGTCGAGGCGCGCCTCCATGCCCGCGTTCCCCCTCTCGTCGTAGGGGGCGAGGCCGGCGATCCCCGAGTCCATCTTCGAGAGCATCGCGTCCAGCTCGCGAATGAGCACCACCTCCTCGATCGCCTGGAGCAGGCGGTCGAGGGAGATCCCCAGCGTGTCGAGGATGGCGTCCGCCGAGATGTAGATCGGCATGTCCTGGGTCCAGGTTTCGTTGAAGGCCTGGAAGAACGTGTCGTAGCGGACGTCGTCGAAGATCACAAAGCCGTTCTCCCGGAAGGCCGCCTCCTGGGCCTCGGAGAGGAAGTAGTGC
The DNA here is from genome assembly GCA_016209535.1 of Planctomycetota bacterium. Lineage (GTDB taxonomy): Bacteria > Planctomycetota > UBA8108 > UBA8108 > SXIK01 > JACQVW01. Next base: position 1,097 of record JACQVW010000849.1, on the reverse strand, counting down.
TCGAGGATCGCGCCCAGGCCCTGGGCCTCCATGGGCTCGTAGCCGAGCTTCGAGCCGACCGCGCACGAGAGCTCGTCCGCGGTCGGGTCGAGCCCCTTTGCGGGGTAGGGCGGCCGAGGCGCGGGCCCCCCCAGGAAGAGGTGCGAGAGGACATAGATCGCGTCCGTGATGTCCACGCGGCCGCTGTCGTCCGCGTCCTGCGGGTCCTGGCAGGCGGCGGAGGCGCAAGGCCCGCTCCCGAGGAAGAGGGCCGAGAGGACGCAGACCGCATCGGTCAGGTCCAGCGCCCCGTCGCCGTTCGCGTCGCCGCGGGCGAAGTCGGCGCCGCTGCGCAGGTAGCGCTTCGCGGGCCCGTACTCGGCCCGGAGCTCCTCGAGGGTCATGCCCTGGAAGCGACCGAAGGCCTCGCCAAACTCGTCGAGGAAGGCGTGCTCCTCCGGCGCGAGGGGGTCGAGGTCCTCCCCGAGGTCCGGCAGGACGTCCTCGGGGCAGTCCGCGACGAGCACCGCCTCGAGGGCGCGGCCAGGCCAGGCCGCGAGGACCGCGGCGAGGGCCAGTGGAACGGCGGCGAGGACCCAAGACGACGCGGAGCTCGAAGGACCGCGGGACCGTTGAGTGGCACGCATGGTATACCCCCTCCCGGGCAGGCAACACCAAGGGATCAGCGGAACAGGACGAGCCCGCCGTGACCGAAGTCTCGGCGGTCGAGGCACCGGAGCGCCTCTACCCTACCTATTGGCGCAGGGGGGCGGAATGTGCCTCGCGAAGTGGCAGTTTCTTCTCCCAGGAGCTCTGGTGCAAGGGGCGAGGGAGGGCGGGCCTGGACGATCGGCCCCCAGGGGGGCCGTCAACCCCGGGGAGGCCGGCGGCGGCGGTGCGGCGGCCCGGCGCCTGCCGGCGGGGCGGCTGGCGAGTCCCCGCCCGCCCGGCGGCCGTCTGGGCCCTGGGCAAGGCGCCACCCATGCCGCGAGGGGCGGCAAGAGCGGAAAGTATTTGCCATGGATACTCTTTTTGTCATACGATGCCGCCATGGCCGCCGATAACGCCTGGAAAGACATCCTCGAGCGCAACTTCGAGGACTTCCTCGCCTTCTTCTT
>JACQVW010000852.1 GCA_016209535.1 Planctomycetota bacterium | reverse complement strand
CTTCTACCCCGAGGACGCGACGATCCAGGCCCTGCGCGCCGGGGACGTCCTCGTCGTGACGTTCCCGGGCGAGGTGGGCAGCTCCCTCGGCGAGGCGGTCCGATCCGCCGCGGCGAAGGCCACGGGGGCGCGGCAGACGATCGTCTGGACCCTGACGGACCACTACGCGGGTTACGCCTTCTCGCGGGAGGACCACGAGGAGGGCGGAAAGAGCCGGCACCTCTCGGCCTACGGGCCCGAGCTGGGCGATCTCTTGGTCGAGCGCGCCGCCGCCGTCGCGGCGCGCTGCTGGGAGCTTGGCGGGCCCGACCCGCCGTCGAAGGAGAGAGGATGAGCTCGGAGCTTCGGATCGGGATCATCGGCGCGTGCGATGTGGCCGAGCGCCACGTGGCCGGGTTGCAGCGAGCCGGAGGCGTGAGGCTCACCGCTCTGGCGGAGCCCGTCGAGGCGCGGCGGGAGGCCTTCGCGCGCGCCCACGGGATCGGCCTTGCTACCGGAGACTACCGCCTCCTCCTCGCGGCGCGGGACGTGGACGCGGTCTTGATCTTGACGCCGCACCACCTCCACGCCCGCATGGCCCTCGAGGCGTTCGAGGCCGGGAAGCACGTGATCTGCGAGAAGCCCATGGCGCCGAGTCTCGCCGACTGCGACCGCATGCTCGACGCGGCTCGCGCCGCCGGGGTCGCGTTCCACGTCACGCACTCCCTGCGGGAGGACTTCTTCTACCGGACGGCCATCGCGAGGGTGCGCGCCGGCGCCCTGGGCCGGCTCATCGCGGGCTCCTTCCGGTGGTACACCGACGAGGAGGCGCGGCTCAACGACCCAGGCCACTGGAAGGGCACGAAGGACCAGTCCGGCGGCGGCGTGCTCGTCGACGGCGGGTGCCACGTCGCCGACCTGGCGAACGCCTTCTTCGGCCGCGCCGCGCGCGTCCAGGCCTTCGGCGCGAAGCTCGTGGCGCGGAGGCCCGAGGTGGCCGAGGACACGGCGGCCTTCTCGATTGAGTACGAATCGGGGGCCCTCGTCTCGGTCCTCCTGAGCTTCACGGCGGGGGCGGCGATGCGCTCACGGGACGGCTTCGGGGCCGGCATGACGGCGGACCTCTACGGGACCGCGGCGCACATCGAAGGCGGCTACGCCCTCCGCGACGCCGACTTCCGGAGGTTCTGCCTCGAGCACAGGACCGGCGAGCCGGACCTCGTCCACTTCTACGACGGGAAGGGCCGCATGGGGGACATCGACGTCTCGGTGGTCCGGGCCCTGCGCGGCGAGGCCCCGCCGCCCCTCACGGCCGCCGACGCCCGGAACGCCGTGGCCGTCGTCGACGCGGCCTACCAGTCCCTCGCTGCGGGGCAAGCGGCTGAGGTCGATTGGCGGGACGAGGAGTAGGCGCGCCCCGAGATGCGATAGAATCGTCGCGATGTCTCCGCCGGCGCTCAGGTCCCACCGTCTCCTCGCGGTCCCGTCCCCCGCCCCCCGCCTCGTCCTCGCGCTCGCGGCGGTTCTCGCCGGCTGCACGGGCGAGCGGGGCCTCACCTTCGTGGACCGCACCGCCGCCTGCGGCGTGACCTTCGAGCACGTCTGCGGAGGCCTGGAGAAGGACTACATCCTGGAGGTGAACGGGGGCGGCGTGGCCCTCTTCGATGTGGACGGCGACTCGGACCTCGACGTCTTCTTCGTCAACGGCTCTCGGTTCGACCTGAAGCCCGGCGAGGCGCCGCCCTCGGACGCTCTCTACCGCAACGACGGCGCCTGGAGGCTCACCGACGTCACCGACGCGGCCGGGCTGCGCGAGAGCGCGTGGGGCTGCGGCTGCGCCGTGGCGGACGTCGAGAACGACGGGGACCTCGACCTCTACGTGACGAACTTCGGCCCCGACGAGCTCTGGGTGAACGACGGGATGGGCTCCTTCGCGGCCGCCGGGGCCTCTTCGGGCGCGAACGACCCGGGCTGGGGCTCGAGCGCGACCTTCCTGGACTACGACCGCGACGGCCTCGCCGACCTCTTCGTCGTCAACTACCTCCACTTCGACCGCTCGCGCGTGGCGCCGCGAGGGCCCGGATCGTGCAACTACAAGGGCCAGCAGATCCTCTGCGGGCCCGTCGGGTTCCCGCCGGCGCACTGCACGCTCTACAGGAACCTCGGGCAGGTCAAGTTCGAGGACGCGAGCGAGGAGGCGGGGATCCGCAAGGCTGCGCCCGGCTACGGGCTCGGGGTCGTCGCCTGCGACTACGACCGCGACGGCTGGGAGGACCTGTACGTCGCGGCGGACACCAGCGAGAACCTGCTCTACCACAACTTGCGGAACGGCACCTTCGAGGAGGTCGGCATGCGCGCCGGCGTGGCCCGGAGCGACCACGGCGTCGCGCAGGCGGGCATGGGCACCGACGCGGCCTACCTGCGGGACCCGAGGCTCGAGGACATCTTCGTCGTCAACTACGAGGACGACAGCAACACGTACTACCGGAACGACGGCGACGGCTTCTTCACGGAGATCACGACCCAGCTCGGCCTCGCCGCGCCGTGCTTCAAGCACCTCGGCTGGGGCGCCTTCTTCGCGGACCTCGACCTTGACCAGGACCTCGACATCTTCATCGCCCAGGGCCACGTGGTGCCCCAGGCGGACCAGATCCCCTCGAGCCCGGGGTACCGCCAGCTCAACAAGGTATTCAGGAACGACGGCTCGGGCCGCTTCGAGGACGCGAGCGCCCGCTGCGGGCCCGGGCTCCAGGTGAAGAAGTCCTCCCGCGGCGCCGCCTGCGGCGACCTCGACTCGGACGGCGACCTCGACATCGTGGTGAACGACATCGACGACCGCGCGACGGTTCTCGAGGCGGCCGGGAAGCCCCTCGGGCACTGGCTCGCGGTGCGGTGCGTCGGCGTGAAGTCGAACCGCGCGGCCATCGGGGCCGTCGTGCGGCTGCGCGCGGGCGGGCGCGAGCAGGCGCGCCGGATCAAGTCGGGCTCGAGCTACGCATCGCACTGCGAGATCCTGGCGCGCTTCGGGCTCGGCGCTGCCCAGAAGGTCGACGAGCTCAAGGTGGAGTGGCCCTCCGGCGGCGCCGAGGTCTTCGCCGCCGGCGCCGTGGACCGCGTCCTCACGGTGACCGAGGGCTCGGGGACGCGGATCCCGTGAGAAGTCCCGCGAGCCTTCGTCGAGGAGCAGGCCCGATCACAGCACCTTCAGGTTCCCCTGCTCGTGCTCGAGCTCAAGGGTCCTGAAGACGAAATACTGGGGATACTTCTCGCCGTCCCAGACGACGCGGACCTCGTAGGGCTTCTTCCACGCGCCGCGGACGGCGTCCACGGTGCCCGTGCGGTACCCGAGCTGGATGCGCGAACCCCTGCGGAGGACGAGGGGACCGGGCTTGGCGGCCGCCGCGGGGGCGGTGGCGGCGCTCGCGGCCTCGCTCGCGGGCGGGCTCTTCGTGCTGTCGTGCATGGGGCCCCCAGATTCTATGGGCGGCCCTGCCGCCGTCAATGCCCGCCGCCCCCGCAGCACGCGTCCTCACCGCGAGAGCCGTACCTTCAGCTTGCCCCTCGCCCGGTGCAGCACCACGTCGCCCTTCCCGTCCGCGTCGAGGTCGGCGACCTCGACGCGGGCCTCGCGCGGGTCGAAGCCGGTGCCGGCGGGGACCTCGAGGTCCGCCTTCCGGCCCTCGACGGCCCTCCTGGCCGCGGCGAGGCCGGCGCCGGCGACGAAGTCGAGGAGCTCCTGGAGCTCCCACTCGCGCTTCTCCGCGTCGAAGAGCAGCTTCGCGAGCTTCACCTCGCCCGGCCTGTCGTCGCGCGAGCGGCCGCGGTAGACGCGGAGCACGCCGTCGTCGTCCAGGAAGACGGCGTCGGGGCTCCCGTCGCCGTCCAGGTCCCCCGGCGCGAAGCGCCCGCGGCGCGAGACCGCATCGAGGAACCGGTCGGCGAGCGCGTCGAAGTCCTCGAAGACCGAGCGCAGCGGCGGGAGGGCGAGGGAGAGGGTGTTGCGCCAGTCGGGCCGGCGCGAGAAACGGCGGCCGCCCTCGTTCCGGTAGCCGAGGATCTCGAGCTCGAGGCTCATGGACAGAAAGTAAGCCGCCACGAGCCGCGGGAGGCCCGGCACCTGGAACTTCAAGGCGACGAGGTCGAGGCGCCCGTCCTCGTCGACGTCGAAGCTGCCGACTCCCTGGAGCTCGCTCGACAGCTTGAGCATCGTGTGAGGTCGCGAGAAGTCGGTGCCCTCCCGCGACGCGAAGTACACGCGGAGGTGCTGACCCGCGGCGACGATGTAGTCCTGGGCGCGGTCGCCGTCGATGTCCACCTCGTGCACGCGGATTGCGTTCTTCCCAAGCCCTCCGCGCCCCCCGCGCTTGCCCGCGCCCTTGCCGCCGGCGTCGCCGGCCTCCTGGAACCGCGTCAGGTCGAGCTCGTAGGTCGGCTTCGGGTCGAAGCCGCTCGCGCGCTGCAGGTAGCAGCGCGTCCTGTCTCGCTGCCGCGCGAGGATGTCGAGGCGCCCGTCCCCGTTCAAGTCCTTGACCTTCACCTGCGAGATCTGGATCTCCTGGCGGAGGGGGCTCAAGAGGTCCGGCCCACCGGCGTCCACGTCGATCCGGTGCTCCCCCTCGAGGGAGATCAGCTTCTCGAGCCCCTCGCCGCGGCGCGCGAAGAGCTCGTAGCCGCCGCGCACGGGCACGACGAGCTCGGGGAGCCCGTCGCCCGTCAGGTCGCGGGCGAAGGAGGAGGGGGCGTGCTCGAGGGGCACCGGGACTCCCGCCACGGCGAGGAGGCGCCGGAACGGCCCGAGGGCCGGGTCGCCGGCCCCGGGGTGAGCTTGTCCCGGCGGCTTCGCCCCCGTCACCGCGCCCGCGGCCCAGGCCCGCTCGTCGGCGAAGGCGCCGCGGCGGTTGAGGAGCACGACCTCCTCGCCCGCGTCCCCCGTGAGGTCGCCGAAGTCGACCAGGCTCGCCTCGCCGGGGAGCGCGATCTCCTCGGTGGGCGCCGCCGGGAAGCCCCGCTCGGACTGCTCCCAGATCCGCACCCTGTCCGGGCCGAGGACGTAGAGGTCGAGGCGCGCGTCGGGGCCCCGCCGCCCCCAGTGGACGCGCGAGGCGGGCCCCGTGTCGATCTCGACGAACGCCGGGTCGGAGGGCGGGCCCGGAGGGGGCGCCTGCGGGGCGGCAAGGGCGGCAAGGGCGGCAAGGGCGTCAAGGGCGGCAAGGGCGGCAAGGGCGGCGGGGACGCCGGGCGCGCCGGGCGCGGCAAGGGCGGCGAGGGCGAGGCGGACCGCCGCGACGGCGAGGAGGGTGAGGGGGCTGGCGGGGCTCACGGGGTCACCTCGGCCTGTGCACCTCGAGCCGCCGCTCGTAGCGCAGGATGATCTCGCAGCCCGGCCGGCCGTCGAGGTCCTCGAGCTCGATCGCCTCGGGGTCCTCGACGCGCTCCGTGAAGCCCGGCTCCTCCTCGTAGCGCACCGGGCTCCCCGCGGCGCTCCGGTAGAGCCTCAAGAGGCCCCGCGAGTCGACGAAGAGGAGGTCGGGCCTCCCGTCGCCCGTCAAGTCGCGACCCGCGTGGATGAGGGACCGTGCGCTCGCGCCATCGAGGTCCTGGGTCTTCAAGAGGAACTTCCTCTGGAAGACCGGCCGCCGCGTGAACGGCGCGCCGGCCGACCCGGCGAAGACCTCGTGGGCGATCTCGATCTCGTCGACCGCCGACGCCCTCAGCTTGTCGAGGAGGTCGACCCGGTACGTCGAGACGAGGAGGTCCGGCCTCCCGTCGAGGTCCGCGTCGCCGAGGTCGGGCCGGCGGAAGAAGCCCTGGACGCGCAGGACCTGGCGCGGCTCGGCGAACCCCAGGTCGGGCCGGGCCGGATCCTGGAGGAAGACCTTGACCTCCGTGGCGAGGTCCTTCAGGAGGAGCTGGCTCGAGACCGCGTCCAGCCGACCGTCGCCGTTCAAGTCGAGGAGCTGGAGGCTCGTCGCGTCCTTCACCCAGGGGAGCTGCGCCCTCCAGGCGGGCTCGGGCGCGAAGCGCGCGGCCGCGGCCTGGCGGTAGACCTCGAGGATCTGGCCCGGCCTCCTCACGACGACGTCGAGGCGACGGTCGCCGTCGAAGTCGAGGAAGGCGGGGAAGGGGTATGCGCCCGTCGAGCGGAGGAGCGGCGCGGGCCCCTTGTCCACCTCGGCGAAGTCCTCGATGGCGAGCTGGATCCTCTCCTCGCGGGCGTCCGAGAGCAGGTGGTAGCCGATGGGGAGGCTCGCCTCTGCGCGCCAGGGCGCGCCCGCGGCCTCTCCGCTCGTGGCCCCGGGTCCGAGCCCACGCCCGAGCCCGAAGAGGATGCGCAGGCGGCGCCTCTCGGGCAGGACGAGGTCCTCCGCGCCATCCCCGTCGATGTCCAGCGGGGCGCCGGCGAGCCACGCCGGGAAGGCCGTGCGGCTCGCCGCCGTGAAGAAGAGGTCGCACTCGAGGAGCCTCCGCGGCCCGCCGGCGGGCGGGCCCGCGCGCTCCGCCCCCGGCGCCAGCGTCGCGAGGGGCTGCAGCACCGCGCTCGCGCGCGAGAAGAGCACGATCTCGCTCCCGGAGGCCGGGCCGAAGTCCCCCACCGCGTAGAGGATCGCCTGCGGGTCGACGGGAAGGCGCTCGTCGGGCGCGCTCCGGTACGCGCTCCGCCCCCGGAAGACCCCGAGGTGCCGCTGGCCCTCCTCGTGGTAGGAGACGAGCACCTCCTTGAGGCCGTCCGCGTCCAGGTCCCGCACGAGAACCGAGGAGATCTCGCCCTCCACGTGGAGCTCCTCGGAGGCCTGGGTGGACGCAGTGAGCAGGGACGCGAGCAGGCCGGCGAGCACGAAGCGATCGATGGGGTGCGCCGGAGGGCCGGGACGGGTCACTCCGCCACCTCCCGGAGCTCCTCGTTCGTGCCCGTCGTGAGGCTCACGACCCAGAAGAAGCGGTACGTCCGCCGGCTCTCGACGCGCGTGTACTTGAAGATGTTGAGGATCACGCCGAAGGTCGTCGCGTCCTTCCTCGCGTCGTGCTCGTAGATGACGACCCCGGGGAAGTGGAAGTACGCGACATAGCCTTCCGGGTCCCGCGCGCGGAACGCGACCTCCCTGCGCTCCTCGCCGCGGGCGACCACGAGCGTCACCTTGGCGCCGGGCGCGACCTCGCGCGCCAGGGCCAGGAGGTCGTCGGCGCCGTGCACGCCCTTGCCG
>JACQVW010000851.1 GCA_016209535.1 Planctomycetota bacterium | reverse complement strand
TCCATGGACAGCTCGAGCACCTTCTTCGCCCTCGGCGTGAAGGGAAGCTGGCCCATGGTCACCATGGAGGGCCCCGACTGTACGTTCTTCTCGATCTCGCGGCGGATCTTGTCGATCTCGACGCCGAGGTTCTTCAGCACGTTGGCCGCGACACCGCTGCCTTCCTGGATGAGGCCGAGGAGGATGTGCTCCGTGCCGATGAAGTCATGGTTGAACCTCTGCGCCTCCTTGCGAGCCAGAGCCATGACCTTGCGAGCGCGATCGGTGAATCGGTCAAACATGCATCTTTCCCTCTTGCTCGGGCTTCCATACGTGCGATCCCCGGGGTCTTCCCGTCCCGCGTGCCGGGGCCAAGGGCATTCGCCGGCCTGGCGCGGGAACGGCCTTCACGGGAACGGCCTTCATTCTGACGAGTCTCGGGCCAACTTGCCAGCCCGCAGCCGCTCGACTCGCGGCGCGCAGGCTGGCCGGAGGACCGGCACTACTTGGCCTTCCGGTCCTCCTTCCCGCCTCCCCTGCCGTCCCCCTGGGAGCCGTTCCCCGCCGCCCGTCCCGCGAGCCGGTTCCGGATGTAGGTCGCGCGGGTGATGTCCCTCTCGGGGCTGTTCAGCTCCGAACGCTCCATCTTCTGCAGGTGAGCCGGCTGGGTGAGGATGAAGAGCTCGTTCACCGTGGGGATCTCCACGTCCCGGATGATCCTCAGGTTCACGCCCATGCGGACGGCGGAAAGGAGGTCCATGGTCTCCTCCGAGTTGATCGTCCGGGCCGTCTGCAGCATCCCGAAAGCTCGCCAGACCTTGTCCTCGATGACCTCTCGGCGCTGCTCGAGGAGGTTCTCCCGGACCGTGCGCTCGTACTCCATGATCTTGGGGATCACCCGCTCGATGGTCTCGATGATCTCGAGCTCGCTCTTGCCGAGGGTCTGCTGGTTCGAGATCTGGTAGAAGTCGCCCGATGCCTGGGTGCCTTCGCCATAGAGCCCCCGGACCGCAAGGTTGATCTTGGAGAGGGCCTGGAAGACCTTGTCGATCTGGCGGGTCATGACGAGGGCCGGAAGGTGGAGCATCACCGAGGCCCGCATGCCGGTCCCCACGTTGGTCGGACAGACCGTCAGGTAGCCGAGCTGAGGCGAGAAGGCGAAGTCGAGGACCCTCTCGAGTTTCGTGTCGACGTCATCGACCTGCTCCCACGTCGTCCGGAGCTGGAAGCCGGAGCGCAGCCCCTGCATCCGGAGGTGGTCCTCCTCGTTGACCATGATGCTGGTCGTCTCGCGGGCCGCGAGGCAGACGCCCCGGGGTCCCTTCCCAAGGGCATGTTCCCGCGAGATGAGGTGTCGCTCCACGAGGAAGAGCCGGTCGATCGGCGAGAGCGGCGGCAGGCTGTGGTAGCGCATGTCCTCGGCGATCTTGGCCTTCAGGAGGGCCTCGCAGGCGCGCCGCTCGATCTGTCCTCGCTCCTTCTGGGTGGCCTTCGAGAGGAAGGGGAATTCCGCCAGGTTCCTGGCCAGCCGGATCCGGGAGCTGATCACGATATCCGACTCGGGCCCGGTCCCCGCGAGCCATTCCCCCCCCGATGACTGAAGCTCGATCGACTCCATGCGCAAGCCTCCGCGCGACCGCACTCCTTCAGACCTCCCCCTGCCGCCCCTCGAGGCCGTAGATCCGGTCACGGATCTGGGCGGCCCGCTCGTAAGCCTCCTCCCGGACGGCCTTCTCGAGATCGGCGCGGAGCGCCCGCAGCTCCTTCTGCTTCACGATCTGGTCGGAGGCCCGCAACGGGACCTTCCCCTTGTGCTCCACCTTGCCGTGGATCTTCTCGAGCAGGTTGAAGAGGCCCTTCTTGAAGACCGAGTAGTCGTTCGGACACCCGAACTTCCCGGTGCTCCGGAACTTCCTGTAGGTGATCCCGCAGCGAGGGCAGACGACGTCCTTCTCGTCGGCAGGGGCCTCGGACTGGGAGTGGACGAGCTGCGTGAGGAGCTCCGGATAGGTCGGCGACTTGTGGAGGTAGCTCTTGATGGTGACCCCCTGAAGCTTGGCGCAGCTCTCACACAGGTGGATCTCCTTCTTCGTGTTGTTCGAGACGTCGGTCAAATGGACCGTGGCCGCGTTCTTCTGACAGCCTTCGCACTGCATGGCTCTGGTTCCGCTAACGTTGCGGGCGTAGCTCTGCGTCTCGCTCCCCCGCGACACCCCCGCACGCGCAGGGTCTCACCCGGGCACCGCACCGGAGCAGCCTCTGGCACGGACTCTCCACAAGACTTCGACCGATCCGGCGCCCTTTCTTTCGAGCCCTCGGTGCAGGCATACTGCAGGGGACTCGAGCCGGCTCTCCGCCACCGGCGGCCGTCCCCGCCGCGGCGAGAGACCCCGTTTCGCTGGCCGCGCCAGCCCTGGTTCTCAGCCGGACCACGCTTGTGCTAACCTATTCCCCTGTCATTGATTACAAAACACGCGGATTGTAACATGGGACCCCGTATGTGTCAAGGAGGCATGGCACCTAAGCTCCGTCGTGAAAAAAACTTACACCTTCTCCAGATTGCGATCGCGTCCCAGGTGCGTCGACCAGGCTTCCCGCCTGGGCTCCTCGTCCGCGCCACCCTCCACGGCCTGTATTGTGGCCGAGGCGCGCGGGCGCCTTCCAAGCTGTCTCCTCGTCTTCTTGAAGGAGCCGCGCCCCGGCACCGTGAAGACCCGGCTCGCGGCCTCCGTGGGTGAGGACGCCGCAGCGGGCTTGTATGCCGCCATGGCTGCCGACACCCTCGAGGCGGCAGCCCGCGTGTCCTGCGACGAGCGGCGGATACTCTACTCCCCTCCCGGGACCGACCCGGAGAGCTTCGCGTGCCTCCTGCCGCCGGGGCGCACGAGCGCTTTCCGGCTGCTCCCCCAGTCGGGAGGCGATCTCGGTCAGAGACTCTGCAGGGCATTCCGGAATGCTCGCCGCTCGGGGCTCGTGCGTCGTGTCGCCGTAGGAACCGACTGCCCGCAGCTCGATCCTCGCGCCTTGAGCCGGAGCCTTGACCTCCTCGACAGATTCGACCTTGTCCTCGGTCCGGCGCGCGATGGCGGATACTACCTGATCGGCGTGCGGGGATGCACCGGTCGCCTCTTCTCGGGGGTCCCGTGGAGCACGGGCCGCGTCCTGGAGGCTACCCTCCAGAGAGCTTGCGAAGCGCGCCTGCGGACCGTCCTCCTGGAGGAGCGCTCGGACGTGGACTCGATCGACGACCTGCGGAACCTGGGGAAGGCGCTCCTCCCCGCCTGGGGGCGAGGGCGCGGCCACTTTCCGCGCCACACCTTCCGCGAGCTCGCCTATCGTGAGTGGCAAGGCGGAGCCCCGGCGGCCGCCTCCTCGCTCGGAAGAAACGCTTGACAGCACCCCCGTGCAGCCTACAATGCCGGCGTCGCTTTACGCGCCAAGCGTAAGTTCTTGGACCTGAAAAGCTTAGACGGTCCCTCCTGGCGGGAGGCTCCGCCCAGGTTCTACGGCCCGGAGCGTCGCACGGTTGCGCGAGGCGGCGGCTCTCGCAAGGCTCTAGACTCCTGGAGGTGTGAGCCTTGCGCCCCGGGAGGGCGAGTCCCTTTGGCGCTTCCCGTGGAGGAGGAGGGCCCCCTCCAAGCAGATTGCACTTTGCGGAAGATCTCCTAATATGTAGCTTACTTAGAATTGCCTCGGTCGGCGCCTCTCAGGCCCGGGAAGGGTCGTGGGGAGCCCACCGGTCCTCGACGGTCCCCCTGAGGAGAGCCCTGCTGCCCCATGAACGGTGAGATTCTGCGGCTCGTGGATACCATCCACCGAGACAAGGATATAGAGAAAGAAATCATCTTCCAGGGCATCGAGGCCGCGCTCCTCTCCGCCGTGAAGAAGAAGTGGGGCGAGTCCGAGGACGTCCGGGTCGTCATTGACCGTGCTACGGGCATCACCAAGGCGATCGGGGACGGAAAGGAGGTCGTCCTGGAAGACCTTGGGCGCCTGGCGGCCATGACGGGCAAGCAGGTCCTTCTGCAGAAGATACGGGAAGCCGAGCGCGACAAGATCTACGGCGATTACGAGCAGAAGCTGAACAAGCTTGTCGCCGGCGTCGTCCAGCGCCAGGAGGGACCCAACCTCATCGTCAACCTGGGCAAGGTGGAAGGCCTTCTCCCCCGGAGCGAGCAGGCACCCGGTGAGAAGTTCCGCGTCGGGGAACGGATCAAGGTCCTCATCAAGGACATCAAGAAGAACACCAACAGGGTGAAGATCACCCTGTCGAGGACCAGCCCGCTCCTTGTGAAAGCTCTGTTCACGCTGGAGGTCCCCGAGATCGCCGAGAAAGTGATCGAGATCATGGAGATCGTACGGGAGCCGGGTTACCGGACCAAGATCGCCGTGACCACCTACGACCACAACGTGGACTGCGTGGGCGCCTGCGTCGGCGTCCGCGGGTCCCGGATCAAGAACATCGTCGACGAGCTCTTCGGCGAGAAGATCGATATCGTCCGGTGGAATGACTCCATCGAGGTGTTGATCATGAACGCCCTCAAGCCCGCCGAGATCACGAGCATCGACCTCGATTTCGATGCCAAGAAGGCCGTCGTCTACGTGAAGCCCGACCAGCAGTCGCTGGCCATCGGGAAGCGCGGCCAGAACGTCCGCCTGGCGTCAAGGCTCGCGAAGTGGGACCTCGACATCGTGACGGTCACGGATGCCGAGATCGAGAAGCTGAAGAAGGGCGAGACCCCCGCGGGGACCCCCGTCCATTCGACCGAGACGGAGTCGGCCGGCGGGGGTAGTCTCCAAGGGGCCGCACAGCCCTCCGGCGCGGAGGGCTCCGAGCAGAGTGCGGGGGCGGTCCGGGAAACCGATGAAGTGCTCCCGGAAGCCCAGGAGGAGCGGGATACCGTGGGTGCTGCGTCCTCGGCCACGGGGGCACCTGCCTCGGAGGCGCTTCCGGCTGACCCTGGCACCCCCGGGGGGGTGACCGAGGGGCAGGGGGTCCAGGGGCTGTCGGGCCCCGAGGAAGCTGCCGCACGCTGAGGGGCACCGGGGCGAGCGCCTCGGTGCCCGCCGGAGAGCTCACCGTTGATTCGACCCGTCCAGATCGTTAAGAAGGACCACCGTTGTCAGTAAGGATTTTTCAGCTTGCCAAGGAGCTCGAGATGTCGAGCAAGGACCTTGTCACCTTCCTGCAAACGCAGGGACACAAGGTCACCAACCACATGTCGAGCATCTCGGACACCGTCGCGCGGATCCTCCGGGATCGCTACAAACCGAAGATCGCCAAGGAGAAGGAGAAGGTCCTCCG
>JACQVW010000861.1 GCA_016209535.1 Planctomycetota bacterium | reverse complement strand
GGGTTGGGCGGGGCGAGCTCGGGCTCGAGCGACTCCCGCTCCGCGTCCCCCTCGACCCGCTCCACGACCTCCGAGGGCACCTCGACGGGCCCGTCCTCGGTCAAGACCCGCGCCTGGCGGCAGTCGGGGCACAGGTGGTAGAGGACCTGGTAGATCGCGCGTTCCTTGCCCGCCGCGCCCTGCCTCCCCGCTCCGCCCCCCGCCGCGCTCCCCTCGAGGGCCCGGCGGGCCAGGTAGAGGAGGGCCTCGTGGGGCTTGACCTCCTCCCCGCCCAGGGCGCCCCGGAGCTCCTCGGCGCTCCTCCGGAGAGCCTTCCGGAGGAGCTCGTGCTCCTCGGGCTTCAAGGTGAAGCTCACGGTGACCGGGACTCCCGGAAGGCCCCAGCGGCCCTTCCGGGGCCTCGAGCGGCGCTTCTCGAGGGCGTCCTGGACCTCGAGCTTCAGGCGGCGCAGGCCCTCGCCCTCGGCGAAGGCGATCCACTCCGCCTCGGTCTCGCCCGTGGCGACCCGGGTCAGCTCCTTGAGCGAGCTCCAGGAGAGCCTCCCGGCCTCGAAGGCCTGCTCCGAGAGGGGGAGGGCGTCGAGCCCGCGGGCCACGCGGAGGTGCTCGTAGACCTCGGAGCGCTCGTAGCCGAAGTGCTTCTCGGCGTACTGCTGGATGCTCGAGTAGCCCAGGAGCCTGTAGAGCCCGCCCTGGCTGAGGGCGTGGAGGGCGCGGAGGAACTTGAGGCGGGCCGAGTTCCCGAGCCGGAAGGTCCTCAGGCAGATCCGGTGAAGCTCCCCGGCGGAGATGCTCGGAGGGTTGCCGGGGGAAGAGCCGGCGGGCGCCGTGGCCTCGAGCCGGGTCTCCAACGGCGGGGGCGCGTGGGCAGCGACACAGGTCTCGCACATGGGGAGTCTCCTTTCTCGAGGGGAGCGCCGTGCCGCCACCATCGGGCCAGGCGCTCCGCGGACCACGTGGGGCCCCGGAGGGGCAAAGAGAGCGTTTCTACGGATTTGGTAGGATAGCAGATCTTAGCTAATAGTCAATATAAAACTTGCGACCCCTTGGTGCGTGCTATCGCTTCAGTCCAGCGGCGCCTCGGCGGCCGCCGAGGCGGGCTGACGGGGCCACCCCCTTGACCCACGCTTCCCGGCTGGCTACAGTACGGCGCGGCGCCTCGTGGTCTTCGACTCCCTCCAGGTCGAGGCGGGCGCCCGGATCGAGTGCAGCGTCATCGAGTACATGGGCCTCGACCCGGTCCGACGGGAGGAGCCGCACACGATCGCCTACGGCGAGGCCGCCCCGAGGAAGGACGCGCTCTACCTGCTCGGAGACGGCGGCGGCTTGACCTCCCTCGATCCCCTCCTCATCGCTCACCGCGAGGACGTCTACTTCCTCAACGACGCCTCCGGCTCGCCGGAGTACCTCTCCTACGCGAGCGGCGAGCGCCACAGGCCCTCGACCATCGAGCGCCTCCAGGCCGACCTCTTCGAGCGCATCCTCGAGCACCCGGTCGATGCCTCGCGCCTGAGCCGTCTGAGCGGCGACGTCGTCCCGTCCGCGGACGGCGGCGCGGCGCCGGCCGAGGCCCGAGGCGGCGAAGCTCTTCGCGAGCGACGCGAGGTCCGCGGACGCGGTCCGCTACCGCGCCCGCGTGGCGCCCGGCCGCTACCGCGTGGCCCTTTCCTTCGCCGAGGGCTCCGGCGACGCTGTGGACTGCCTCGTGCGAGGGACGCGAGCGGTCACCGCCTCCCCTCAACGGCCAGAAGGTCCTTTGCAACTGGAGCGCTGCCGCCGCGGCCGGGAGCCCCACCGGGAGCGGCGATCCCTCCTGGCCCTGCGCGGCCCTCCTGGACGCGACGGTCGCGCGCGCCTTCTCCCGCGATGTCCCGGACGCAGACCCGGAGGACGTTCGCCCGCTCAGCCGCGGGCGAAGCCGGTCGGCTGCTACGCGCCTCGGCTTTCGCCGCCCGGTACGTCGGTCCGCGGCGGGTCTCCCGCGCCTTTCGCGCCGCCGCGGAGCGCGTCGTTGAGTTTGACTTGGTCATCGCTTCTCTCGTCGGGCTAACATCTCCCTCCTTCATGGCTTGATGTCGGCGAGGGTGTACTCCGGCTCGTCGTTGCCATAGGCACGCGCCAAGGCCTGCGAGCCCGTGGCGATCCAAGTCTCCCGGTCAACGTCCGCGTCGGGGGCCAGGACGGTTACGAGAAGCGGGACATCCGGTGGAAGGTCGAAGGGCTCATCAAGCTGGATACGCTCGCCATCGTAGTGCGCTCTGAGACTCACGGTCGGCATATTCGCAATCTACCTCGGTGTTGCCGGTGGTTCAAGCGCACGTGCCTCTCGCCTGACGGACTAGCGGTGCCAGCGGCGCTGTGCGGCTCCCCGGAGAGGGCGGCGGAGCTCCTGCGCCAGGGCGGCGGCCGCCCCCCGCAGGCCGAGGAGGCCCTGCGCGAGATCGAGGGGGCGCTCAGGCGGGAGTGAGTTTCCATGCGCTGCGCGCACCCTGAGCAATGAAACGGACTTACGAAGGCCAGGCTCCGCCCGGCAGACCACGAGTTTCCTGGTAGGGGGCGCTCAGGCGGGAGTGAGTTTCCATGCGCTGCGCGCACCCTGAGCAATGAAACGGACTTACGAAGGCCAGGCTCCGCCCGGCAGACCACGAGTTTCCTGGTAG
>JACQVW010000867.1 GCA_016209535.1 Planctomycetota bacterium | reverse complement strand
GGCACGCCCTCGATGTCCCGGGGCGCCCGCTCGAGGACGAGGACGTCCTGGAAGCTCACGCGCCCCGTGCGGCTCGCCTCCTCGAGGCCCTCGAGGCTCAAGACCCGCACGCGGCCGTAGGCCACGCCTCGGGTGTAGGCCCGGTAGACGAGCTCCCGCGGAGGCGGGCCGAGGTACACCGGGAAGCCCGGGTCCCGCCACTTCTCTGCCTCGCGGCGCGCCGGCAGGAGGTCGGGGTGGTAGGCGAAGGGCCGGAGCGTGCTGGCGCGGCTCAGGAGGTCGTACACGAATCGCGCCTCCGCGAGCGCCGGCGCCTCGGCGGGATCGTCGAGGTAGCCCGCGAGGATGTTGAAGCCGTAGAGGGGGCCCTCCGCCGTCTCGAGGAGATACAGGTCCCCCACGAAGTACCGCCGCGTCGCGCGCCGCGCCGTCAGAGCGTCGTACGTCTCCGGCGTGAGCGCAGGAAACCGCTCCGGGAAGGCGCCGGCGAGGAAGTCCTGGTGGAGCGGGTAGCGGCGCACGTCCTGGAAGAGGACCGGGAGGAGCGACGGGTCGCCGGCCCGCGCCGGTGCGAGGTACTTGGTCACCCGCACGACCTCGCCGCCGCCGCCCGCTCGCGCCGAGACGAGGTGGAAGTCGCCCTCGGTGCACAGGGCCTCGAGGTAGCCCTTCCGCGACGCCGTGGCGGCGGCCCCGTTGATGAACACCGTCAGCGAGGACGCGTCGTGGTCGGCGCTCACGAGGTCCGGGTCGCCGTCGGAGTCCATGTCACCGGCGAGCACCTCGCGGGGCCCGGAGCTGACCCCCGCCGCCGCGGAGCCCACCACGACGCCCCCTCGCAGGAGGAAGACGAGGATACGGCCCTGGCCCGTGTCGGCCACGGCGAGGTCCGGGTGCCCGTCCCCGGCAAGGTCGCAGGCGGTCACGGCCAGGGGCGCGCTGCCGGCCCGGAAGGACGGACTCGCCGCGAGCCCGCCCCGGCCATCGCTCTCGAGGAGCGTGAGGGCGCCCTGGGCCCCGTCGTAACCCGCGGCCGCCAGGTCCGGGTCGGCGTCCCCATCGAAGTCGCCGGAGGCCAGGTCCACGGGGGCGAAGGCCCCCTGGCCGGCAGGCTCCCCGAAGGCGCCCTTCCCGTCGTTGAGCGCCGCCGAGACGCGCCCGCCGGTCGTGCTCCCGACGGCGAGGTCGAGGTCGCCGTCGGCGTCCAGGTCCGCGAGGGCGACGGTCTCGCTTGTGCGCCCGAGGCCGCGGCGCTCGCTCCGGAAGCGTGCGCCGCCTTCGTTCACGAGGACCGTGAGCGCGTTCGAGTACGACCCCGCCACGATCTCGGGGAGCCCGTCGCCGTCCAGGTCTCCGGCGGCGAGCTGGCTCACCTCCCCCACGGCATACAGCCCGGCCTTCGCGAGCGCGGCGGCTCCCCCGTTCACGAGCACCTGCACTCCACCGTCACCGCGGATCCCGCTCGCGACCACGTCCTCGTCGCCGTCCGAGTCGAGGTCCTCGATGACGACGGGCACGAGGTAGCCGGCGACGTGCAGGGTGCTCTTGACCTCCAGCGCCCCGCCCCCGTCGTTGAGGCACACGCTGAGCGTCCCCCAGCCCCCGTTCGCGGTCACCACGTCGGGGTCGCCGTCGGAGTCCAGGTCGCCCAGCGCGGCCCCGTGGGGCTCCGCCGAGGACAGGCGAAGGATGCCGCGCGGCTCCAGCGACACCGAGGCTCCCTCCACGGCATCGCCCCCGCTCAGGAAGAGGGAGGCCGAGGAGCCGCCGTACGCAGCCGCCGCGAGGTCCACCGCCCCGTCGCCGTTCAAGTCGCCGGCGGCGATGAACTTCGCCGGCCCGGCGGCGGCCCCGCCCAGGCCCAGCCGCTGCGCCGCGGTGGGCTTCGGCCCGGCGGCATCGCGGAGGAGCACGACGACGGGAGAAGCGGTCACGCCCGCCGCCAGATCGGACAGCCGGTCCCCGTCCAGGTCCCCGGCGGAGAGGGAGATCGCGGCGAAGGGGAGGCTCGCGGCCGGCCCCAGGCCTCCCGCCCCATCGCCCAGGGAGACCGCGAGCGCCTTCCAGCCCGCGGCGGCCAGGTCCGCGCGGCCGTCGCCGTCCAGGTCTCCCGCCGCGACCGCCGCGAGCCGGCTGATGCCGACGGGCACGGTCTCGGCCAGGCCGAGGCCACCGCCCTCGAGGTTCCTGAGGACGGACAGGTCGCCCGACGTGAAGTTCCCCGTGAGGACGTCGAGGTCGCCGTCCCCATCGAGGTCAACGACCGAGAGGCTGCGGGGCGAGTCGCCGACCGGGTGCCGCGCGACCCGCGTCAAGACCCGCGACGCGCTCCCGAAGACGACCGTCGCCTCGTCAGTGCTCGCGAGGATGCCAACGAGGTCCTCCGCGCCGTCCCCATCGATGTCCCCGCCAGCGAGGTCCGTTGCGCCGCCGGCCTCGGGGACCGCGACGAGCCCATCGAGCCCTCCGCCCCCGGCGCCGAAGCGCACGGCGACGCCGTTCAGGCCGGCCAGGACCACGTCGAGCTCGCCATCGCCATCGAGGTCGAGGGCCTCGAGGCCGCTCCCGCCGAAGGAGTCGGCCTCGTGGTCCGCCCGCGTCCACTCGCCGCCGGGCCCCCGGCGGTGCACGCCGATCCAGAAACGGCTCTGGGCGGCGCTCAAGCTCAGGAGGTCCGCGCGTCCGTTCCCGTCGAGGTCCGCGACGTCGATCCCGCGCGCCTGGCCCTTGAGCTCGAGGACGGCTCCGATCCCCAGCTCCACGGGCACGAGCTCGCAGGCGTCGGGCACAAGGTTCCCGTTGCAGTCCTCGGCGGTCCCGGCCGCGATCTCGCCGGCATCGTCCTTGCCGTCGAGGTCACAGTCGGCCCCGGCGGCGACGTCCGCGGGCGCGGCCGCGAGCGCGACCACGAGGAGCGGCGCCGCGGACCCCCGAGGTCTGCAGCGGGAGCGCGTCGACCCTGACCCGTACCTGGACTCTACCATGGGGGACCTCCGTGGCCCTGGCGGCGGCAGCGAGAAGGCGCCGGTGATTCTCGTCGCCGCGGGAACGGGAAGTCAAGGACTGGCCGCGCGGGACTGGCCGCGCGCTCGCGCGCTCGGGACGCAGCGCCCTCCGGACTCGCTCGCTTTCTCGGCCCTTCGGCCCCGTCGGATTCGGAGCCGGCGTGACCCAGGTCACGGCTCTCGGGGCGCTCCCGTGGGAAGACCGTGCGCGGGGAGGACCGCCATGAGAACCACGAGTACGAAGGCCACCCGAAACTGCGCACGACCCACCCTGCTCGCCCTGCTCGCCGCCTCGGCCCTGGCCGGCGCCCTCGCCGCCGGAGGGCCCGGGGCCGCGGGTGAGCCCGCGCCTGAGCCCGCAGCGAAGCGGCCCCTCCGCGAGCTCCTTGACGCGCCGCTCCTCTTCGTCAAGCGGCACTCGTACCTGGGCATCCACATCTACGACACCTACTACAAGTGGAGGCCGGGCGGCGGGATCTACGTGATCGAGAACCCGGCCGATCCTCCCTCGGAGCACAGGGTCCGCCCGGTCATCGACCCCGGCACGCCGGGGACCCTCGGCGAGGGCGTCTACACGCACCCCGAGCTCTCGTGGGAGGCCAACCGGCTGCTCTTCTGCTTCAAGGGCGCTCCCGACGGGCACACGGGCATCTTCGAGATCGGGATCGACGGGCGCGGCCTGCGCCGCCTCACGGACCCCGTCTCCTGCGCGGACTCCAAGGGGACCTTCAAGAGCCAGCACGACATCGCTCCGGCGTACCTGCCCGACGGCCGCATCGTCTTCACCACGACGAGGCCCAACGGGCTCGTCCCGTGCAACAACACCGGCGTGAACACGCTCCACGTGATGGAGGCCGACGGGTCGGGCATGCACGCGATCTCCGTCAACAACGTGAACGAGTTCGATCCGAGCGTCCTGCCCGACGGCCGGATCCTGCACGGCCGCTGGGAGTACGTGGACAAGACCGCCCTCACCCAGCAGAGCCTCTGGACCCTGTTCCCCGACGGCACGAACGAGACGGCGTTCTTCGCCAACAACATGGTCCACCCCGAGGCCCTCCTCGACGCGAGGCCGGTCCCGGGCTCGCCGCACCTCGTCGCGGCGACGCTCACGCCGCACAACTCGCCGCCGCGGGGGTCGATCGCCTTCATCGATCCGAGCCGCGGCAAGGACAACCCGGCGGCCATCGCGAACCTCGAGCACCCGGCGGACCCCACGCACGACCGCGGCGACTCCTGCGAGCCGTGGCCCCTCTCGGCCGACGTGGTCCTGTTCAGCGGCCGGCCCGCGGGGTCGCAGCGCAACGCCCTCGAGATGATCGACAGGACCGGCCGGCGCGAGCTCGTGCACGCCGAGGCGGACATCTGCTGCCACTCGCCCATGCTCGTGAAGCCGCGGCCTCGGCCTCCGGTCCTTGCGGCGAGCACGGACCGGAAGGAGACGACCGGGCGCTTCTTCGTCCAGGACGTTTACCAGGGCCTCGAGGGCGTGGAGCGCGGCGCGGTCAAGTGGCTGCGCGTGATCGAGGAGACGTCGCGGGTGAGCGGGTCCCCGGGCGGGGCCTACAATCAGACCTTCCTCTTGAGCTGCGCCCTGGCCTTCAGCGTGAAGGTCTTCCTTGGGATCGTGCCGGTCGAGCCCGACGGCTCGGCGTACTTCGAGGCCCCCTCGGGGCGGGCGCTCTACCTGCAGGCCCTCGACGGCGAGGGGCGGCTCGTCCAGAGCATGCGCACCTTCGTCCAGGCCGCCCCGGGCGTCACGCGCTCGTGCATCGGCTGCCACGAGCACAAGTACTCGACGCCACGGAGCGGCCACGAGTGCCAGGCCCTCCTCCGCGAGCCTTCCCGCATCAAGCCGGAGTCCTGGGGCACGGGCTTCATCGACTACCCGGGCATGGTTCAGCCGGTCCTCGAACTGCGCTGCGTCCGCTGCCACGGCGGCGATGAGGGGTTCGCGGCCGGGCTGGACCTCACGGGCGGGTGGACGGAGCACTTCAACTTGAGCTACGAGAACCTGACGAGCCGCCGCGAGACGCAGGTGACGGCCCACCTGATCGCAGGCATCGACTGCATGAACGGCACGTCGCGGTGGTCGGCCCGGATCTTCCCCCCGCGGGCCCACGGCTCGGGCGCCGCGCCGCTCGCCCGGCTCCTCGTCGAGGGCCACGGCGGGCTCGTCCCGGACCTCACGCGGGCGGAGCGGGACATCCTCCTGGCCTGGATCGACACGAACGGCCTCTACTACGGCACCTGGGACTACACGGCGAGCGGACCGCAGCTCAAGGCTTGGGTCGAGACGCGGGACGCCCTCGCCGCCGAGATGCGTTCGGGCGGCTGCATGCGCTGCCACGAGGAGAAGGGCCAGCCCGCCTTCGACGGCGACTGGTTCAACCTCGAGCGACCCGAGCTGAGCCGCATCCTACGCGCCCCGCTCGCCAGGGGCTCGAAGGGCCTCGGCCTCGGCGCCTGCCGGGAGAGGAAAGTCGACCCTCGCGAGAAGCGCGTCCGCCTCCTCGTGACGGGCCAGTACATCCACCAGGACCTTCCGGTGGAAGCCTTCAGCGTCGAGCCTCCTCCTCCCCCGGAGGCCGGCGGCGACCCCGCGGCCATGGTTGTCTTCGCGTCGACCGAGGACCCGCGCTATCAGGCCATGCTCGCCCTGATCCGCGCCGGGCGCCGGCGAGCCCTCGCGGCGCCCCGCGTCGACATGCCCGGGGCGGAGGTGGTGGCGGGCGCCGCGAGGCATCTCCTGCCGCCGCCGCTCCCCGATCCCCTGCCGGCCCTCGAGGCCCGAGCGGACGAGGACGGCGTCGTGCGCCTCGCCTGGGAGCGCTCGGCGCGCACGATCGGGCTCGAGGCCGAGGTGCACCGCGGCCCGCGGCCCGACTTCGCTCCGGCCGAGGAGACGCTCCTCGCGGCGACGAAGCTCTTCCGCCACGCCGACCCGGGCGCGCCCGAGGGCCTCCAGCACTACGCCTTGGTCCTCGTCGCCGAGGAGGGCCGCAGCGCCCCGATCCGAGCATCCGCCCGCGTGCCGCCGCCACCGGCGCCCCCCACGCCGACCGGCCTGAGGGCCACGCCGGCGCCCGGCTCGGTCGAGCTCGCCTGGGAGGAGGCCGGCCCGCGCGTCCTTTACCACGTCTACCGCGGGGTCCCCGGGATGGACTGCGCGGAGCGCCTCACGGCGAAGCCCACTCCTGAGCTCCGCTTCGAGGACGCGTCCTGCAAGGCCGGAGTCGCCTACAGCTTCACCGTGCGGTCCGTGGGCCGCCGCGGCACCGAGAGCGCGCCTTCCGTGCCGGCCGTGGCGGCGGCGATGCCCGAGCTTCTCGAGCCCGTCTTCGCCGCGGCCTTCACCGAAGGCCCCGGCGCGACGCTCCCAGGCGGCGGCGCGGCCCGCGGCGCGCTCCACGGCAAGGCCCGAGTACGCGAGGGGGCGTTGGACCTGCGCGAGGGCGGCCACGCGGCCTTCGAGCACCGGCCGGACTTCGACCTCTCGGGCCGGATCTCGGTCTCCTGCTGGGTCGCCCTCGCGGCGGAGGGCCAGATGCCCGTCGTCGTGAGCTCGGGCGAGTGGAACCAGTCGGGCTGGTTCCTCCAGAAGCTCGGGGGTGTGTGGCGCTGGCACGCGGGCGGCGTGGACTGCGACGGCGGGAGCCCCGCCCTGGGCCGGTGGGTCCACCTCGCGGGCACCTTCGACGGCCGCACGGCCCGCCTCTACGTGGACGGCCGCCTCGCCGCGGAGCGGACCGGCGCCGCGGCCCGCGCAACCTGGACGGGCCCGCTCCTGGTCGGCCAGTACAGCGCTGGACCCGGCCCCCAGTACCAGACGACCGGCCGCATCCGGGACCTCAAGGTCCACCGCCGCGCGCTACGCCCCGAGGAGGCCGCGGCGGCGGCGAGCGCGCCGCGCTGAGGCGCTGGCTCCGTGACGCAGGCGAGGCCCCTCCGTGAGGCGGAGCGCGACCGGGGTGCCTCCTGCGGCGCGCTGTTCGAATGCGCCGACCCGTAGAGCTTCTCAGTGCAGCCAGTGCGCTGCACAGGGAATGCACAGGGCCCCCGCGACCACGAGCCAGAACAGTCTATCGGTGCTCACCTGCGAGTCTCCGCCGCCTGCGTCATCCCGCTTTCCGACCAACCTCTTCGCACGCGGCGGACCTCGGGGGCAACGAGACGACCTGCCTCCCACTTTCCTCGGACGCCTTCTTGAGAGCACGCACGATCGCATCGAGATCGTAGTTGTGGCGAGCAGCGAACTGGTCGCGAATCGCTCGGACCTCCTCGACGATGGGATCCCTGAACATGGCTACCTACTCCTCCGTGAGCTCCTCGGGCGTACAGATCACCGGCGGCGCATACCCGGCAACACGGCACTGGCGCTCGATCTTACCGCGCGTGACGGCGTTGGCAATGTGGGCGCAGTTCCACGTCAGCAGGTAGTCCATCCCGTTGACAGCGGCGACTGCGATGTGCACCGCATCGACGAGTGCCTTCTGCGGCACGGCACTGGCCGTCACGAGGCGTCGAGCCAAGTCGCCGGCCACGGGACTGACGTCGAGAACCGGCAGACCCTGCAAGGCCCCGAGTCGCTGGGCCGCAGCCGCGGGATCACCACCGGCGGCCTCCTGAAGCACGGCCTCGGAGACGAACAACTCAAAGCGGTCCCTGCGCTGCCACCACTCGCGCGTGATCTGCTGGTGCGCCGCCACCACGATGTCCCGACTCGGCTGCGCCGTCAGGTAGCTCACGATAGTGGTCTCGATGTAGACCTTGCGGCTCATGATCGGCACCTATCGCTCGTCATCTTGCGCCAGGTGAAGTTGCCGAACCTTCAAGCGCGGCGGACCGGCCCGCCGAGCAGCCGCTATGATAGCAGAGAAAGCACGGAGAACCTTCATCGGGTGCTCGGTCGCGCCCTCCCGCCAAGGCTCCACGCGCGCTCAACCGTCGTAGCGGTAGCCGATCCCGTGCACGGTGCGGATGATCCTCGGCGAGCGGGGATCGACCTCGATGCGCTTCCGGAGCTGGGAGATCTGCTGGTCGAGGGTGCGGCTGTTCGGGAAGTAGTCGATGCCCCAGCAGCGGTTGAAGATCGTGTTGCGGTCGAGGACCTTGCCGCGGTTTGCATGGAGCAGATCCAGGATCTTGACGTCCCGCAGGCTCAAGTCGATCGCCGCCTCGCCCCTGCGGGCCCTGAGCTCGGCCGGGAAGACCTCGAGGTCCCCCATGCGGAAGGACGCCGTCCCGGCCGTGCCGCTGGCTGCCAGGAACCGGCGTGCGACGGCGCGGACGCGGGCGACGACCTCCTTGACGCCGAAGGGCTTCACGATGAAGTCGTCGGCGCCCAGCTCGAGCCCCACCACCTTGTCCAGCTCCTCGCCCTTCGCGCTGATGAAGATGATCGGGACGGTCGGGCTCAAGCTGCGAAGACGCCGGCACAGCTCGTAGCCGTCCATGCCGGGCATCATGATGTCGAGGCAGACGAAGTCCGCGCGGTCCAGCTCGAAGGCCGCGAGCGCCTCCAGGCCGTCTCCCGCGGCGGTGACCTGGAAGCCCTCCGCCTCGAGGATCTCTTTCAGGCCGGCCCGAGTCCGCGGATCATCCTCGGCGACCAGGATCCTCATGTCCCCTCCTCCGAGGTCGGATCTTCCTGCGGACCGGTTTCGAGGACCACCTCCAGCCGCGCTCCCGCCTCGGACGGCAGCACCCGCACGGCGCCGCCGTGAAGGCGCGCCAGGTCGCGGGCGATGGAGAGCCCGAGGCCCGTGCCGGAGGCTCCCTCCGTCAGCCGGTCGCTCAAGCGCCGGAATGGCACGAACACCTCCTCGCGGTGCCTCTCCGGGATTCCCGGCCCGCGGTCCACGACCAGGATCGTCGTGGTCGCCCCGTCCTGACGGCTCGAGACCTCCACGAGGCCGGACCGCGGCGCGTGCTTCTGCACGTTGCTCAGCAGGTTGTTGAGGATCTGCTCGAGCGCGTCCGGGTCCAGCGAGACCCGCCGCGGCGCGCCCCCGGTGAAGCGCGCCTCGA
Source organism: Planctomycetota bacterium (assembly GCA_016209535.1). Lineage (GTDB taxonomy): Bacteria > Planctomycetota > UBA8108 > UBA8108 > SXIK01 > JACQVW01. Next base: position 6,977 of record JACQVW010000867.1, on the reverse strand, counting down.
TCCCCTCGGCCTCGAGGGCCAGCCGGAAGCGCTCGATGACGGCCGCGATCGTCTCGTCCACCACCCCCGGACGCCGGTGCAGGCGGAGCGCGTCCCGCTGCTTGCGCCCGAAGGTGAGGATGTTCGCGATGAGGCGGCTCAGCCGATGGCTCTCCTCCACGATGACCCCGGCGTACTCGCGGAGCCTCGAGTCCTGCTCCGCAACCGCGGCGGGCCTCTCCGCCTCTCCGTCTCCTCCTCCGTGCCTCGTGGGCTCCGCCGCCTCGGCGCCGAGGTGCCTCTGGAGGAGCTCGGCGTACATGCGGATGTTCGTCAGCGGCGTCTTGAGCTCGTGGGAGACCTGGTTGACGAAGGTGACGCGCTGCCTCGCGTCCCGCAGGTCGCGCGAGCTCTCCCTCGCGAAGTAGAACGCCAGGCCCACGAGGACCAGGCCCACGGCGGAGAGGCCGAGGAGGAGCTGGAGGACCAGCCCGCGCGATAGGGACGCCTCGAGGGCCGTCCCGGCGGAGAAGCACTGCAGGCGCCAGGCGGAGAGCGGCTGGGCGAGCGGAAGCTCGGCGGCGGGACGCGCGGGATCCTCGGGCTCGCGGGATCCCCACTGGTGGAGGGTCTCTCCGCGGGAGTCGACGAGGCGGATCCGGTCCGCACCCAGGTCGCTCGCGAGGGACTCTCCCGGCGGAGACGCGGCGATGGCGTCGGCGAGGAACCGGGAGCGGTTCAGCTCGACGCCCAGGACCCCGCCGGTGGGGACCCTCTGCCAGAAGGCGAGCTGGACGTCGCCGCCCCAGAACCAGGCGTACCACCCGCTCGCCTTGGGGCGGTCCGAGCCGGCCGGAGGCGAGCCCTCGCTCCCGGACGCGGCCGAGGCGGGAGTCTCCGGGTCCTGGAAGAACCGGCCCCGGTCGCGCAGGACCTGCTGCGCGCGGGCGAGGAGCTCACGCTCGGCATCGCTCATCGGTCCGTCGGGCGGCGGGAACTGGAGCTTGCGGTCGGGCCCCAGGAGGAAGACCGCCGAGGCGAAGGGCAGCCCCCGGAGCCAGGACCGGAGGGCTTCCGCCTCGAGGGCGAGCCCCTCGGCCCCTCGCAGGATCTCCCGCTCCCGGAGCGAGAGGAGCTCCGCGAGCCGCGAGGAGGCGTCCTCGAGCCGGCTCACGAGGAGCTGCCGGTGCCTCCGCGACACCGCCTCGCGCGCGTCGAGCACGCCCCGCGCGCCGATCCAGGCGATGAGCGCGAGGGGGGTCAAGACGATGATGGTGAGGATGGCGGCGAGGCGTGGCCTCAAGGCGACCTACTTGGACTTCTGCTGACTCTCCCTGGCGCTCTGCTCTTCGACCATGATCTTGCGATGATGGTGGTAACGTAATCCTTCCAGGGACCGCTCGTCATCCTTCTGGATCTCCGCATAGCGCCGGAGGAGCTCGCTCTTGAGCTGCACGGCGTTCTTCTCCAGGAAGCTGTAGTTCGACATGAGCAGGCTCCGGGCCTCCTCGATTTTACCCTCGTCGCGTAGCTTCATGGCCATCTTGTTCGTGATGGTGGCGAGCTGCTCCACCGCCGATGCGACCACGTCCTTGTTCATCTCCCTCTCGACCTCGGCGTCGGAGTCGGAGAACCGCGCGGCCACGGAGCTCGTGAGCACATCTCTCGTCCTCGTCTGCATGTTGCTGTAGGAGACCTCGACGCTCGCGATGGGTCGCGTCTCCCCCGCGGGCGTGGCGGAGACCTCGACCTCCAGGAGCACGTACTTCTCCTGCTCGCTGTAGACCTGGTTCAGGTACGTGACGACCGTCGGACCCGTGATGTCGGCCTCGCGGCCCAGGACCCGCACCGGGCGGACCCCCCCGGCGCAATGTATCTTCACCACGACCTCCTGAGCCGCGACGGTCAAGACGTCGCCCAGCTCCCCTCGGAATATGCGGGCGAGGTCCGTGCTGTTCTCCGCGAAGTAGTGGTTCCCGTCGCTCCGGCGCGCGAGCTGGCTCATGAGGTCCTCGTTGAAGCCCAGGCCGAGCCCGATCGTCGTGACGGAGATGCCCTCTTTCACCAGGGAGGCCCCGAGGTCCCCGAGCTCCGCGGGCGAGCTGGGCCCGACGTTGGCGAGGCCGTCCGAGAGGAGGATGATGCGATTGACGCGGCTGCGGTCGAGGAACTTCCGCACCTCCTCGGCTCCCTTGCTCACGCCGGCGAAGAGAGCGGTGCCGCTGCCCGGCTCGAGGCGCCGTATCGCCGCGCAGATGGGCTCGGGGTCGGTGACCTTCGTGGCCGGCACCATGACGCGGACGCGGTCGTCGTACTCGACGACGGCGACGATGTCACGCGGGCCGAGGCTGCGGATCGCGAGGATCGCGGCCTCGCGGGCCTTCGCGATCTTGTCGCCCTGCATGGAGCCCGAGGTGTCGATGACGAGGACCACATTGACGGGTGCCCGGTCCGCCTCGCGCAGGAAGCGGAAGCCCGTGATGCCGACCTTGAGGTGGGTCGTGCGTTTCTCCCCCGCCTTCAGCACGGGGTGACCGAGAGCCGCCTGGAGCTTGACCTGCTCGGCGCCCGCTGGGGCAGGCGCAACCGCGAAGGCGATCGCAGCGCTGAAGACATGAACGAGGAAGGCTCGGTTCGTCGTCTGCATGGTGGGACCTCGAAGGGAAGGGGCCGCGCCAGAGGCTCCCGGACGCCGCGGCCCCTGGGCGGCGGAGTCGGGTCGAATCCAACGTGGATTCCTCGGCAAGTGTACGCCGAGGCGGCCGCGGAAGGGTGAGACGCGGATAAGAAGCGTGTAAGAAGTATGTCAGGCGGCCGCGGGGCGGGCCCATGCGCCGCCTCAGAGCTCCATTAGTGATCCTCCCACGTATCGCGCCGCGGATGGAACAACGGCACCACACCTCCCGTCTGCGGATCGATGCCGGCGACATTCGGGCCCTTGTGCGTGTTGCACTCAAAGCAGCTCATTGCGAGGTTTTCGTCCGTTGTTAAACCGTGATGCTTCCGCGCGATGACGTGATCGATCTGGAACGGGAGAGGATCCAGGTGCTGTGGCATGCGGCAGTACTCGCAGCGCGAGGCCGCCCTCCGCCACACAAGCTCACGCAGAGCCGCGTCGATTCTCATCCAGCGGAGGTCGCCCGCTTCAATGAAAGGCGAGCCTTGGACTGCAAGATGCCAAGGAGACAGCCCACGCGCTCGTAGTCCTCTAGCTCGCGCTTCTCGGCAGGGGTCAGCGTCCCCTCACGGGCCTTCTCCGCGAGATCATCCATGCGCTTGAGATCCTCCCTCGCAAAGCGCAAGGTCAGGATCGAACGCGCCGCCTCCATGGACAGGCTCGGATCGTCGGGCGCTATGACGCGGGAGAGGATGTCCGCCTCCGTGTTGTTCATCGTCAAGCTCATGGCCGTATTGTATCAGCGGCGCTCCACTCAAAGCCATCCCCAGGTCCTCGACGCGGGCCGATGCGTCGCCTCAAAACTCCTCCGCCCCCAGCGCGAGCACGGCCTCCTCCTTCCCGAGGAGGCACAGGCGGTACCGCCGCCTGAGCTCGTCCTCGGGGCCGAAGGCGCCGCGGTCGCGGACGTAGAGGACCGCTGTGGGCACGCTCCAGCGCGGGGAGCGGTTGCCGTAGTAGTGGACGAGGACCTCATAGGAGCCGCTCGAGGCCTTGCGCCTCTGGTAGATCTCAGGACCGTAGCCGTCCGTGACGTCCCAGAAGAGCTTGCCGCCGCCCGCGGTCTCCTTGTGCTCGTAGTAGCACCGCTCGCCCCCGGGCTCGACGACCCAGAGGTCGATGTCCGTCGCGTCCGTGCTCCAGTGGATCGAGAGCTGGAGGTCCGTCTCGCCGAAGGACTCCTCGCCAGAGACCTTCGCGAGCTCCCCGAGGCGCCGCTCGAGGAGCTCCGCGGCCCGCGCCTCGAGCTCGCCCTGCCGCAGCCGCGCCTTGAGGATCCGGGCGCAGCGGTAAGCCGCGACGACCTTGCACTCCTTCGAGTGCCGCGGGAAGTCGCGGTGGAGCACGATCTCCAGGTCGCGCGCGGCCTTTCCGCGCAGGCCCAGGGCCTCCAGGGCCAGCGCCTCCTCGAGGTAGGCCTGGGGCTCGAAGGGACGCTGGAGCCGCACGCGCTCGAAGACCTCGGCCGCGGCCTCGTGCTGGCCGAGGGCCATGCACGCGTACCCGGCGAGCCGCGCCGCTTCGGCGTTCGACGGCATCTTCTCGACCAGCGAGGAGTACGCGCGGAGCGCGCCGGCGGTGTCCCCGGCCAAGGCCCGAGCCCGCGCCACGGCATCGTAGACCTTCAAGTCGAGGTCGTCCTTCGACCGGGCCTCGCGATACTCCGCCTCGGCCGCCATCCTCACTTCGCCGCCGTCGAGCGGACGGTCGAGGAAAGGCTGCGATGGAGGACGCGGCCCCGGCGGCCCCTTCTCGAGAAGCGCTATGACCTCGAGAACGTGGGGCGCGGCCCCGTCGAGGGCGATCCCCTGGAGCCTGTCCAGGCGCCGGTCCTCCTCCCGGGCTCGCAGCGCCTCGAGATCCTCGAGGTCCACGGTCTCGCCCTTCAAGTCGAACGCCTCGTAGTCCTTCTCGTCGTCGAGCACGAGGAGGCTCGCCGCGCGGTTCGCGAGGTGGAACCGCTGCGAGAGGGCGACGACCATGCGGTCGAGCCGCTCATCGTCGAGGGCGAGGAGCCTCGCGGCGTGGAGCTCGGCCCATGCCCGCGGGGCGAGGACCGACGCGCCGGCGCCCGAGAGCGGCCAGCGCCAGGCCTCGCGCTTGCCATCCAGGGACGCCTCGACGACGAGCTCGGCCCGAGCGGCCGGCGCGGGCAGGCGCCCCGCGACCTGCAGCTCTTGGCCCTCGAAGAGGAGCTTCGGGTCCCCGGCGACCACGAGGTCCGCGGCCGCGACGCCCTCGACGCGCACGCCCTCGAGGACGACGGGGGCCGTGCGGTGCGCCTTCGCGCCCGAGCGAAGCTCCTCCCGCGTGAGGACGGTGACCGTGCGCCCGCCCGAGAGGCGCGAGAGCGCGTCGAAGAGCGCCCGGTTGGAGGGCGCGCTCCCGAGCTGGTAGCTGATCCACCGCGGCGACGCGCTCGCGAGGTGCTTCTTCAAGAGGGCCTCGAGCCGGTCCTGGCCCCAGGTGATGAAACCGTCGGAGAGCAAGAATGCGCAGACGGCCCGCCCGGGCTCGAGGAGCCAGCCCGCCTGGCCGTCGAGCTCGCCGAGGACGGCGTCGAAGCTCGTCGCCCCCTCGAGGTAGACGCGGCCCAGCTCGGCCGCGGTCTCGGCGCGGCTCGCCGCCTCGTTCGGGCGCCAGCGCGGCGCGTGGAGCCAGCGCGGCCGGATGTCGAAGAGGAGGACCGCGTACTCCTCGACCGTCGCGTCCGACTCCAGGACCTCCTCGAGGAGGGCCGCCGCGAATCCGGCGCCGGTCGCGCCGGCCGAGAGCGACGTGTCGACGAGGAAGAGGGCCCGTCCGGTCGGCGCGGCGCTCTCCCGCGAGGGGACGGGCGGCCGGAGGCGCGCGAAGAACACGGAGCCGTCGAGCTCGCGGCAGGAGCTCGCCTCGAGCACCTGCGCCTCCGCGTTGCGGGGCTCGAGGGCGAAGTCGGCCGAGGCGGTCTTCCCGGGCTGGAAGGCGAACCGGTACGCCGTCCAGCCGCTCCCCTCGCTCGACGGCGCCGGCAGGCGCTCGAGGCCAGCGACGCCCCGCAGCGCCGCGTGCGCGCCGGCGACGGCGAGCCGCACCTCGATCGACCCCAGCTCCTCCGCCTCGGGGAGCGGGTAGGCATAGCGCAGGAGGCCCCGATCCAGGGGCAGCGTCTGCTCGTAGACGAGGACCACGCGCTTCACCGAGCGCGGCTCGATGGGGAAGACGCGCGCCTGGAACGTGTTCCCGCCGCTCCACTCGAGGAGCGCGGGGTCGATGTCGCGGCGCACGACCTGCTCGTAGACCTCGCGCGCCCGCTTCTCGGCCACGACGCGAGCCGTCTGGATCTCGCCCCAGTCCTCGACGAGGCACGCCGGCGCGGCGGCGGCGCCGGACGTGGCCCGCGACGGCGCGAGGGCGGCGATGACGGCTCTCGCGTCGGCGAGGCCGAGCGCGCCCTCGGGCAGGGCCGCCAGGGGCGGGAGGAGCGACCCTTTCGAGAAGGCGGCCTCGCCGATCCGCGCGGTGCCGCGGAACATGCCGAAGGCCGCGGGCGACGCGCCCGCCGGGAGCGGGTAGTAGAAGGTGCCCTGGAGCCGGCGGTCGTGGGGGTTCGAGAAGACGTAGTCGACGACGGTGCGCGCACGCGGCCCCTCGACGAAGGCCTGGACGCGGAGCGCCCGCGGCACCAGCGACTCGAGCTTCCCCTCCTCGTTCTGGAAGAGGATCTTCCCGAGCCGAGGCGGCTCGAGCGCGCGCGGGTCGAGCTTGCGGGGGAGTGTAGGCGTGGCCGAAGTCTCGTCCTCGACGCCGACATCCAGGTCTATGAAGCTCTGCGCAGCACGCAGAGCCAGCTGCGGTTCGGCGAAGTCGCGGGCGAGGGCTTCTTCCTCCCCCGCTCCGACCCTTGCCGCGTCCTGCGTGGTGAACTCAGGAGCGGTCACCGCTCGGCGCCCCTGCAGCTCGTCGAGGGCGAGCATGGGCGCGCCGAACCGCTCGCGCGCCTCGACCGCACCGGCCGGGGCGCGTTCGAACGCCGCGGTCTCCCCCAGATCGACGCGGTCCTCCTTCGCGAACCGCGCCGGGTCGACCGGCTCCGCCTCGGCGATGGCCGTCCGGACCCACTCGCGGTCCACCTCGCCGGCGGTCTCGCGCGTCGACACCGTGCGCGGGGGCGCGATTCCCCGCACCGCGAAGGCGGCGAAGGCCGCCTCGGGCGGCGGTGCGAGGGGCGGCGGCGGCAGCCCTGCCGCGGGCGGGCGCGGCGGCGCGGGAGCCACGGGCGCCTCTCCCGCGGGCCGCGGCCGCAGGACGAGGACGGCGGCGGCCAGGAGCACGGCGATGG
>JACQVW010000859.1 GCA_016209535.1 Planctomycetota bacterium | reverse complement strand
GTGGTGGGCACGGTGGTCGTCGGCCAGACGATCTACTCCTCCACCATGGACCGTCTCAAGGAGTTCGGGACCATGAAGGCCATCGGCGCCGGCAACCGGCACCTCTACCTCGTGATCACGTACCAGGCCCTCCTCTACGCCGTCGCGGGCTACATCCTCGGGATCGCCGCCTCGCTCGGCGTGGCCCGGCTCGCCGAGCGGGCCGGGACCGAGATCCTCGTCACGCCCGAGCTCCTCGCCGGCATGCTCCTCCTCACCGGGGTCATGTGCGTGGCGGCCTCCTTCCTGTCGATCGTCCGCGTCACCCACCTCGAGCCGGCCATGGTGTTCAAGTGAGCGCCCCTTCCCAGGTCACCGCCTCCCTCCGCGGCGTCGTCAAGCGCTATGGCCGGGGTCACACGGCGTTCACGGCGCTGCGCGGCATCGACCTTGACGTCCGCGCGGGAGAGCTCACACTCCTCATGGGCCCCTCGGGGAGCGGCAAGACGACCCTGATCAGCATCCTGGGGTGCCTGCTGGAGCCCACGGAGGGCTCCGTCGAGATCCGCGGCCAGCGGGTCGACTCGCTCGGCGAGCGGCGGCTGCCCGCGGTCCGGCTCCGCAACATAGGCTTCGTGTTCCAGGGCTTCAACTTGCTCCGATCGCTGACCGCCATCGAGAACGTCGAGGTGCCGCTCTTCCTCTGCGGCGTGCACGGCCGGAGGGCACGGGCGAGGGCCCTCGAGCTCCTCGAGTCCCTGGGGCTCGAGGGGAAGGAGCGCCAGCTTACCGAAGATCTCTCGGGCGGGGAGAAGCAGCGCGTGGCCATCGCGCGGGCTCTCGCCGCGGACCCGCCCCTGGTCCTCGCCGACGAGCCCACGGCGGCCCTCGACACGCGCACGGGCTGGCAGATGATGGAGGCCCTGCGCGATCGGGCCCACGGGGGCGTCGCGGTCATGGTGGTGACGCACGACGTGAGGCTCGAGGCCCTCGCCGACCGCATCGTGCGGATCGAGGACGGGAGGCTGGTCGCATGAGGCGCCTCGCCGCCATCATCGTCCTGGCCGTGGTGGCGCTGAGCTTCGCGGCGCTGGCCGCCGTGGCCTGCTGGCGCGAGAGCGATACGGGATCGCCAGCTTCATCGCCCGCCTCGCCGGCCTCGCCCGATGCCGCGGCACTGCCCGTCCCCCCCGGCGCCGATGCTGCCAGTCGCGGGAGCTCGGGCCGCACCGCCGCGAAGGCCCTGGGGCGCGTCGAGGCCGCGAGCGAGGAGATCGGCGTCTCGAGCGACCTCACGGGGAGGATCGCCGAGATCCTCGTCGAGGAGGGGGACCGCGTCGAGAAGGGAGCGCCGCTCGCGCGCCTCGAGCCCTTCGTCTACCAGTCGCGGGTCGAGGCGGCCAAGGCCGCCGTGGCTCAGGCCGTCGCGAGGAGGAAGCTCGTCGAGGCGGGCGCCCGTCGCGACGAGGTGGACGCGGCGAGGGCCCTCCTCGAGGAGACGAAGGCGTCGGAGCGGCTCGCGCGATCGAGCTGGGAGCGCACGCGGCAGCTCGTCGAGGCGGGAATCTCCTCCGCGCAGGCCGCCGACCAGGCCCGGGAGGAGATGGAGGCCGCGACCTCGAAGGTGAGGTCGGCCGAGGAGAAGCTCGAGCTCGTGCTCAACTGGGCGCGCGCCGAGGAGCTCGAGGCGGCGGAGGCCGAGGTGGCCCAGCGGCGGCACGAGCTGGCCGTGGCCGAGGCGGAGCTCGACAAGACCGTGCTGCGGGCGCCCATCGCGGGGACGATCGTGCGGAAGAACCTGCGCGTGGGCGAGGCGGTCTCGGCCCTGCAGGTCCAGCCCGTCGTGACCATCGCCGACATGTCGGACCTGCGCGTGCGCGCCGAGGTGGACGAGATCGACATCGCGCGCGTGCGCGCGGGCCAGAGGGCCGAGCTGGAGGTGCTCTCGGGCTCGGGGAAGGTCTTCCACGGCGCCGTCATCCGGCTCGGGAAGACCATGGGCCGGAAGAAGGTGGCCTCGGACGACCCCAACGAGCGCCAGGACGTCCGCGTCCTCGAGGTGCTGATCGACATCGACGAGCCCGACGAGCTGCCGCTGGGCTTGAGGCTGACGGTGAGCTTCGTGGAGTGACTGGAGTGAAGCGCATGGCGAAGGTCTTGTCAGGGCTCAAGGCCCGGCGCTGAGCGGCCGCGCGCGCGGGATTTGCTTGCACCCCGAGGGATCCTCCCTTCGAATGCCTCCGCTGCATGATCGGACGCGCACGAGCGAGGAGACGGGCAGCCGCCCTGGCCCTCTGGGCCCTCGCGGCGGCCGCGGCGTCGTGCGCGGGGCGCCGGGACCCTGGCCGGGACCGGGACCGTGACGACCCGGCCGACTCGCGGGACGGCGATCGCGAGAAACGCCTCTGGTCCCCCTTCGAGATCGCGTTCCTCGCGCCCAACCAGATCCTCGAGCCGAAGGACGACGTCCGGGGGCTGCGGCTCACGCTCATCTACGGCGTGCACCGCGACGTCTACGGCCTCGGCCTCGCCGGCGGCGCCGACCGCGCCACCGGCCGCGCCGCGGGCGCGCAGCTCGCGTGGGGCGTGAGCGCGACCGGCGGCGAGACGGCAGGCCTGCAGTGGGCCGGCCTCGTGAGCCACTGCGGCGCGCGGTTCGCGGGCGTGCAGTTCGCGGGGGTGTGGAGCAGCGCGGGGGTGCCATTCCGGGGTTCCTCGGAGGGGAACGGGCGGCTCACGGGGCTCCAGCTCGCGGGCCTCGTCTCGAGGGGCAGCGTGACCGGCGCGCAGGTGAGCGGCGTCGCGAACGCCGCGAGCTCGGTCGCGCTGGGCCTCTCCGAGGGGGTCCAGGCCGCCATGGGCGTGAACCTCGCGCGCTCCGTCGCGGGCGTCCAGCTCGCGGGCGGCCTCAACAAGGCCTCGCGGTCCCTCCATGGCGTGCAGCTCGCGTTCGCCGCCAACGCCTGCGGCGGCGGGGCCGGCGCGCAAGTCGGCCTCATCAATATCGTCGAAAACGGCGAGTCGCGCGCCGCCTGGAGCGGCCTGCAGCTCGGGCTCATCAACAGCGCCCACGAGGGTACGGGGGTCCAGATCGGCCTGCTGAACTTCAACAGGGCAGGGTGGGTCCCGTTCTTCCCGCTCGTCCACTTCGGGTGGGGCGCGCCGACTCCTGCGCTCCGAGCCGGGTCGTCCTCCAGGAGGAGCTCCGGCATCGCTCGGTCGTTCGAGGGATAGGCGTGGCCGCCGAACGCGAAGTGCGGCTCTTAGAACACGCCAGACAGGAATGTCGCCACCTCGCGCCACGGGACGGCGTCCACCTCCGGCGCAAGGCGGCGGGCCTCGGCGCAATCGCAGGCGACGATGGTCTTGCCTGCGCTTCCGCCGAGGATCCTGCGCCAGGCCAGGATCGGCTCCGCCATGGAGGGCACCGGGGTGGCGCTGGCCTTGACCTCTATCCCGTGGAGCCGCCCTGCGGCCTCGATGACGAAGTCGATCTCGAGGCCATCGCTCGATCGCCAGAAGAAGATGCCCGGGAGCTCCCCTGCGTTGTGGAAGTGCTTCACGATCTCGCCGAGGACGGCCGTCTCGAAGAGGGCCCCCTTCATCGGGCCGTTCCAGAGCACATCGCCGTCTCGGTGACCGGTCAGGAACGCGGCGAAGCCCGTGTCCGCGGCGTAGAGCTTCGGGGACTTCACCATGCGCTTCGTGGGGGAGCGGGCGTAGGGAGGGACCCGGAGGAACTGGCTGCTCGCCTCGAGCACGGAGAGCCAGCGCCTCGCCGTGGTGGCTGAGACCGCCGCGTCCCGCGCCAGCTCGTCGACCCGGAGGAGCTGCGCCGTGCGGGCAGCGCAGAGTCTCAGGAACACCTCGAACGAGACCAGGTCACCCACCTGCGTGAGCTGCCGCACATCCCGCTCGAGGTACGTCTGGAGATAGCTGCCCATCCACAGACGGAGGTCGACCTCGAGGCGGAGGCGCGGCTCCGGAAAGGACCCCCGCAGAAGGTCGATGGGGGTCTCCAGCCGGAGGTCCGGAGGGACCTCGACCGACGAGAGCCCATGGAGCTGAAGGATGGCCGCCTGCCCTGCGAGGCTCTGAGAGACTCGGGCCATGAGAGGGAAGCTCTGTGAGCCGGTCAGCATCCACTGCCCCGGCGAGCGGTTCTCATCGATGGCCGTCTTGACGAAGCTGAGGAGATCGGGCGCATGCTGGATCTCATCCAAGACGCAGGGAGGCGGGTGCGTTCTGAGGAACCCACGGGGATCCGAGAGGGCAAACGCCCTGACATCCGGATCCTCTAGGGAAACGTGGCGGAACCGAGCGCCGTACTCCTCCTTCAGCAGCGTCGTCTTCCCGGTCTGGCGAGGCCCCGTGATGACGACGGCGGGAAAGGTCGTGAGGGCTCGGTCCACCGTTGCAGATAAATGCCTCTTTAAGTATTTAGAAATCATGGAGTTACATTATCATCTGCAAATCCTCCTTTCAAGAGTCGATTTGCAAGAGCCGTGATTCGACTTGCGTGCGCGTTGAACCGTCGAGCCTCACGGCTCGCTCTCCACCGCCACGAGCTCCAGGTGCTCTCCTGTGCGGGGCTGGCGTGGTTCAAGACCGGGTGTTACCCGGTCTTG
>JACQVW010000858.1 GCA_016209535.1 Planctomycetota bacterium | reverse complement strand
TCGAGCCGCGCCTCCTCCTCGCGACCGGGCCGCGCCGGCGAGCCCATGCGCTGCCACGCGGCGTAGGAGTTGCTGTGGCCGGCGTCGATGCGGAAGTGCTCGAGCTTCGCGTCGCCGCTCGCGAGCGGCAGGCCGCTCAACGCTAGCTCCACCTCGGCCTCCGGGCCGGGCACGTCATCGTCGTGGTAGTGCCACGCGAGGACGCAGACCCTCCCCCCATCGAGGCTGGCGAGCGCCGAGACGTCGGGCCTACCGCGGACGCCGTCCTTCAGGATCTCCTCCAGCGGCACTCCGTGGTCGCTCTCCACGGCGAGGCGCCGGGCGCCCATCTTGGCGAACATGCGGAACACGTTGAGCACGGGCAGGTCGATCCCGTTCGTCGCGAGCGCCCGGAAGCCGGCGAAGTAGGGCTGGTCCTCGAACTCGAAGGCCCACGTCAGGGCGCCTTCGAGGCGGACCCCGTGCCTCTCGGCGAGCTCGTGCTTGCGGGCGAAGCTCGCCGCGGTGTAGCTCGAGTACATCGTCCCGTTGCGGTAGCCGTTCTGGGGGTAGACCTGGGCGGAGCAGGCGGCGCATCCGTCCGGGTCGGACTCGCCGATCACGACCGGCACGTCTTTCAGCTCGGGGAACGAGGCCACGATGGCGAGGGCGGCATCGATGGCCCGGAGGTGAGCCGCCAACCCCATCTGCACGCGGCCGTCGGCGAAGCGGGGCGCGCCCTTGGCGTGGAACGAGACGAAATCGAGGGGCGTGCCGGTGCGCCCCGTGGCGGCGTTGGTCCCTCGAAGGCAGTGCTCGAGGAACTCCCGCAGGAACCGGCCGCCCCCCGCGGTGTCCGGGCCGCCGACCTTCGCCCCGGGCAGCGCGCGCCGCACCGCGTCCACGGCGTGGTCGTGGAGCCGGTGGAGCTCCTGCGGCGTGCCGCGCCAGTAGCCGATGTTGGGCTCGTTCCAGACCTGCCAGTACCAGGACTCCGTCTCGGCGCGCCCGTACCTCTCCACGCAATGCTTCGCCCACTGGAACACCAGCTCGGCCCACTTCCCGTAGTCCTTGGGAGGATAGGCCCAGCCGGTGTAGATGTCCTCGTACTTGTCGCCGGGCTTCCACGAGTGCTGGTAGGGCTCCGGCCGGACCGACAAGTCCTTGGGCATGAAGCCGATCTGCACGTAGGGCCTGACGTCCCGCTCGAGGTAGGCGTCGAAGATGCGGTCGAGGATCGTCCAGTCGTAGATCGGACTCCCCTGCGCGTCTTCGCGGTAGGCTCCCGTGGAGCCCCACTTCAGGGCGGGCGTGCCGTCGCCCGAGGTCAGCAGGTTGTGGGCGCGGAAGTAGACCGACCGCGGGCGCAGCTCGCCGAGCTCGGCGAGGAGCTTCTTGCCGTCGCGCATGTAGGCGTAGTTCGGCTCGTCGGCCCCGAAGAAGCGCCAGAGGGGCCGGAGCTCGCCCAGCGTCCGCCCGGCATCCACGCGCAGCGCGACCTGGAACGAGTCCGCCGCGGCCGCCGTCGCGATCCACGCCAGCGCGACGGACAGCGCCGCCGCCGCCCTCCGCATGCGTCTCGAGAGTCCCTTCATGTGTTCCTCCCTCGGGGTCCGTGGATGTGGATTCTCGGCGCGGGCGGGGTCCGGGTCAACCCGGCTCTACGGCTCCGGGTCAACCCGGCTCTACGGCGCAGGAAGGCCCTCCCCTTCTTGCGCCGTCCGCGGTATCGTGACTCGACGCGTCCCACAAGGTGTCGGGGACGCAAGCACGCTTCACCGGAGAGGCTCCAAGCAGGTCCCGATGTCAGCACGCAACGTCACCCTCGCCATCCTCGCCCTGACCTGCGCGGCGATCCTCGGCTGCAAGGGAGGCGCGCCGCAGATGGCCTCCGCGACCGCGGAGGCCGCCAAGGTGGACCCCAAGGCCAGCATGGAGCAGATGATGGCCGCCTGGGCCAAGTACGCCGAGCCGGGCGAAGGCCACGCGCGCCTCAAACCGCTCGAGGGCAAGTGGACCTACACGACCCGCTGGCAGATGGACCCCAGCGGGCCCGCCGAGGAGGGGAAAGGCACGAGCGAGCTCACGTGGATCCTCGGCGGCCGGTTCCTCCTCCAGGAGGTCCGGGGCGAGTCGTCGGGCAAGCCCTTCGAGGGCTTCGGGCTCCTCGGCTACGACAACTTGAAGAAGCGCCACGTCTCCGCCTGGAGCGACACCATGGCGACGGGCCTCTACACGAGCCTCGGCGAGGTCGACGAGACGGGCAAGGTCTTCACCTTCACGGGCGAGTACGACGACCCCATGACGGGCACGGTCAGGAGGAGCAAGACCGTGATGCGCCTCCTGGACAACGCCCGCTACACCTACGAGGCCTACGAGACGCGGCCCGACGGCAAGGAGATGAAGACGTTCGAGGTGGTGTACACCAGGGCGTGAGGGGGCGGCCGCGACGCGGAGCACCCTGCGCCTTCGTCCACGTGGGCAAGCAGCCGATGCGGCCCTACCCGCCAGCGCCGATGCTGCCAGTAGAATGGACGCCGGTGAAGGTGCGCCACCGCTTTGATGTAGACTCGCTCGCCCTTCACCGAGTAGACCACGGCGTAGGGAAACCTGTGAAAGCGTAGTCTGCGGTTCTCGCCCCGGAAGCAAGCCCACCGTTCGGGCGCTTCCAGGATGCGTCTCAGCGTCGCCTCGAGCTCGTTGAGGAAGTCTCCGCCGAGCCCTGGGCTCTGCCTCTCGTAGCGGAGGGCTGCCTCCTCCAGCTCGTGGTCGGCTTCAGGGTGACTCTCGACGCTGAGCATCCAGCTTGATCCGGATCTCGCGGACCACCTCTGCAACCGGCCGGCACTGGACTCGCCCTTGCGCGATGTCCTCCGAGCGACGGTCCACGACATCCATCCACTGCCTCTCGACGCCGTCATCGACGTCCTCTTCAAGGCTGGCGATCAGCTTGTGGGCCAAGAAGGCTCGAACGGATGCCGGCAGCGCTAGCACCTCGACAGCGATTCTCTCTGCTTCAGTACTCATGCCTACGTTCCCAAGACAAGGTCATCCGAAGACGCGATTAAAGTATAGCACCCCGCGAGCGCCCCACGGGCGGCAATCCCGTCCCGGGGCCATGCGCTCAGGACGCGGACAGGCCGCGCAGGGCGAGGCGCCCCGCCCTCACCTCTCCGCAGCCAGGAAGGCGATCAAGTCGACGAGCTCCCCGTCGGTGAGCCCGTTCTCGAGCCCCTCGGGCATCGAGCTCAGCTCCTGCGCCTCGAGCTCCTCGATCCGGGACCTCTCGATGACGTGGACCTGACCCTGCCCGTCCCCCAGCGTGACATCCCCCTCGGTCTCTGCGACCTTCACGCCCACGAGCACCTGACCGTCCTTGAGCCGGACGGCCGTGCTCCGGTAGGACGGGGCGACGACGCGGCTGGGCTCCAGGATCGACTCGACCAGGTGGATCCTCGAAAACCTCCGACCCGCGCCCGTGAGGTCCGGGCCGATCCGGCCACCTCGCTCGCCGATGCGGTGGCACTTGACGCAGCCCGACTTCTCCGCGTCCTGGAACAGGGCCCAGCCGCGGTCCGGGTCGCCACGAGTGGTGAGGGCCGCCTGGACGAGCCGCTCGTGCCGTTCCACCGAGCTCTTCCGGCGGAACCGCGCGTGGAGTTGCGCCGGCCCGGCCGCGGAGACCTGGACGACCAGGCGGTTCAGCCCTGCCTCGAGGTCAGCCTCGAACCGGTCGGAGTCCGGCGCGTACGCGCCCGGCTGCGCGCGTCGATGCGCGGGACGGCCGTTCAGCCACGCCTGGAGCGTCCCGTTCGTCGATGCGAGGAACTGAGCCCTCGAAGGCTCCGGCACCACGAACTCGGCCAGCGCCAGCCACGCGGAGTCGCCTTCGGCCGCCCCGAGCGTCACGCGCGCGTCGGTCCCCGCCGCAAGCGCGGTACGCCAGCCCTCGGGCGCGCCCTGCACGGGAGCGCCGATCGCCTCGGCGGCGCGCGACGCGGCCTCCGCCGTGAGGGGACCGCTGAATCGCCTGTAGGTCCACCGGAGGAGCGCTCCGCTCGAGCCCTGGACCCGCGCCAACGCGTCGACCCGGCGCCACTCCACGAGCGCGCGCGCCGAGGCCTCGAGGACATCGACCGAGCGACTCCGGGCCGCGAAGGCAGCCACCGCCTCCGCCTGCTCCGGCCCCCCGAGCTTGACGACGCACTCGAGCGCCTCGAGCTCGGCCTCGGGATCCCCTTCCAGCGTCGCGAGCGCAAGCGGCAGGGCCCGGGGCTCCCGCCACGCCGCCAGCGCCTCCAGACACCGCCGCCGCACGAGGCCGTCCGGGTCGCGAGCGAGCCCGAGCAGGAGGTCCGCGGCCTCGCGGGCTCCGAGCCTCCCCAGAGCCGACGCGGAGGCTGCACGCACCGGCGCCTCCAGGTCCTCGAGGCAGCCGGCAATGGCGCCGGCCGCTTCGTTCGCCCCCAGCTCCGACAGCGCTTCGATCGCCGCGATGCGCACCTCCGCAGCCGGCGCGCGGAGCTTCCGGACGAGGAGCGCGCGGCTCGGCAGCTTCGGCCTCCGGCCGAGCTCCCTCAGCACCTCGGCCAGGAGCACTGGCTCCTCGAGGGAGCCCGCGAGCTCGAGGAGCCGTCCCTCCGCCGTCGCCTCGAGCCCGCGGATCAGGAGCTGCAGCGCCGCGAGCCGGTTGCGGACGCCGTGAGCGCGATCGCGGACGACTTCCTCGACGGCATCGCGCGCCTCCTCTGCCGTCGCCTGCTCGAGGGACGAGAGGATGGCGGCGACGCTTTCCGCGTCCCGCTCCTCCCGGAGCCACCGGACGAGCGTCTCGGGGCGGACGGGGATCTTCCCTCGCTGGACGCGCCGGAGCACGGCGAGCCGCACGCCGCGGTCGGGATCGGCCAGCGCCCGGTCGAGGGCCGCCTCGATCGCCTCGGTCCGCTCCCAGGACACCGTGTTCGGCGGGCGTGGGCCGGGGCGGAATCCCCAGTAGACCCATGGACCGGGCTTCCGCCAGACTCGGGTCAAGAGGCCGGCGTGCTCGAGGCGCCGCCGCGGGTCCGGCGAGGCGTCGAGCCGGCGGATGAGCCCATCCACGACCTCGACCTCCGAGCGGTCCGCCAGCGCGCGCAGCGCGATCTGCCGGTGAGGCGAGCCGTGCGGCAGGTCCAACCACTCGATGACCGCGGGCCAGATCTCGGAGCGCCGCAGGGTCTGCTGGACAGCGTGAGCCAGCGCGGCGTCGGGCGCTCCCGGGCTCTCTCGCGCTCCCAGTCTCTCTCGCAGCCACGCGGGGGCCTCGGCCCAGCGCAGGCGGCCGAGCGCGATCGTCACCTCGAGCTCGACTCGAGGGTCCGCTCGCCGCCCCAGGGCCGCCAGGCGCCGGGCGACCCCTGGATCGCCCCGGCCCGCCTCGAGCCGGTGGGTCGCGAGCACCGGATCGGTGAGGTCGGCGACCGCCCGGACGGCCTGCACGCGCACGCGCGGGTCGGGGTCCGTCTCGGCCACCTCGAGGAGCGTCGCGAGCGGCTCACCGCCCGTACGGGCCATGGCCCAGACGGCATGCAGACGCCCGAGGACGCCCGATCGCCCCAGCGCGGCCTTCGCCTCGTCCGCCCCCCCCCGTTCGATCGCGGCCTGCGCCTCGATCCGGGCGAAGTAGCTCTCCGAGTCGAGGCCCGCCGGCCCCTCGCGTCCCTCGCCTGCCTCGCCTCCCTCGCCTCCCTTGCCTCCCGCGTCTCCCTCGCCCTCGTGGCGGATGCGGTACACCCTGCCCCGCCCCCGCCTGGGACGCTGGTCATCGGCCCAGTCGGCCACGAGGAGGGAGCCGTCGCGGTCCACGATGACGTCCGTGGGCTTGAACCCGTAGGGGTCGTCCGGCCCGCCCGCGGCGAACTCGATCTCCTTCGACACCGAGGACCCGGCGCCCGCCGGCCCCCGCCGGTACCGCACCACGGACCGCCCCCATTCGCAGAAGAAGAGGTCGCCGCGGTAATCCGCCGGGAAGGCGCGTTCCAGATAGCACGCGCCGCCGGCGGAGGAGCCGCGCCCGAGATCGGCGAGCGGCGGGAGAGCCTCGTCGGGATGCTCCTCATAGAGGTACGGATACCCGTGGTCTGCGCCGAAGAAGCTCCGGCAGACGCGGACCATGTAGGTCCCGCCGTCGTTCTCGTTGTCGCGCACGAAGACGTTCAGCTCCTCGTCGAGGGCGACGTCGTAGATGTTCCGGAGCCCGGTCGCGAAGACGTGGAGGTCCGTGCCGTCCAGCTTGCAGCGGAGGATGCCGCCGCCTTGGAGGACGAGGCGGTCGCCTTCGGGCCGCGCGACATCGCAGCCCCGGTCTCCCAGGGCCAGGTAGAGCCAACCGTCGTGGCCGAGGGTGACCCCGTTCGCGCAGTGGAGCCTGTCGGGAGCCCTCTCCGGCGGCCAGCCGATCCCGCTCAGGAGGTCGCGGCGCTCGTCCGCCACGCCATCGCCGTCCGCGTCGCGCAGGACCGTCAGGAGCGGGGCGTGCATTGCGTAGACGCGGCCTTCGTGGCAGGCCAGGCCCTGGACGGAGTTGAGCTCCGTCGCGTAGACCGTCGATCTGTCGGCGTATCCATCCCCGTTTGCGTCCTCGACGAGGCGGACCTCGTCGCGCCGGACGATCTCGGTCCCGAGGCCGGTCATGTAGTCGTGCGCCAGGAAGATCGAGCCCGGCCGCGGTCCCAGGGCGAGGACGGACGGGTACTCGATCAGCGGGTCGCAGGCGAAGAGACTCGCTTTGAACCCCGGCGGCACCTTGAGCGGAGGGAAGCGACGCTCGGTCTCGGGACCCGTCCCCGGCTCCCCCTCTCCCCGAGCCGCTTCCAAGGCAGCCTGCCCGAGGACGATCCACGACACCGCGACGAGGACCCTTCCCATGGGACCTACACGGAACCCTCCGTCATTGCGGCAAGGGTCGCGCGCACCGCTCGCCCGCCGGGCAGCAGCCGTCGAGGTCGCAGTAGAGGCCAGTCTCGCAGGTCGGAGAGCCAGCCTCCGGCGGACAGCAGTTCTGCCCGTCACCGCCGCAGACCCGGGGCGGCGGGGCGAAGACCGTGTTCTCCGACGCTTCCTTGGTCTGGGGCTGATCGGTGTAGAAGTACAGGAACACGTTGGAGTGCTCCTGGCTTGGAGTGTGCGTCCCGAAGGGGAAGTCGTAGCCCGCGTCGCCGCTCCTCAGCTCGTAGGTGCTGCGGTAGATGATCCCCTCGCCCGCGTCCGCATCGAGCTCCGGACCGTCGCCCTCCCAGGTCTGGAAAGGAGGCTCGTCCCAGTTGTCGCTGATGTAGATCGTCTCGGTGCTCGTCTCCCAGTCCAGGGCGGTCCGTCCGTCGGCATCGACCTCGGGCCTGCCGACCGCGTCGGCCCGCTGGCCGTTCCAGCGGCGGATCTCGATCGACCTGCCTCGCCAGTGGAAGTGCCCCGTGATGGCCGCGAGCTTCACCTTGCCCTTGTAGCCCAGCGTGGCGAGCTTGAGGCCGAAGTCGAAGTGCGTGGAGAAGCCTGCGGGCTGCCCTCGCCCGGGGATGAAGACGTTCTTGTCCAGGATGAAGGCGCCGAAGAGCGGACTGCGGCCATCCTGGGGAGCTTCGAACATGTTCACGACGGCGACGCCTTGAATCGGTGCCGCCTGCGGCCCGGCATCGACGAAGTGGCTCTGGGCCAGGAAGAGTTGTTGCGGCCTGAACCGGATCGCGACCCCGGGCGGCAGCCTCCACGTCAGCCGCTCGCTCTGGCTGGCCCCGCACAGGCTCCAGTCCATCGGGTCGATGAAGTCGAACGTGTCCAGCGAGCAGGGCGGCGACTGGGGCCCGGGAGGCGGGTTGCAAGTCACCTGGACGTCGGGCCGGTTGGCCGAGAAGAGGTTGAAGTGGTGGCTCCCCGGCGGGTAGAGGAACTCGTACCGGTTCACCCACAGCTCGGACGCGTTGGGAAGCCTGACGTAGAAGCTCCGGATCCTCTCGGTGGGCACCTGGAAGGGCGGAACGCGCACCTGCACGCCTCCATCGAGCCGTCCGCTGGCGTCGGTATGGCCGGGGGGCGGGGGCACAGGGAGGTTGATGTCGTCGGGACCGGAGGGGATCGCGCCATCCTCGATCCAGTGCCGTATGAAGCGAACCTTCGCCGAGGGGAGGACGCCTCGCCCGTGGGGCATCGGCTCCCCTTCTCCCGTGGCCAGGTTGCCTTCCAGCTTCCGGATGAGGAAGCTCCCGTCGGGGTCGCCCGGCTTCACCCTCAGGAGAGATGAGGTCGAGTAGACCGCGGGCTTGCCGACGAGGTCCGCGTACGGCCTGTTCCCCTCGAGGACCAGCTCCCCGGCCCCGGAGGACGCCGAGTGACAGGCACTGCCCAGGCAGCTCTCCCGGAAGATCTTCTGGACCTGGCCGAAGGGCTCGCAGTAGAGGAGGTCGTACGTGGGGTCCCTCCCGGGAGCGGGGTACGGCGCCGCCGGGGGGCCCGCGCCCAGGAACAGGTGAGACAGGCTTGCGATGGGGTCCGAGATGTCCACGTCTCCACTGTCGTTGTAGTCGTGGGCGTCCAGACAGTAGTTTGGGGCCAGGTCGTCCTGGCCGAGGAACAGGTAGGTCAGCGTGTGGACCGCGTCGGAGAGGTCCACCTGCCGGTCCAGGTTGGAGTCGCCTCGGATGAAGATCCCTTCGCCGTACCCCGGCTCGCCGAAGAGATCGTGGCCGTAGGCCACGGGCGCCAGCAGCGAGGCAAGAGCGACGCCACCCGCCACTGCCATCCCGATTGTCCTCACCGGCATGTTCAACCCTTCGTCACCTGACTACGTATCGCGGCGCGGCCTCGAGAACCTACCGAGGCGCCAACCCTTACTCACGCTCCGAGATAGGACTGCAAGTCTTCACCCGCCGATCGCGAAAGTCAAGGGGACAGCGTGTGCCCGCGTCCCCGCACGGGCCACCCGGGCCCGGAGGCGATCCGGGAGACCTAACAGGACACGAAGAGAGGCCCTCCCATGCGGCGCGGAGGGGCAAGTGGTAGGCTGTCCTCCACGAAGCCCATGGCGACCGCGGTCCTCATCTCGGGCGGCGTGGACAGCTCCCTGGCCCTCCGACTCCTCCGGGAGGAGGGGTGCCGGGACCTCGCCGCCTTCTACCTCAAGATCTGGCTCGAGGACGAGCTCGCCTACCTCGGGAGCTGCCCCTGGGAAGAGGACCTCTGCTTCGCCCGCCAGGTCTGCGACGCGGCGGGAGTGCCCCTCCGCGTCGTCTCGCTCCAGCGCGAGTACCACGAGCGCGTCGTGAGCTACACGCTCGCGGAGCTCGAGGCGGGCCGCACGCCGAGCCCCGACATCTTCTGCAACCAGCGGGTGAAGTTCGGGGCGTTCCTCGAGGCGGCAGGCCCGAGCTTCGAGCGCGTGGCGACGGGCCACTACGCCCGCGTCGAGCGCTCGCCCGCGGGAGGCCGCTTCAGGGTGCGGCTCCTGAAGGGCATCGACCCCGTCAAGGACCAGACGTACTTCCTGTCGCACCTCTCGCGCGAGCAGCTCGCCCGGTGCGCCTTCCCCGTGGGCGGCCTCCTCAAGCAGCGCGTGCGGGAGCTCGCGGCCGAGCTCGGGCTCCCCAACGCCGGCCGCCCCGACAGCCAGGGGATCTGCTTCCTCGGCAAGGTCCCCTTCGACGACTTCGTGCGCCACCACCTGGGCGAGCGGAAGGGCGAGATCGTCGAGGCCGAGACGGGCCGGAGGCTCGGCGAGCACGGGGGCTACTGGTTCTTCACCATCGGCCAGCGCCGCGGCCTCGGGCTCGGCCAGGGCCCGTGGTTCGTCGTGGGGAAGGACGTGGAACGGAACATCGTCTACGTCTCGCACCAGGAGCGCCTCGAGGAGCACTCCCGCGACGCCTTCGAGGTGGCCGATGCGCACTGGATCGCCGAGCCGCCCGGCGAGGGTCGCCTCGAGGTGAAGCTGCGCCACAGCCCCCGCGCCTACCGTTGCACCCTCCGGCAGACTGCGGGCGGCCGCTACGCCGTGCGCCTCGACGGGAGGGACCCCGGCGTGGCGCCGGGCCAGTTCGCCGTCTTCTACGAGGGCGATGCCTGCCTGGGCGGGGCGAGGATCGTCTGAGGCCCCACGCTGCTCGCCCGCTCGCTCAGGGCGAGAGCACCACCGCCGCCGCGCCGTCGCGGCCGCCGTTCGATCCGCCGCTGCCGCCGCCGCGGCCCGGCGGCCCGAGGACGAAGGCGTTGCCCGAGAGGACGGGCATCGAGCCGCCGAGGACGACGACGCCGATCGATGGGGGAGTGCCTGGCGTGCCCTGGGGCCGCTGGAATCGAGGGCAGGCCGCCGCGGCCCGAGCGCCATGCAGCCTCTCGTCACAAGAGATCCGGCTTGTCGTCCCAGGAGGCTCATCCCTCCTCCCGCGGCCTCGCCTCGTCCGTCCAGCGTGCTTGACCCCTGCGCCTGACGCAAAGGGCCCGCCACCACAGCCAGCGCACGCAGCAGGCCTACTCCCACTGGGTGAACCGGCCTCGCACGGCAGAAGGGCAGCCATCGCCAGTTCAAGCACGCCACGAAGCGCGGCCTCGTGACGGTGGCGGGCAAGCTGAGCGATGACTTGGCGCCCGGAACGCTGAACAGTATCCTGAAGCAGGCAGGGCTTGGCCATGCCGTCGTGCGCAGCACCCACATGAATCAGCAGGAAAGTACTCCAGTGATGGGCATCGGAGGCCGATGACGCGGCCTCCATCAATCAGTACCGGCCAGTTCCTGACGGGGCCGCTCTTCAACGAGCCCATGCGCGTCGAGACCGTTCAACCGAACGGTCCGGCGAGTTGGGTGGTCGGTCTGGTCGGTGCGCGATCCGAACGGTTCCGCAAGGTGACGCTGACGGTCGCCGACCTTGCGCAGCTCACGATCCTCGACGCACAGCACTCCTTCGATGGCGACGGCCGCCTGCTCCGCCTCGGCCTCCAGGCTTACGCGCTCGGCATCGCGTACGAGTTCGACCCCTATTTCGGCCTGTCGATCTCGCGCGTCGATCCCCTGCCCCACCAGCTCGAAGCGATCTACGACTACCTGCTCAAGCT
>JACQVW010000864.1 GCA_016209535.1 Planctomycetota bacterium | reverse complement strand
GCTCGGACCTCCGAGGAAGCCGAACGACAGGTCGTAGATGGCATCGGAGATGTCGACGGCCCCGGAGTCGTTCGCGTCGGCGGCATCGAGGCAGGCGACCGCGCCTTCCCAGAAGAGGAAGTTGAGGACGGCGATGGGGTCGGAGATGTCGATCTTCCCCTCGCCCGTGGCGTCCCCCCGGACGAAGCTTCCCTCGATCTCCGGCCCCAGCACGGCGACGTTGTCGATCCGTCCCGAGTCGCCCGCCGTGTTGAACTGCCAGCGGAAGCGGACGGCGAACCGGGGGTTGTCGGCGAGGCCTGCGAGGGCGGAGAGGTCGATCGCCTTCCGCGTCCAGGCCTCCGGCAGGCCTGCGCCCTCGGAGAGGAGGGCGAGGCGCCTCCAGGGCCCGGCGGCCCCCGCCGGCGACACGTAGACGGCGAGCACGGCGTCGCTCGTCCCCTCCAGGACCGCGCACGTGCCCGTGCCCGAGGAGGCCGGCGGCGGCCCGAGGTCGGAGGAGCAGTCGAGCTCGAGGCGGATCGGCGTGCGCTCGGCCGTGGAGATCCCCCTCGTCGCGCCCCCCCCCTTCCCGGTTGCACGTGTCCTCGTTGTTCGTGGCGCCGCTCCCGCGAGAGAAGAGGCAGCCTCCTTCGCGCCCTCCGGACGGCTCCCACCGCATCTCTCCGGGCTCGTAGGGCCCCGACTTCCAGGTCTCCAGGGTCCATCCCTCGGTCCCCTCCTCGAAGTCGAAGAGGGCGATGCGGTCATCCGGCGGAGCGACGACGACCACTTGCCAGGAGATGCGGGCCTCGCCGTCTGGGTTCGCCGACCGCACCTCGATCGGGTGGACGCTGCCGGCGTCCTCCGCCGGAGGAGTCCAGCCCCTCACGAGGCCCGTGGCATCGACGCGGGTGCCCGCGGGGCCCCGCACCACGGACCAGGTCGGCGCGGGGTAGCCCTCGAGGAGCTCGAGGCGGCGCAAGTACTCCTCGCCCACCGTGGCCTCGTCGGGGTCCGGGACCACGGGCGCAATCCTCGGCGGCTCCGTCGCGATCTGGACCGAGTAGAGCCGCGCCCCGAAGCGGTCGCACGCGAAGTCCTCGCAGGAGGCATCGTTTCCCGTCGTCGTCCCGATGAAGACGTGCGTGCCCTCGCCCCCCGCCGTCACGGGGTAGCCGCCGTGGCCCATCCCGGGCCAGCTCACGTACCAGTGGGCGGCGACCCGGAGGTCCCTGGGATCCGAGACGTCGATCGTGTAGATGCCGGAGCCGCTCGCGGGGACGACGAGGAGGTCTCCCTGGAAGTGCATGTCGCGCGGCTCCTCCTGCTCCCATCGCTCCACCTCCCGGGGGCTCGCCGGGTCGGCGAGGGAGAAGACCCGGACGCCGCCGGCGTGGCCCGGCGCCACGGCCCGCGCGAGAACGAAGAGGTAGTCCCCGCGGACCCGCGCCTCGCCGCCCAAGCCGCCGAGATCGATCTCGCGGACGAAGCTCGGCCGCGAGGGATCGGCGGCGGCGTAGACTCGCAGCCAGTCCTTGTGGGTCACGTAGAGGCACGCGCCGCGCCGCGCGGCGTTCCCCACGAGGCGGTCCCCCATGGAGAGGAAGCCGAGGACTCTCGGACTCGTCGGTTCGGAGAGGTCGTAGGTGGAGATCCCCGTCGTGATTCCGTCGTCGATGGAGACGTCGAGGAGGCTCCCGGAGATCTCCACGTCCCACGTGTGCGCGAGGGTGGCGACAGCCTTGACGCGGGCGGGGCGTTCGGGCCTGGCCACGTCGAAGACGAGGAGCCCTTCGCCCGGGCTCCAGTTGGCCACGTAGAGCACCGCGCCGCGGAGCGCCGAGCCGTTCATCTTGGGAGAGCTCTGATCCCAGTCGCTCGCGAGGAGGAGGTTGCCCGGATCCCGGGCGTCGACGGTCTGGAATCCGGGCTCCCCGGAGACGTAGACGTAGCCGTCCCGGAACAGGACGCGGCGCGAGACGGTGCTCTTCGAGGCGCCTTCCTGCCCCAGGAGGATCACGTCGCGCACTCGGGGCGTCGCGAGGGGCTCGCGGGCTTGAAGCGCCGCCTGGGACAGGGTCAAGAGGAGGAGAAAGACCGCCCCCCCGCGGCCTCGGGGGAGCCGTGAGGCGCAAGGGACCATGGGCAGCTACCTCTCAGCATGGATCAGTGGATCAGCATGGATCCGTACGGATCCGCCGCCGGCCCGATAGTACCCGAGGCCGCGACGGTTCGCGAGGCTGGTGGGGCGCCGCGGCGCTGGGCGGGGAACGGTGACCGGCCTGCGAGCCTTCACCGCCTCGTTGCGGTCTCGGAGAGCTTCGCCCGCAACTTCGCGCGCGAACTCAGGAGCGCCTTCAGCGCGTCGCGGGCGTTTGCGAATGCCTCGGCGACCGTCTCCGCCTCGGTGATGAGCTCCGGGTCGAGCGGGGATGTGACGATATACCCTCCTTCCTCGGCCTCCTGGAGGCTCAGGACCAGCTTCCCGTCGCTCAAGGTGTAGCGTTTCCTCATGCGGCCAGGGTACCACGAGCTGATGGTCCAGCGATCCAAGAAGTCCCGTGAGGATCACTCCTCGCCGCCAGGCGGGGACGCCTCACCTGCCTGGGCAAGGGCCGCGGTCAAGGCCCCCTTGAGTTGCGCGCTCGACGCCGAGCCGAGGCGCTCTCGGAGGAAGGGAAGGTCCTCGGCGCGCCAGGCGCGCAGGCGGTTCAGCGTGGTGACGAACGCCACCGCGGCCTCCTCGTCCGCTGCCGCGAGCAGCGCGCGGAGCCGCGTCGCCGCAGGCAGGCCCTTCGGGCCGAGGGCCTCGAGCATGCGGAGGGCCTGAGGCCAGAGCGCCCGGTCACCGCCGAGGGCGGCGAGGGCCGCGTCGAGGCGGTCCTCGTCGCCGAGCCCGCCGAAGCCGCCCAGGTGCCACAGGACGATCTTCTTCGCCGCGGGGCTTCCAGGTCCCCGCAGGACCTCGCGGAGCACCGGGCCCGCCCCCGCCGTGTCGGGGCGGAGAGCAGCGAGGCTGCGGGCGATCGCCTCGACGACTGCCTCGACCGGTTCCGTACGCAGTGCCTCGAGAAGCGCCACGATCACGGCCTCGCGGTCCTCGCGCACCTCGCCCAGAGTCCGTGCGCAGGCGGCGCGCAGCTCGTCCAAAGGGTCCTTGAGGCCTCGAAGGAGCCCGGGCACCGCCTCGCGGGCGCTCTTTCCGCAAGCCTTGAGGATCCGGGCCGCCGCGAGGCGCTCCAGAGGCTCCTCCGAGTCGAGGAGCGCCGCGAGCCTGCGAAGGCCGCCGGGCGCTCGGGGCGCCAGCGCGGCCAGGGCGCCGAGGGCGGCCTCACGCACGCCCTCGTCCTTGTCGGTCAGCCGCGGACGCACCCCATCGAGGGCCTTGCCGGCCCGGGCCAGGAGGTCCCCCTCCCAGGACATGCTTCCCAGGGCCTCGAGCACGCGGCGGCGCAGCGGCGGGCTCAGGTTCTCCAGACCCTCCAGGAGTCCGGGCACGGCCGCCGGCTCCACGGCGAGGAGCGCATCGATGGCTGCGTCCCAGAGTCCGAGCTGGCCCTCCCGCACCATGCGGACCAGCCGGGGCGCGACCGGAGCAGCGCGAGGACCGAACAAGGCGATCGACTCGAGGGCGAACCGCTGGACCTCGGCCATCGGATCGTCGAGCGCCGCCACGAAGACGTCCGCGCAGGCCCCGGAAACGGCGGCCGCTCTGAAGGTCCGAGGTCCCGTGTCTTGGCCCAGAGCTTCCCGGACCAAGGCCTCAGGCGATACGCGCATGTTGTCTACAACGAATCTTGCGAGCCCCGCGTAGTTCCAGCCTACGGCGCCGAGCACCGCGACACGCACTTTGAGGTCCGGATCTCCTAGCATCTCGAGGAGCGCCACAAGCATCTCGAACTCCAGCCCGACCAGAGGCTCGGATCGCTCCGCCCGCTCTGCGCCGCACAGCCTGCCCAAGGCTAGGACGGCGGCTGTCCGCACTCCCGCCTCCTGATCGCGGAGCGCGCCCTGGATCGCTGGCAGCGTCTCGACGACGGCCTCGGGAAGCCGGGCGAGGACCGCGAGCGCCTTCACGCGTGCCTGTGCACCGCCGCCCCAGGCGACCTCGACGACCCGGGAGGACACGCTGGGGCCGCAGGCCGCGAGAGCCTCGACGACCGAGACATCCACCACGAGGGGATCCTCCCTGCGCAGCGCCCGGAGCAGGGCATCGACCGCACGCTCGACCGCCTTCCGCCGAGGCTCGCTCGCCGCCGAAGCAAGCCTTCCCAGGAACCGGGCGGCCAAGGCCTGGCGCAACGGGTCCAGTTCCTCGAGCGCCCTCACCAGCTCGGGGATCGCGGGCGGCCCCACCTTCATGATGGCCTCCCTGTAGACGTACTCGGGCGCGGCCTGCGTCGGGTCCTCCAACTTCCCTGGCGCCGCCGACGCCCCTACATTCACCATTGCAGCCGCAAGGATCATCTCAGGCTCATACTTCTGCGCCTCCGCTGCCAGCAGGTCCAGGAGCCGCGGGACCGCCTGCACGGACCCTAAGTTCCCCAGCGCCTCCGCCGCCGAGCAGCGCACGTCGACATCCTCGGAGCCGAGCCTGCGGAGATGCAGCTCCTCCAGGAAGCGTGGCCACAAGGCCGCCCCTGCGAGCGCCAGCACCGCCCCCGCGCCGGCCGCGCCGGCCCAGAGGACGAGTCGCTGGCGCCTCGCAGGGCTCACGGGGGCTCCGTGCCCCCCCCCCCGCGCCCCGCGCTACGCGAGGTCCTTGATCGCGAAGGGCTCGCGGTACTCGCGCGTCAGGAGGGCGTTCGCCTCCTTGTCGCCGGGGCAGGTCTCGGTCACGGGGTCGAACTCGATCGTGCGGCCGGCGCGGTAGGCCACGTTCGCGAGGTGGCAGAGGACCGCCGACTTGTGGCCCTCCTCGATCTCGGCGTTCAGCTTCGCGGGGTCGCGGGCGCGGACGGCCTCGATGAAGTTCGCGAAGTGGTCGCCCCCCGAGCTTCCGGACGGCCCGGGCTCGAGCTTGCGGCCCAGGAGGACCTTGTAGCTCGAGTAGCTCGGCATGATCATGATCCCCTCGGAGCCGTAGAAGATGTTCCCCACGGCGCCCGTGCCCCCGTCGGTGAGGTTCTCGCCGTTCGTGATCCAGTGGCGGACCTCGAAGACGAGCATCTTCTTCTCCTCGGGGTACCAGAAGGTCGCCACCTGGGTGTTCGGCGTCTCCTGATCGTCGTCGAAGAGGAAGTGGCCCCCCATCGACTGCGCCTTCTTCGGCAGCCCCACGCCGAGGCCCCAGCGCGCCACGTCCATCTGGTGGACGCCCTGGTTCCCGATGTCGCCGTTCCCGTAGTCCCAGTGCCAGTGCCAGTTGTAGTGGAAGCGGTTCCGCGTGAAGGGCCGGACCGGGGCGGGGCCGAGCCAAAGGTCGTAGTGGACGCCCTTGGGCGCCGGCTCCTCCTTCGCCCGGCCGATCGAGCCGCGCCACTTGTAGCAGAGGCCCTTCGCCATGTAGACCTCGCCGATCACGCCCTCCTCG
Source organism: Planctomycetota bacterium (assembly GCA_016209535.1). Classification (GTDB taxonomy): domain Bacteria; phylum Planctomycetota; class UBA8108; order UBA8108; family SXIK01; genus JACQVW01. Next base: position 3,390 of record JACQVW010000864.1, on the reverse strand, counting down.
AGCTTCGCGATGGCCTCGCGGATCGCCTTGTGGCTCCGGATCTGCGTCCCGTGCTGGACGACGCGCTGGTGCTTGCGGGCCGCCTCGACGAGCTTCCGGCCCTCCCAGACGTTGTGGGAGCAGGGCTTCTCGACGTAGACGTCCTTCCCGGCCTGGATCGCCCAGATGCTGGCGAGGGAGTGCCAGTGGTTCGGTGTCGCGATGCCCACGACGTCGATGGACTTGTCCTCGAGGAGCTTCCGCACGTCCGCGCAGGCCGCGGGCTTCTGGCCCGTGCGCTTCTCCACGTCCGCCAGGCGGCCGTTCAGAACGCCCTCGTCGATGTCGCAGAGCGCGGCGACCTCGACCCCCTTCTGGTCGAGGAACCCGTCGATGTGGCTCCCGCCGCGGCCCTTGAGGCCGATCACGGCGGCCCGGATCTTGTCGTTCGCGCCGAAGGCGCGGGACTGCCCGACGATGCCCAGCCCGACCGCCGCCGCGGCCGACGTCCTCAGAAACGACCTGCGGTTCCACGTGATCTTGTCCATCGCGCTCTCCTTGAAGATATGCCTAACCCGATCCGCTCCGCGAGGCCTCCACGATACTCCAGCAGGCGCCGGGGGGCCAGAGGGTTTTCGCCCTTCAACGCGCGCCCTTCCTCCGCCCCCGGGGCCGCAGACCCTTCGCGCGCAAGAGCGAATCAGCCCACCGCGCGTCGTGCGGATCCAGAGCGGGGACGGGATCCACCCGGTAGTCCACGTCGTCGTATCCGCCGTTCTCGTAGCACTGGTCCACGAGGACCTGCAAGTCCAGCGGGATATCTGGGTCCCCCTCTCTGAGCGGGATCCCGATGACCGGAAGGCGCTCCCTGAGCGGGAGGTCGTAAAGCTCGATCGGCGAAGGCCGATGGCCTCTCCGGACGCAGACCTGGTAGGTCGTGCGGTGCGGTGGCGGGATCCGCTCCGGCGGCAGAAGGAGGATGCGCCGGCCTTCCCGCGTCAGGTCGATCTCGACCAGGCTCGTGGCGGACTCCTTGATCTCCCTCTGCTTCTTCAAGTAAAGCTTCTGCCCCTCGCCCGGGACCTTGTTGGAAGGGCTCAGGAACTCGATCACCGTCACGACGCGCTGGCCTGAGGCCACGTCGATGATCTGGATGTAGCCTTCCGACACGGGCTCGTCGTCCACGGTCACGAGCAGGGGCTCCGCGATGGCCGTGCTGCACCCGGGGGCAGTCCGGACCCGTCGAGGCTGCTTGCGCCGCTCGATGACACGGACGTCGGGATAGATGCTCCGCTCGACGGCGGCCTCGGTCTCCACGTAGACGCGCTCTTCCACGCGAGCTCGGAGGTCCCTGGGAAGCCACGGCCGGAGCTGATCCCGCGCATAGGTGACGAGGTTGTGGTGCACGTCCCGCCAGTGCCGCTCTAGGTAGGGATCCATCCCCGGGAAAGGGCTCTTCATCGCGAACGCTCCAGCGCCGCGGGCAGCGAGGTCAGCGCGTCCGCGGGCAAAAACCTGAGGCTATTCTATCCCGGGTTGGCCCACGGGCTATCCCCGGCGCTGTCCGAAACCGCTCCCTCGCGTCAGCAGCCCAGAACCTGGAACCCCACGGCCCGTGCCGCGAGGCCCAGCTCCCTGTCGTGGGTGAGGACGGTGAGGTCCTTGCCCTCCCCCTGCCGCCAGAGCAGAGCCGAGGCGAGGTGAAGAGCGTCCAGCGTGCGGACCGTGGTCGGGAACGGCTGGCTTGCCCGATCGAGGATCGGCGGGGACAGGAGGACGAGCTCCGTCGCGCGCAGCACCTGGAAGACCGCCTCGTTGCGGAAGGCGACATCCTTGTCGCTCAAGGGCACCTGGATCCGCAGGCGGTCGATCGTCCGCAGGCACTCGACCTTGAGGAGCTCGCTGGAGACCGCGTGCTCGACGTCCTTGATTTCCGCCAGCCTGCCAGGCTCTCCGAAAATGGTCCGGAGGACAACCGAGGAGTCGAGGTAGGCGATCATCAGGCGCCGCCATCGATCTCGAGGGGCCTCACCTCGAGCCCCGGTCCTCGAGCAAGGCGCTCAGGGTGTCCACCGGCCGGCCCTTCAGCGGCGGGAACGCGAGCTTCGCCAGACTCGAGGGGTCGTCCACGGGCTTCCGCACGGCGACCTTCAAAGGCAACCTCTCCTGGTAGGGCACGAGCCTCGCCACGGGGACCCTGCGGTCAAGAACAACCACTTCCTCACCTCGCCGGACCCGGCCCAGGAGCTTGCTCAACTGGGCCCTGAACGCGGCTATGTTTACGGAGAGCATGGACGTGACCTCCAGGCGTGACGCATGGGCTGCGGCGCCCAGGCCGGGGCGACATGTACATTACATGCCCACAATATGACCACGACACCGAGTCCGCGTCAAGGGCACGTCGGAGCGTGCCGCGCGACGGGCCTCACTCCGCCTGCACCGGGTTCTCCAGCCGGCCGATCCGCTCGACCTCGATGGCCACGCGGTCGCCGTCCTTGAGCCAGACGGGCGGCTTCCGCGCCATGCCCACGCCTTGAGGGGTGCCGGTGAGGATCACCGTGCCGGGCAGGAGGGTCGTCGACTGGCTCAGGAAGCTGATGAGGGACGGCACGTCGAAGATCATGTCCTCGGTCGTCCAGTCCTGCATGACCTGGCCGTTGAGGAGGGTCTTCAGCTTGAGGGCGTTGGGGTTCGGGATGTCCTCCGGCGTCACCAGGCCGGGGCCCAAGGGGCAGAAGGTGTCGAAGCTCTTCCCCCGGCACCACTGGCTCCCGCCCCTCTTGAGCTGCCACGTGCGGCCCGAGACGTCGTTGGCGCAGGTGTAGCCGAGGACGTGGGAGAGGGCCTGCTCGCGCGCCACGTGCTTCGCCGCCTTGCCGATCACCACGGCGAGCTCGCACTCGTAGTCCACCTCCGGCTCGCTCGCCGGCAGCACGATCGGGTCGCCGGGGTTCTGGACCGCGGCGGGGTTCTTCACGAAGAGGACGGGGAAGTCGGGGATCTTCGCGCCCGTCTCCTCGGCGTGCCGGCGGTAGTTCAGGCCGATGCAGAGGATCGCCCGCGGCTGGACGGGCGCGAGGAGCTTCGCGACGCGCGCCGTCTCGCCCGTCACGCGCCAAGGGCCGAAGAGGTCCCCCTCGATGAGCCTCGCGCTCGGCTCATCGGCGACCCGCTGCCCGCAGCGCTCCCTGCCCTGGGGATCGAGGAACCGGATGATGTGCATGCTGCTCTCCTGCGTCTCTCCTGTGCTGGTCTCCTGTGCTGATCCAGGGGTGCCCGAGAGCCGCAAGATACGGGCTCGGGCGCGAAAAGTGAACCCCCTTCAGCCCTTCGGCGACTCAGCACCCCGGCACGGCGCACCCGACCGCCGGCGGCGCAAGGTCGGCGCCGCAGCCGGGGAAGGGCTCGCGC
>JACQVW010000078.1 GCA_016209535.1 Planctomycetota bacterium | reverse complement strand
GTAGGCCACGGGCCGCCGCGGGTCGAGGCCGCGAGGCGGCCTCGCCGGCGCGAGGGCCCGCCGCAGGGCGGCCATGGCCCCGGCGTGCACGCGAGGGTAGATCCCCGGGTCGGCGGCGAGGTTCGCGAAGTCCCTGGCGCGCAGGCACCGCACTCCGGCAAAGGGGTTCCGGAGGAACTCCTCCTCCCGGGCGGGCGCGAGCCTTCCGGCCACGGCGGCGAGGCAGAACCTCGCCTCGGCGCTCCAGGACCACCGGAGGTTCCGCGTGAGCTCGAGGAGGTCGGAGCGGAGCCGCTCCGGGGTCAGACCAGGCCGCGCCAGGGCCGCCCCGCGTCCTCTCCGCTTCCTTCTCATGGGCGGCATTATACGGCAGGCGCCGGCGAGTACAGCGTTGCGAAGCGACCAGAAAAAAAAGCCGAGGACCGGCCTCGAGGCCGGCCCTCGGCTTCCCGAAGGCACGAACGGCGGGCCTTACGGCGCGCAGTTCATGTCATCGACCGTCGGATCCTGGCCTGGGACTCCCACCGGTTCCGGGATGCTCACGCCTCCGCGGAAGAGGTAGTTCAAGGCGAAGATCGGATCGGTGATGTTGAGGGTGCCGTCGTCGTTCGTGTCGGCGGCGTCCTCGCACGCGATCGGCGTCCCGCCGAGGTACAGCGCGTTGAGCGTGCCGATCGGGTCGGAGATGTCGACGCTGCCGTCCATGTTCGCGTCGCCGCGGATGAAGTCGCGGTAGCCGCCCGTTCCGGGCAGCGTGCCGCCGCCGCCGTCGGCGACGTTCTCCTCCTTGCAGTGCTCGGCGAGCCTGTCCTGGCACTGGGCGAGGAGCTCGGCGGCCTTCGCGGCGCAAGCCTCGGCGTCGCCCGTCTCCTCGACGCAGCGAGCCTCGAGGCGCTTCGCGGCGGCCTCGCAGTCGAAGTCGCACGGATCCGGCGGCTCCGGCTGGTCGCAGCGCTGCTTGCACCTCGCGAGGAACTCCTCGACGGCCTTGGCGCACTCCTCCTCGGAGCCGCCGGCGGCGAGGCACTCCTCCTTCACGTTGGCAGCGGCGTGCCGGCACCGCTCGAGGCAGGTCGGCGGCTCGGGCGGCTCGGGCTCATCGCGGCAGTGCCTGAGGCACTTCACGAGGAACTCGTTCACGTGCCGGCGGCACCGGCGGATCGCCTCGGCCTTACACTTCTCGGGATCGCCGCCCGCGTCGATGCAGGCCTTGACCTCCTCCTCGAGGCGATCGAGGCACCTGGCGAAGAGCTCACGCGCTCGCTTCACGCACCGCTTCGCGCAGGGCTCAGGCCGCCGCGGGCAGTGGCTCAGGCACTCCTTGAGGACGTGCTTGGCGCGCTCGCGGCAGTCCTCGAGAGTGCCGCCCGCCTCGATGCACTCGGCGAGGACGCGGTGGGCGAGGTGAGCGCAGCGCTCGGCGCACCGCGGGCGCGGCCCGTGGTCGCACCGGTCGAGGCACTCCTTGAGCAGCTCGCGGCCCTTGAGGGCGCACCGCTCCGGATCGCCGCCCTCCTCGATGCAGTGGTCGATGAAGGCCTTCACGCGGTTCGCGCACAGCTCCGCGCACGGCGGCGGAGGCGGCGGGGGCGGATCGCAGCCCTCGACGCAGCGGCGGAGGGCGTGCTCGGCCTTCTCCTTGCACTCCTCCTCGGTACCGCCGGCCTCCTTGCACTCCTCGAACACGCGACGCGCGAAGTGCGCGCACCGCTCCTTGCAGCTCGGCGGGTCCGGGATCTCGCAGTGGGATCGGCACTCGCGGAGGAAGTGGCGTGCCTTCTCCTGGCACGCCTCGGCGTCGGCGTCGGGCTGCTGGAGGCACTTCTCGAGGAGCTCCCTGGCCGCCAAGGCGCACTTCTCGGCGCAGTTCGGCGGCGGGGGGTTGTCGCAGCGCTCGAGGCACTCCTTGAAGAGCGCCTCGGCCTTGGCGCCGCACTCCTCGGGCGTGCCGCCGTTCTTCACGCACTCATCGATGAACGCCTTCGCGTGCCCGCGGCATCGCTCCTCGCAGGTCGGCGGCGGGGGCGGCGGCTCGCAGCGGGCCTTGCACGCCTCGTAGGCCGCGCGGGCCGCCTCCTCGCAGGCCTGGACCTGCTCGGGCGTGGGCTCGGGCCCGGCCTCGGCGAGGCACTTCTCGAGGACCTTCATGGCGGCGTGCTTGCACCGCTCCTCGCAGGTCGGCGGGGGGGTGGGCTCGCAGCCGGCGAGGCAGCGCTTCAGGAGCTCCTCGGCTCGCTGCTCGCAGTTCTCGCCGCCCGAGGTCTTGCACTCCTCGAGGAAGTGGCGCGCCTTGCGGGCGCAGGTCTCCTTGCAGTCCGCGGGCGGCGGCGGCGGCTCGCCGCCGCAGCTCGGGAGGCACTGCTTCAGCACGGCCTCGAAGACGGCGTGGCACCGCTCGCGGCTGCCGCCATCGGCGGCGCACTTCGCGCGGGCCTCCTCGGCTCGCTTGAGGCAGGCGGCCCTGCAGTCATCCGGAGGCGGCGGAGGCGGCTTGCAGCGCTCGAGGCACGCCATGAGGGCCTGCTTCGCGTGCTCCTCGCACCGGGCGGGGTCGCCGCCCTCGGCCAGGCAGGCCTTGAGGACCCGCTCGGCCGAGATCCGGCACTGGTCCTCGCAGCTCGGCGGCGGAGGCGGAGGCTCGCACGTCTTCAAGCAGCCGGCGAGGACCTCCTTGTACACCGTCTCGCAGCGGTCCGGCCCGCCGCCCGCGGCGATGCACTTCCTGCGCGCCTCGTCGGCGGCGAGCTTGCACCGCTCCTCGCACGTCCCCGGCGGGGGCGGCGGCGGCTGGCAGTTCTTCAGGCAGCCCTCGAGGGTCTCCCTGAAGACCCCGTCGCACCGCTCCCGGCTCCCGCCGTTCTCGATGCAGTGCCGCCGGGCGGCCTCGGCCTTCTGCTTGCAGAGCGTCTCGCAGTCGGTGGGCGGCGGGGGCTGGCAGCCCCTGAGGCACCCACCGAGGACCTCCTTCGCATGGAGGTCACAGCGCTCGGGGCTCCCGCCCTCGGCGAGGCAGCGCTCCCTGGCGGCCGCCGCCTTCTGCTTGCAGGCCTCCTCGCAGGTCGGAGGCGGGGGAGGCGGCGGGCACTTCTCCCTGCAGGCGGCGAGGGCCGCCTCGAGTGCCGCCTTGCACTCCTCCAGGTTGCCGCCGGCCTCCGCGCAGGCGTGGTAGGCCTTCTCCGCCTCGATCCGGCAGGCGTCGAGGCACGACGGCTCCGGCGGCGGGGGGGGGGGCGGTGGAGGGGGCGTCACCTGGAGGCAGCGGTCGAGGAACGCCTGCTGGATGGCCTGGCAGTCCTCGTCGGTCCCTCCAAGGCTCTTGCACTTCTCGAAGATCTCTCGCCCGAGCTCTTCGCAGCGCGCGGGGTCGATCACGACATCGTGGGCACGGATCCCCCGGCTACAGAGGCTCACGGCAAAGAGAGAAAGGAGACACAACAGTCTCACGCGCATCGATAGTCCTCCTACCTGTTCACCAGGCGTCCGAAAGCTTTCCAACCTGGAAGGCCCTGAGTTTCCTGGGCAGATTGACGTATGGGAACGGGTTCCTTGTACTGACCTTGCCCGACCGGCGCGGCAGCGTGGGGCCGCACCCAGCGTCCGTTGCGGACGCCCATTGGATTGGAGAGGCTAACCCCGCGGGCGCCGCGGGGTTTCGACGAGGCGTTGGCTCACCGTCCTGGCTCGCAGGTCCCTCCGGCGGACCGTCGCGTCGAGCCCAGACTTGCTCGACACGGCGCCACGCCAGGTCTGCGACCCATCCAGGCAGTAACCCAGACTGGCCACTATCATCCGCGGACTCCCTCCAGGGATTCAAGCAAAAACTCCGGGGCGCCACCGTACATCTCGCTACCGGAGGCACTCCCGTCACTTACGGGGGGAAAGAGGGAGGGGGTGGCTCAGCCGGCGTCCTACGGGCAGGGCTCTTCGACCGGGACCTCGAGGCACACGCGGCCCAGCTCGTCCATGGTGCTCGAGAGGGTGCCCGCGTCCGCTCCTCCCCTCACCGCGTCCTCGAGGCGTCCCGCCGCCTCGGAGACGGCGGGGAGGCCAAAGGCTCCCCCCGTCCCTCGGAGCTGGTGGGCGAGGCTGCGGACTTCCGCGAGGTCGCCCCGGCTCAGGGCCGCCCTCGCCGCCTCGACCGTGGCCGGGAGCCCGCGGACGAATTCGCGCTGGAGACCGGCGAGCTCCGGGTCGCCCTCGAGCGGGCTCGCGGGCAGCGCCTCGCGGCGCCCGCCGCCCAGGTATCGAGCCGCAGTCTCGAGGAGCTGGCTCCAGTTGACGGGCTTCGAGAGGAAACCGTCGCAGCCCGCCTGGAGGCACTTCTCCCTGTCGCCGGCCATGGCGTTCGCGGTGAGCGCCACGATGGCGCCCGAGTAGCCCTTCCTCCTCAGGAGCCCCGCCGCGCCGTAGCCGTCCAGGACCGGCATCTGCATGTCCATGAGGACCAGGGCGAAGGGGCTCCCCTGCACGGCCGCCTCGAGGGCCATGTCGCAGGCGACCTGGCCGTTCTCCGCGACCGCCACATCGACACCGGCCTTCCTCAGGTGGTGCGCGATCAAGCGGCGGTTGTCGGGTGCATCCTCCGCGAGGAGGATCCGGCCCTCGAGCCTCTGGACGGCCGCGGCACGGCGCGACTCGCGGCGGCCGGGCGTGCGGACCGCGCTCGGATTCCGGAGCATCTTCACGCCCTCGAGGGGTCCCGTTGCGACCGTGACGCTGAAGGTGCTGCCTTTTCCCTGCGTGCTCTCCACCTCGATCCCCCCTCCGAGAGCCTCGGCGAGGCGCTTCGAGATCACGAGGCCCAGGCCGGTCCCTCCGAACCGGCGGGTCGTGGAGGCGTCCGCCTGCGCGAAGGGCTGGAAGAGCCTCGAGATCTCCTCGGGGCTCATGCCGATCCCGGTGTCGACGACCTGCAGGCAGAGGCACGGGCGAGACGCGCCCGTGCCGCGCTCGAGCCTCACGACGACCTTCACGCCCCCGGCCTCGGTGAACTTGATCGCGTTCCCCACGAGATTGAGGAGGATCTGGCGGAGCCGCACCGGGTCCGTCTCGATCGTCTCGGGGATCGGGCTCGCGTAGACGACATCGAGCTCCAGGTTCTTGCCGGAGGCCCGAGGCCGCATGAGGGAGGCCACGTCCATGAGGACCTGGACCGGCGAGCACCGGATGCGCTCGACCTTCAGCTTCCCCGATTCGATCTTCGACAGGTCCAGCACGTCGTTCAAGATCGCGAGGAGGTGCTCCCCGTTGCGCCGAATCACCTCGGCGTGCGCGGCGCGGTCGCCCTCGCACTGCGCTGGATCCAGGAGCAGCTCGCTGTAGCCCAGGATCGCGGTCATGGGCGTCCGGATCTCGTGGCTCATGTTCGCGAGGAACTCGCTCTTGGAGCGGTTGGCCTCGTCGGCGGCCAGCGCGAGCCGCTTCGCCCTCTCGAGCGAGGCCTCGAGCTCCGCCCGGGCGGCCGCGAGGTCCGCCTCGGACCGCTTGCGTTCGCTGATGTCGTGCAGGACCCCCGTGATGAACTTCCGTTGGCCCGCCTCGAGCACCGAGAACGAGACCTCCACGGTGAGCTCGCGGCCGTCCTTCGCCAGGCCCACGAGCTCGAGGCCCCGCCAGCTCGGGAGGCCGCGCTCACCCGTGGCGAGGTAGCGGTGGAGGCCCTGGAGGTGCCGCTCGCGGAAGCGCTCCGGGATCAACACCGCGAGAGGCCTCCCGAGGACCTCGCCCCTCGCGTGACCGAAGGTGCGCTCGGCGGCCGCGTTGAGCTCGGAGACGAGACCGCGCTCGTCGATGGTGACGATGGCTTCCCCGGCGGATTCGATGATGTGCCGGTACCTCTCCTCGCTGGCCCGCAGCGACTCCTCCGCCTGCCGCCTGCGCGCGAGCATGGAGAGGAACGAAAGCACCAGGAGCACGCTGATGACCACGGCTCCGAGGATGACGCCCTGGAGGCCGATCTCGAGGAGCCGCCCCTCCGCGTCGAATCGCTTCTGGAGGAGCCCCACGGCCGCGTCCATGGCCTGGAAGACCTCGCGTCCGGCCCGCGTCACGCCGACGCCGGCGACCGGTCCAGCCGTCTCGGCCTCCCCGAGCAAGGGTCCCCGGAAGCCGGACCAGAGGCTCTGGACGCCGAGCAGCGCGTCTCGGGCCGCCCTGTCCCGGCAGGGCGGCAGGCCCAGCCCGGCGTCCCCGTCGACGAGCCCCCGCAGCGTCCGGTCGAACTCCGATACCTTGACCTCCAGCGCCGCGAGGAGTCCGGCCGCCCGCGCCGGGTCCTCCGCTCGCGGGGCGCGGAGCTCCGCGGCACTGTCTGCGAGCTGGAGGCACAGGGCCCTCTGCCTCCCAGCGAGGTTCATCACGCCGGAGGCGGAACGGGTGCCGGAAGCCACGAGGCCATAGGCCCCCGCGATCATGACGACGAGGACCGCCTGGGCGAGGAGGACCCCCAGCGTCCACCGCTCCGCCCGCAGATAGCGGCCGCGCCCGGCGCGCAGGGCTCCGGAGCAACCCGCGCGGCACAGGACCCAGATCACGGCGGGCGTCCCCGCCACGGCCAGGAGGACGGCGTCGGCGAGGCCTCGCCAGACCCCGCTCAGCCCCACGAGGGGGAGGAAGACCGTCATGATCGCGAACTCGATCCCGAAGAGGACGAGACCGACCTTCAGGACCGCGGGCAGGAGCGGGTGGAGGTGGGAAGCCTGCCGCTGGGTGTCGGGACCGCGTTCAACCACGTGCCCTGTATCGGACGCGGGCCGTTACCCGCTCGACACTCACCGCCCCCGCCGCGCCGAGGTTCCGATAGGCGATGGGTAGATCTACCCACCCACTTCGTGGACGACGGCGTAGAGCTCGCGCTTGTCCGGGACGCGCAGGATCATGTCCTTCACGGTGCCGCCCGTCTGGTAGTTCCGGATCGCCTGGGCGAGGTACGGCGCGATGTCGATGAGCGTCACCTTCGAGGCGAGGACGGGGTTCGCGCGCACGCGGGCCTCGACGTCGGGCCGCGTGTTCGCCGAGATCAGCTCGTCGAGCTCCGAGGTCTTGAGGCGCTCCTCGAAGGGGCCCTGCGTGGGGCTGTCGAAGCCGTAGAAGTGCGCCACCACGCCGACGACCCTCCGCGCGCCGCCCTGCTTCGCCGCGGCGGCGGCCTGGAACATGGTGGTCCCGCTGCGCATCATGTCGTCGTAGATGATCGCGATCTTCCCCCCCACGTCCCCCACGAAGTCCTTGATCTCCTTCTCATCGATGGAGCCGCGCTTCCGGAGCTGGTGGACCGAGGCCTGGCCGCCGATCAGGTCGGGGCTGATGTTCTTGTAGAGCTCCTCCCGGGTGCGCACGCCGCCGTCGTCCGGCGCGATGAGGACGATGTTCTGCCGCTCGCCGCGGAAGCGGCGCGAGAGGTAGTCCCCGAAGATCGGGGCCATCTTGAGGTGGTCGAAGCTGTCGAACGCGATCTCGATCTGCTCGGCGTGCAGCTCGACGACCATGATGTGGCTCATCCCGCGCCGGATGAGGTCGTCGGCCACGTCCCGGACGCTGATGGGCTCCCGCCGGGCGTGCGTCTTGTCCTGCGCCTGGTACCAGAGGCAGGGGGCCACCACGTTGATCTGGGACACCTTGCACGTGCGCCGCAGCGTGGAGACGATCTTGCAGGTATTGGCCAGCGAGACGTCCGGGTCCTCCCCGTCCCCCACGGTGGCCACGACGACGACGGTCTTGCCGCGCAGGTTCTCGTGGATCACCGTCTTCTTCTCGCCGTCGCCGAAGACCACGATCTCGTGCCGGATGAGGGCCTTGCCCAGGTGGCGGGCGATGGCGGTGGCCAGGGGGCAGGCCTGCCTCACGGCGACGATCGCGAAGGACTCCAGGAACTGGCGCTTGCGCTCGTGGTCGAGCTCCTCCTGGATCTTGTCCCCGACGAACCGCTCGAGCCAAGAGCGGAACTCCGGGTCTCCCTGGTACTCGTGGAACCTCATGGCGTGGCGACGATCCTCCGGGCGCTGGGACAGAGCAAACCGCAAGTTACCCCGAAAAGGTCCCCTTGGCCACGACAAAGGGGAGCACAGCATCCCCGCGCGGCCCCTCCTCGATCCGAGCGCCGGCGAGGGCTCACCGTGCCCGCCGTCACGGCCCGGTGGACCGTGCCTCCCTGGCATATCATCTCGCGCTTGCCTGCCCGGGGCCCTCTGGTATAGTCGTCAGTGCCCAGCGGGAAAGGGAGCGTGCCGAAGAGACGCGCTGCGTTCCCGGCGCGCAGGGTCGGGACCCCGAGGAGTCTCAGAGTGGAAGTGACGGTTTACGAGGATCCAGCCTGTAGCTGGTGCTGGGCTTTCCAGCCCGCCGCCACCGCCCTGGCCTTCGAGCTCGGGCATGCGCTGCGGGTGCGCCACGTGATGGGCGGCCTCAGGGACCGGCCGGCCGCCGATGCGGACTTCGTCGTGGGCCAGTGGAGGAAGGCGGAGACGATCTCGGAGATGCCCTTCGACCCCGGGATCTGGTCGAAACACGTCCTCCGCACGACGTACGGGGCCTGCCGGGCGGTGAAAGCCGCCGCGATCCTGAGCGCGACCGCCGCCCCGCGCCTGCTCCGCAGGCTCCAGGAGGCCTTCTTCATCGAGCGGGTGCCCATCGACTCGGCCGAGGAGATCCTCCGCCTCGCCGCCGAGGTCGGCCTCGACCCGGAGGATATGCTCGAGAACCTCTCGAACGGGCGCGCCGAGGCCCTCTTCGCCCGAGACCGGGTCGAGGCCGGGCAGCACGGATTCGGCTTCCCGACCCTGGTGCTCCGCTCGGGCCAGCTCGACGCGCTCACGCTCCTCCAGGGCGCGGTGCCCTACGACGAGATCCTCCAGACGCTCCTCGCCCTCGGGGTGCCCTCCTCCGCGCGGAGGCGCTTCAAGGACACGCGGGAGGACTGGGTCCGGCTCTTCAAGGTCCACAGGCGCCTGGCCCTCGCCGAGATCCGCCAGGTGACGGGGATGGAGCCGCGGCACCTCCTGGCCCGACTCGAGGAGATTGGACTGCGCCCGTGCGGTGCCCTCTACGAGCTGGCGGAGCCCTTCTGCCGGTGCTGCTCCCGCGATGACGCCGCGAAGACCGAGGAGCCCGCGGCGAGCCTGTCCGACGAAGTCTCCCGGGCCCCCGGGCCCGACGGGAGCGAGGAGCCGCCGGCCGCGGCTCACCTCGCCGCCGACTCGCCCTTCGGCGGCGCGGCGGGCGTGGTTCAAGAACCGCGATAACGCGGTTCAGAACCACGCCTCTATTCTCCCTCCTGAAGAATGTGCTCCCTCCCTCCTCGGTCGGGAGCACCCCCCCGAGGGGACGACCAGGGGCATCGCGCCAGGCCGGCCTGGATCGCGCGCTCCACGTCCTCGACCGTGCGGTCGCCGCGCGGGTCGGCGGCGCTCCCGTGCGTCCCCGCGGGGAGCCAGGGACGCCGGTAAGCGGGATAGGCCTCGCTCCGCAGGTGTGCCAGGGGATTGTGGCCGCGCCGCGTGGCCCTCGCGGATCGGAGGGCGTCCAGGTCCAGCTCCGCCACCACGAGCTTCTCGCCCGGCCCCGGGTCGGCTTGCGCGAGGATCCGGCCATCGAAGTCCACGACCATGCTGCCCCCGGGCCACGAGAAGGGCGGGTAGCTCCGGAGCGACGCCCCCTGGTTCGCGGCCACGACGTGAGCGAGGTTCTCGATGGCCCGCGCGCGGTTCACCACGGTCCACCAGTCCATGGGCGGCGTTGCCCCCCAGGGGTCCATGTAGGCCGAGACCCGGATCAAGACCTCGGCGCCGTTCGCCGCGAGCTGCCGCATCGCCTCGGGGAAGAGCCAATCGTAGCAGATCGCGGCGCCGAGCCTGCCGATCGGCGTGTCGGCCACGGGGAAGAGCTCCTCGTCGTAGCCGGGGATGTCGTGCGGGCTCGAGTGGACCTCCCAGGGGATCCAGGGGTTCACCTTGCGGTACCGTGCGAGGAGCCCCTCGGGCCCCACGAGGCACGTCGTGTTGAAGACGGCCCCGGGCCACCTCGGGTCCGCCTCGAGGAAGGTGCCCGTCTGGATGTAGACGCCGAGCTTCCTTGCCCGCGCCGCGTAGCGCTCGGTGTGCTCGTTGGGGACCGGGACCGCGAGCTTCTCGCGCAGCTCGGCGGCGGTGGCGTAAACCGGCGCCGCGTGGGCGAACTCGGGGAAAACGACGAGCCGCACGGGGAAGAAGGGCTCGTAGCCGAGGACCGCCGCGTCGACCATCTCGAGCATGCGGTCGACGCGGGAGGCGATCTCCGAGCGGTCCCGCGGGCAGGGGAAGTCGGTCTGGCAGGCGGCGGCGGCATAGCGCAGGGGGGGCATGGCTTGACCTCGAGCGAGATTGTACACGGGGGCGCCGGCGGCGCCGCAGGGTCCACGGGTCCACGGGTCCACGGGTCCACGGGTCCACGGGTCCACGGGTCCACGGG
>JACQVW010000844.1 GCA_016209535.1 Planctomycetota bacterium | reverse complement strand
GCTCTACGAGGTGCTGACATGGCGGCCGCCTTTCCAGGGAAGCGACTCCCGGGACACGCTCTCGAGGATCATCTTCCAGGACCCGGTCCCGCCGGCGCGGCTCAACGAGAGCATCCCCCGGGACCTCGAGACGATCGTGCTCAAGTGCCTCAGGAAGGACCCGGCCGACCGCTACGGGACCGCCGAGGCGCTGGCGCAGGACCTCCGCCGCTTCGTGCGCGGCGACGCGATCGAGGCGAGGCCGCAGGGCAGGCTGGAGCGGCTCGTCCGCCGCCTCGCGCGCCAGAAGCTCCGCCTCCTCGCCGCGGCCGGCGCGGCGGTGCTGCTCATCGCCTGCGCCGCCCTCGCCTGGAGGCTCGCGGTCGAGACGGCGAAGCAGCGCTCGCGGGAGTACGAGCGGACGGTGGTCGCGGCGGCGATGAAGCTCCTGCGGGGGGAGACGGTCTTCTCCGGGCACCGGGGGAGCGCGGCCGAGGGCGGCTCCTTCCTGCCCGCGGAGTACAGAGAGGTCCTCGACGAGAGGGGCAGGGCCGCCGTCGGAGAGGCGCTCGCGGATCTCGATCGGGCCGCCGCATCGCTCCCGGAGCGCTTCGAGGCGCACTACCACCGGGCGAGGGCGCTCCTCCTGCTCGGGCGCGGCGCCGAGGCGGTCCGGGAGCTCGAGGAGGCGCTCGCACGCCGACCCGGCTTCGCGCCGGCGCTGGTGCTGAAGGCCGAGGCGCTCGGCGGGGGCGATCAGCAGCCAGCCCTCGCCGGAGGAGCGCGCGGCGAGGCCTGGAGCCGGGCCCGCCACGCGATGAAGAGGTGGCGATTCGAGGAGGCCGCCGCGGCCTACGGCGAGCTGATAGCTCTCGAGGAGGCCGAGGGCGAGCTCTATCCGGGCTCGGGGATCGCGCACCTCCTCGCCCGCGGCGCGGCGCGGATCCACGCCGGGGACCACGAGGGGGCGATCTCCGACTTCTGGCAGGCCCGGGCCCTCTCGCGGGCCTCCTGGGGGGAGCTTCTCGAGCCGCACCTGCTTCTCGGCATGGCGTACTTCCTGCGCGGGAGCGCTGGAGACCTCGAGAGGGCGGAGGAGCGCTTGCGGGAGGCCGCGAGCCTGTGCGCCTCGGGGGAGGAAGGCGATCTCTGGGCGGCCGCGGTCTACTCCTCGCTCGTCGGGTGGTGCAAGCACCTGGGACGGCTCCCCGACGCCGTCGAGGCCGCGAGGAAGGCGGTGCGGCTCCAACCCGGGGACTTGAGGCCGCGCCTTGCGCTCGGCTGGGCGCTCCTCGGGGCCCTGTGGGTCGAGCAGCAGGGCGAGGGAGGAGCCCGGGGAAGCGAGGGAGACGAGGAGGCGTGGTCTCGCGAGCTCCTCGAGGTTGCGGCGGGCGCGCTCGAGCTCGATCACACGAGCGCCGCGGCCCACCACCTCATGGGCAAGGCGCTCGAGGCCAGGGGAGAGCGCGAGAAGGCGCGAAGTTTCTTCGAGAGGGCGCAGGAGCGTCAAGAGTCCGAGGTTTTGCAGGGAAGGTCCGACAGGAACCAAGGGAGGTCCGACATGAAAAACGCCAAGGGAAGGGCAGCCGTCGTGGCCGCGTCGCTGGTCGTCGCGCTCTCGGGCGCGGGGGGGGCCCAGGAAGGGACCTTCGAAGATGTGAGGCTCGTGGAGAGCCCCGTCAATTCGCCGTTCGGGGATCTTCTCCCTTGTCTTTCGGACGACGGCCTCGAGATGTACTTCGGCTCGTGGCGACCTGGCGGGAAAGGCCGGACCGATCTCTACGTCGCCTGGCGTTTGGCGAGAGACGAGCCCTGGGGCGCCGTGAGAGCCCTGGAAGAGCTCAACACGCCAGATTCCGAGAGAGGCCCGAGCTCGGCCGACGGCTTGACCCTGTACTTCGAATCCAATGGGCTCGGCGGGGCTGGAGGCCGCGACATCTTCGTCGCGCGCCGAGGGGCGAGGTGGGACAAGGAGGGGAACTCCGTTCCCTTCGGGCCGCCGGAGAACCTCGTCGAGCTCAACAGTTCCTCCATCGACGGTTACCCGGACATCTCGCAGGACGGTTTGGAGCTCTTCTTCACGTCCGATCGACCGGGAGGCCGGGGGGGCTGGGACCTCTCTGTCGCGACCTGGGTCCCAACCGAAGGGCGCTTCGGCGAGCCTGCGGCGCTCGTGAACGTGAACAGTGGCGGCTTGCAGTTGGATCCGAGCATCTCGTGCGACGGCTTGACGCTCTTCTTCGGGAGGCCTTCGACGACGACCTCGCCGGGCCTCGGCGAGGTCCTGGTGGCAAGCCGAAGGAGCCACGACGCTGAATTCGGAACGCCCGAGCCCCTCGGACTTCCAGTCAACGCCGGGGACTTGTACTGGGGTGGCATACCCGACATCTCCTGCGACTGGCCGGCCGATGGCGCGCTCCTCTACTTCGTCCGCTTCGTGGGCATTCCTCAGATCTACCAGGCCACCTGGCGCGCGTGGCCCGCCGCCTTCACGGCGAGCCCCGAGACCGGTGAGGACCCGCTCCATGTCTCCTTCGATGCCTCGCGCTCGAGAGCCGCCGAGGGGGCGAGCATCGCGAGCTACCTCTGGACCTTCGGGGACGGCGAGAGCGGGGCGGGGGTGGCCGTAGAGCACACCTACGCGCTGCCCGGGAAGCACAGCGCCGTGCTGGTCGTGACCGACGACGCCGGCCGGTCGCAGCGCGCCGAGCGGGCGATCGACGTGCGCTTCCGCCCGGGGAGCGCGGAGCCGTGGACATCCAGCGACATCGGCAGCCCCGCGGCGAGCGGTGCCGCGCGCATGGAGGATGGCTGCCTGACCTCGTTCTCGGGCGGCATCGGCTTCCAGGGCCGCTCGGACGAGGGCCACCTGGCCTACCAGGAGGTGAGCGGCGACGTCGTGCTGGCGGCGAACGTGCGCGGGCTCTGGAGCGAAGGCACTGGAGGGCAGTCGGGCGTGATCCTCCGCGCGAGCGCGGAGGCGGACAGCCCCTTCGCGGCGGTGCTGGTGGAGCAGGCCGGCACACGGCGCACTTTCCGGCTGCGGTACCGCGAGGCCGCAGGCGCCTCCGCCAGGTCCGTGACAGGCGCCGACGTGGAGCTTCCCGGCGCCTGGGTCCGGATCTCACGCCGGGGAGGGACCGTCGTCGGGGAGTCCTCCTCGGACGGGACAAGCTGGTCCGAGCTGGGGCGTGTCGCCCTCGACCTGCCGCCGGCGCTCGTCGCCGGCGTGGCCACGGCGGCGAGAAGCTCCACCGGAGTGCGCTGCGCGGCGCGGGTCTGCGGCATCACCCTAGAGGCGAAACCGGCCCTCGCCTTCCGCCGCGGCGAGGCGAACCAGGACGGCAAGGTCGACATCTCCGACGCGGTCTCGATCCTCCAGTGGCTCTTCCTCGGCGAGGCGGAGCCAGGCTGCCTGAGCGCGGCGGACGTGGACGGAGACAAGGCGGTCAACATCACCGACCCGATCTACCTCCTCACCCACCTCTTCCTGGGCGGCCCGTCGCCTCCCGAGCCCTTCGCGACCTGCGGGCCGGACCCGAGCCCGGACGGCTTGCCCTGCGAGTCGTTGGGGCCGTGCCCCTAGGGGGACCGGGCCAGCCGGGGCCGCGGTGAAGTGGGGTCTTCTCCTGCGAGCGGGGCGACCGCCCTCACCGCCCCTCGAGGATCGCCTCAAACTCCGAGAAGCTATCCACGCGGAGGAGCGCCTGCTTCAGCTCGCGGAGCCGCCCCACGTCCCCGAGCGCCTCCACGCGGGGGAGGAGTCGCGACGCCTCCTTCCCAAAGCGCAGCTCGAGACCGAGCGCGATGGCCTCGTGGAGGCCTTGAGCGACCCCCTGCGCGAGGCCCTCCTGGTGGCCTTGCTCCCGCCATTCCTGCTTCGCCTTCTCGATCTCCTCTCTCCGTTCCTGAACGATCCTCTCTATCTGGGTCACGTAGGGCATGGTCTTCCCCTCGAACAATTCTACGATTTGGTTATGGGCTTCGATCGCCAGAGGCTCCGGGAGCCAGGTCAGCCAATCGATGAACCGGAACAGCCGGATTATATCCTTCCGCTCGTAGCCTCGCTCATAGAGCATCCTGGCCAGGCGCATCTTGACCGCGAAGCGCTCCTCGTCGGTGCGGGCCTCCCGCGCCTTGAGGTGGGCCAGCACCACGATGGCGAAGGGGTTGGGGTCCGCCTCGAGCTCGGCGATCTTGTCCTTGTAGTCCAGGAGCTTCACGACGGGGTACCTCATCAGGAGCTCGAAGCGCCCGCGCCGCCTCTCGTAGAGCTCGGGGCGGAACCCCGGCCGGTCGTCGGTCAAGACCGCGAGGCTCACGACCTCCCGGTGGTAGTGGAGGAAGATCTTCACGTTGTAGACGAACATGCGCTCCGGGAAGTCCGCCTCGGAGTAGCCCTGGACCTCGACGTGGATCAGGATCCAGGTCTCCTCGCCGCTCCGGAGGAACACCTTGGCGAGCTTGTCGGCGAGGCGCTTCCCGACGGCCGCGTCGCGCAGGATGCGCTCGAGCTCCACGTCCAGGAGCTCGCATCCCCGCGACCAGTCGATGTCGCGGTGGATCTCGGGGAAGAAGAACTCGAAGAACTGGGGGAAGTAGGCCTCCAGGATCTCCTTCCAGGGGCTGTCCTCTTCGTCGGCCAAGGCGGTGGGCTCCTCGTCGGGGGCTCGTTGGGGAGTGGGGGCGGCTTGGGCCAGGGCTCGAGAGCTTGGAGGCTCGAGACCTCGGGCGGCTTCAAGCGCTCGGCGCGCCACCCCACGGTGGGGCCTGGGAGGGCGCAAACTGCAGGCCACCGGGCGCCGCTCTCCGAGGATCGTCGCAAGCTGAGCGCTCGCAAGGTCCCGCTCAGGCGCGGCGTGTGTGGCGGCGCGCGCAGGGGTCCGATGTGTCCGCTCGAAAACGAACAGGTAACCGGAAACGGACATCGGCGCGCCCCGAGGACAGCCCGCCGAGGACAGGTTGAGGAGCGCAAGGGGCGGGGCTCCCTGGTATCCTGCCGGGACGATTACTTTCGATCTCCGCCGGCGCCCGCCGCGTGCCGCCGGCGACACCACGGTTCCCCTATCCCCAAGGCGCTCCACCCGTGAGGCTCCAGGAACTGATCCCGAGCTGGGAGGAGGCGAGCAACGACACGCTGCTCACCCGCTTCCTCGAGCACGTCGACCGGCGAGGGCTCCGGCTCTACCCGGCGCAGGAGGCGGCCGTGCTCGAGCTCTTCGAGGAGAAGAACGTCATCCTCAACACGCCCACGGGGTCGGGGAAGTCCCTCGTGGCCGAGGCGCTCCACTTCAAGGCGCTGGCGCAGGGCGCGCGGTCGGTCTACACCTGCCCAATCAAGGCGCTCGTCAACGAGAAGTGGATGGCCCTCTGCCGCGAGTTTGGCCCCGAGAACGTCGGGCTGAGCACCGGCGACGCCACGGTCAACCGCGACGCGCCGATCCTCTGCTGCACCGCCGAGATCCTCGCCAACGTCGCGCTCCGCGAGGGGGAGACGGCACAGGTCCACGAGGTGGTCTCGGACGAGTTCCACTACTACGGGGACCGCGAGCGGGGCTGGGCCTGGCAGGTGCCGCTCCTGACCCTCCCCCAGGCGCGCTTCCTCCTCATGTCCGCCACCCTCGGCGACACGGCCTTCTTCGAGCAGGAGCTCACCCGTCTGAACCGCCGCCCCACGGTCACCGTGCGCTCCGCCGAGCGGCCGGTCCCCCTCGAGCACTCCTATTCCGAGACGCTCCTGCCGAAGACCCTCGAGAACCTCGTGGCCGAGGGCAAGAGCCCCGTCTACGTGGTCCACTTCACCCAGCTCGACGCCGCCGAGAGCGCCCAGGACTTCACGTCCATCGACGTTTGCACCCGGGAGGAGAAGAACGCTCTCGCCGCCGCCGTCGAGAAGTTCCGGTTCTCGAGCCCCTACGGGCCGGTCCTCAAGCGCTGGATCCGGCACGGCATCGGCGTCCACCACGCCGGGCTCCTGCCGAAGTATCGGGTGCTCGTGGAGCAGCTTGCGCAGAAGAACCTCCTCAAGATCATCTGCGGCACCGACACCCTCGGCGTGGGCATCAACGTCCCCATCCGCACCGTCCTCTTCACGCGCCTCTGCAAGTTCGACGGGGAGAAGGTGGGGATCCTGGCGGCGCGCGACTTCCACCAGGTCGCCGGGCGCGCCGGGCGCAAGGGGTTCGACGAGCGCGGGTGGGTCGTCGTGCAGGCGCCCGAGCACGTGATCGAGAACAAGAAGCTCGAGGAGAAGCGAGCCAAGGAGGGCAGGAAGTTCGTCAAGCGGCGGCCGCCGGACAGGAACTTCGTCAACTGGGACAAGCTTACGTTCAACCGCCTCGTCAACGCGCCGCCGGAGCGCTTGACCTCGCGGTTCCAGGTCTCCCACGGCATGCTGCTCAACGTCCTGAGCCGGAAGGGAGACGGCTGCGCGGCCCTCCGCGACCTGATCCGCCGCTGCCACGAGCCGCCGAGCGCGAAGGCGGAGCTCCGCCGCCGGGCCTGGCAGCTCTTCCGCTCACTCCTGGACGCGAAGATCATCGAGCTCATCCCGGAGACCGAGGACGGCGCCTACTTGAGGGTCAACGTCGAGCTCCAGGAGGACTTCTCCATGGACCAGGCGCTGTCCCTCTACTTGCTCCAGACGATCCCGCTCCTCGACCCGCAGGCGCCCGACTATGCCCTGGACCTCATCACGCTCGTCGAGTCGATCCTCGAGGACCCGGAGCTCATCCTGCGCAAGCAACTCGACGTGATCAAAGCCGAGGCGATCGCGGAGATGAAGCTGGCCGGGATCGAGTACGAGCAGCGGATGCAGGAGCTCGAGAAGCTCGAGTACCCCAAGCCGAAGCGCGAGCTCATCTACGAGACCTTCAACGAGTTCGCCGACAGGCACCCGTGGGTCGGGCAGGAGAACATCCGCCCCAAGTCGATCGCCCGGGAGATGTTCGAGGGGTTCCGGACCTTCAGCGACTACGTCCGCGAGTACGACCTCCAGCGCTGCGAAGGGCTCCTCTTGAGGCACCTCTCGAGCGTCCACAAGGTGCTCGCCCAGACCGTGCCCGACGGCGCCAAGACCGATGAGGTCCGGGAGATGGTGCTCTACCTGCGCACGATGATCCAGCAGGTGGACTCGAGCCTCCTCGACGAGTGGGAGAAGATGCGTAACCCTACGTTCGAGCCGCGCCCCGAGGCGAAGGAGGTGCGGCCGCCCGGCACCGACGAGGCCGAGCGGGACATCACCCGCGACTCGAAGGCGTTCCTCGCGGCGGTCCGCACGCGCACGTTCATGTTCCTGCGGGCCCTCGAGGTCGGCGAGATGGAGCAAGCCCTCGCCGTGCTCTCCACGCCCGACGACGCCGAGGGGAGGCCCTGGACCGCCGAGCGGCTCCAGGAGGCGCGGGATGCCTACCACGCCGGGCACCAGACTATCCGGCTCGACCCCGAGGCCCGCAACATCCGCCACACGCACCTCGCTCCGCCCGAGGACGAGGGGCTCTGGGTCGTCCAGCAAGTGCTCGTCGACCCGGAGGGCCACTGCGACTGGGTGGCGGAGCTCGAGGTCGACCTGGAGCGCTCCCGCGAACGGGCCGAGCCGATCCTGCGGCTCAGGAAGATCGGGGCGATGGGGCCTTCCTGAGCGATTCTCCGTGCCGGCAGCCTGCGTCGATCCCTAGGGTTTCGAAGGGCAGCAGGCGATCGCCCCGAGGCCTAGGCCCTTCCCCGGACCCCGGGCCGCGGATAGAATCCCCTGCGTTTCGTGCCTCGACGCCTCCGTTTGGGAGGACCTCAGGTCCAGACAGGTCGCCGCGTCTCCAGATATGGGTACCCGGTATGCAACCGTTGCCGCCCGCCGTTTCGGTCAGACCGGGCGGCACGACGCGTGGTGGCTGACGCCGATCGCGGTCTTCCTCGGCCTCTCGGCCTTCATCACCTACGCGACGTGGGCCGCGTTCCAAGCCGAGCACTACCACTTCGGACCGTACCTCTCGCCCTTCTACTCGCCCGAGGTGTTCGGCGAGTCGCCCCATAGCTGGTTCGGCCCGAAGCCTTCCGCCTGGCCCGGGTGGCTCCCGTGGTCCCCCGCCTTCTTGATCCTGTGGGCGCCAGGGGGCTTCCGGCTCACCTGCTACTACTACCGAGGCGCCTACTACAAGGCCTTCTGGGCCGATCCACCTGCGTGCGCCGTGGGAGAGTCGCGCCAACGCTACGTCGGGGAGAGCTCTCTGCCGCTCATCCTCCAGAACGTCCATCGCTACTTCCTCTACCTCGCGCTCCTCTTCCTCGTGTTCCTCTCCCACGACGTCTGGAAGGCGCTGTGGTTCGAGGACCCCGCGACGGGGGAGGCGGAGCTCGGCGCCGGCGTGGGCACGCTCGTCCTCCTCGGCAACGTCGTCCTGCTCGCCGGCTATACGTTCAGCTGCCACTCGCTGCGCCACATCATCGGCGGCCGCGTGGACGCGCTCCCCGGGAGCCCCATCCGCTTCGCGGCCTACTCCTGCGCGAGCTGCCTCAACCGGCGGCACATGCTCTGGGCGTGGATGAGCCTCTTCTCGGTCGGGTTCGCCGACCTGTACGTGCGCCTCTGCTCCACGGGGGTCTGGTCCGACTGGAGGATCTTCTGATGGCCTCCCACGAGATGCACGAGCACGACGTGGTGGTGGTGGGCGCCGGCGGGGCAGGACTCCGCGCGGCCATCGAAGCGTCGGCGACCGGAGCGAGGGTGGCGATCATCTCGAAGACGCTCCTCGGGAAGGCCCACACGGTGATGGCCGAGGGCGGGATCGCCGCTGCGCTGGCCAACGTGGACGGGCGGGACGACTGGAGAGTGCACTTCGCGGACACGATGCGGGGCGGCCAATACGTCAACAACTGGCGGATGGCCGAGATCCACGCCAAGGAATCCCCCGACCGCGTGCGCGAGCTGGAGGCTTGGGGCGCCGTCTTCGACCGTACGCCCGATGGCCGGATCCTGCAGCGCCAATTCGGCGGCCACCGATACCCGCGTCTCGCCCACGTGGGCGACCGGACGGGCCTCGAGTTGATCCGCACGCTCCAGGACCGCGGCGTCCACCAGGGCATGGACGTGTTCATGGAGCACACGGTCCTCGCGGTCCTCAAGGACGGCGACCGGGCGGTCGGGGTCTTCGGCTACGACCGGGAGCGCGGCAGCTTCCACGTGTTCCGGGCGGGTGCCGTCGTCCTCGCCACGGGGGGCATCGGCCGGGCCTACAAGATCACCAGCAACAGTTGGGACTGCACCGGCGACGGCCACTCGCTCGGCTACCACGCGGGCGCGGAGCTCGCAGACATGGAGTTCATCCAGTTCCACCCCACGGGGATGGTCTGGCCCCCCAGCGTCTGCGGCATCCTGGTGACGGAAGGCGTCCGGGGGGAAGGCGGCGTCCTGCGCAACCGGGAAGGACGCCGGTTCATGTTCGACTCGATCCCCCAGGCGTACCGCGCCCAGACGGCCGACACCGAGGAGGAAGGCTGGCGCTACACTCAGGGCGACAAGAACGCGCGCAGACCCCCGGAGCTCCTCACCCGCGACCACGTCGCACGGTGCATCGTCCGCGAGATCAAGGAGGGTCGCGGCAGCCCCCACGGCGGCGTATTCCTCGACATCTCGTGGATCCGGGAGCGGCTTCCCAATGGGGAGGAGCACATCCGGCGCAAGCTCCCCAGCATGTACCACCAGTTCAAGGCGCTCGCGGATATCGAGATCACCCGGGAGCCGATGGAGGTGGGGCCCACCACCCACTACATCATGGGCGGCATCCGCGTCGACGCGGAGACGCAGATGTCCGCGGTCCCGGGCCTCTTCGCGTGCGGGGAGTGCGCCGCTGGCATCAACGGCGCAAACCGGCTGGGCGGGAACTCGCTCTCGGACCTCATCGTGTTCGGCAAGCGAGCGGGAGAGCACGCGGCGAAGTTCGCGCGCGAGCATTCCGCGGGCAAGGTCGACGATGCCCAGGTGGCTGAGGCCGCCCGCTGGGCGCTCGAGCCGTTTGAGCACGGCGGCGAGGGCGAGAACCCCTACCAGGTGCAGACGGCCCTCCAAGATCTGATGCAGGACCGGGTGGGCATCGTGCGCACCGAGGAGGACATGCTTCAGGCCTTGGAGGGGATCGAGGCGCTGCGCAAGCGCGCGGAGAGGGCGCGCGTCGCCGGGAACCGCCAGTACAATCCCGCCTGGCACACGGCCCTCGACTTGCGGAGTCTCCTCACGGTGGCCGAGGCGATCGCGCGCTCCGCGCTCGAGCGCAAGGAGAGCCGAGGCGCCCAGTTCCGCGAGGACCATGCCGGCAAGGACCCGGCCTGGGGTAAGCTCACGGTGCTGGTGCGCAAGGGGCCGGGAGGAGAGGTGGAGATCCGGCGAGCGCCCATCCCGGAGATGCCCCCGGACCTCAAGCAGATCATCGAGGAGATGCAGTGAGATCTACCGCGACGTTCCGAGTTTGGCGTGGCGAGGCCGGCGGCGGTAGGTTCGTGGACTACCCTGCGGCGGTCGGCGAGGGGATGGTCGTCCTCGACGCGGTCCACCGCATCCAGGCGGACCAGGCTCCCGACCTGGCCGTCCGCTGGAACTGCAAGTGCGGGAGATGCGGCTCGTGCTCCGCCGAGGTGAACGGCTTGCCGAGTCTCATGTGCATGACCCGGCTCAGCGACCTGACGCTCGAGAGGACCATCACCGTGGAGCCGATGAGGGCTTTCCCTCACTTGAAGGACCTGGTGACGGACCTCTCGCGGTTCTTCCAGGCGAAGAAGCAGGTCAAGCCGTTCCGGCCACGGCCGCCGGACGCCGCCGACGGCACGTGGAGGATGGCCCAGAGGGACGTCGACCGCGTCCAGGAGTTTCGCAAGTGCATCGAGTGCTTCCTCTGCCAGGACGTCTGCCACGTGATCCGGGAGCACCACCTCGAGGCGCAGTTCATCGGCCCGCGGTACTTCGTCCATGTCGCGGCCCTGGAGATGCACCCCCTCGATGTCGAGAACCGGCTCGCTGACCTCCAGCGCGCGCACGGCGTAGGATACTGCAACATCACCAAGTGCTGCTCCCGGGTTTGTCCCGAGGAGATCCGCAT
>JACQVW010000853.1 GCA_016209535.1 Planctomycetota bacterium | reverse complement strand
GGTACGGCACGCCCTGGAGGTGGAACGCGCTCGCGAGGACCGGCGCGGCCCCGCGGAAGGGCTCGCGCTCGAGGAATGCGCACCGCCGCACGTCGGCGCGGACGGGCCGAGGCTCCCAGGCCGCGCGGACGCCCTCGATCCTCACGATCGACCGTGTCTCCGCCTCGTAATCGAACGTGTGGGGAAGGGGTCCCGCGAACCTCCGCGCCTCCTTCAGGCTCTCGAAGGGCGAGCCCTCCGGCAGCGAGGCCGGTTCCGAGGCGAGGTCTGCCGAGACGGACAGGTCCGCCTCCCCGCCCGGCGTGCGGACTTCGACCGCGAGGAGGCCCCCGGCCCTCGCCACGTGCGCCTCGCACGTACGGTAGGCGTAGCGCGTGAAGAGGTTCCCGGCGGCGGCCATGAGCTGGCTGTCCGTGTAGCTCCGGAGGATCCGCAGGCCCCGGTACTGGCGCCCGCCGCGGTCCCGGAAGCGCGCGAAGACCCGGTAGCCCGCGAGGAAGAAGTCGCGCCCGACGAGGCGGGGCGCCCACGCGGGCCTCAGGCCCTCGGTCTGGACCAAGGCGACGGCGAGGAACCCAAGCCCGCGAAGCGCGTCGAGCGTGAGCCCCGGCCCGAGGAGCGGCTCGAGGACCTCCCGCGGGAAGGCGTAGGTGAGGACGAGAACGTCCCGGAAGGACGCCACGACGGGGAAGGGGTGCCGTTTCAGGAGGTAGAGCATGGGATCGGTTCCCCGGTGTCGGCGCGCTCCACGCGGACCGCTCCCCAGATCAAGGACCGGTCCCGCAGTGCCCAGTCTCTCGAGGCAACGTCCTCGGGCTCGGCGAAAGTGCGCACGACCAGGACCGCACCCGGAGCGGCGGCGCGCCTCACGGCGGCGAGGATCCTGCGCCGGTGGTCGTCTCCCGCGCCGTCGAGGATGTTCGAGAGGCTGAAGCCATCGAAGGCCCCTGGATCGCAGCGCTCGAGCCAGTCCGCCGCCTCGGCCGAGCAGAGCTCGAGGGCCCCCGGAGCTGGCCGGGCCGGGGCCCCGTCCTGTGGGTCCTGCCCCAGGAGGAGCCTCCAGGCGTAGGGGTTCGTCCGGTTGGGGTGCCGTGCGAACCCCGTCGCGAGCCGCCCCCGCAGGATCCTCGCGAATCCCCGCGGCAGCGCCCGCACGAAGGGCGCGGCGTAGGCCAGGCGCAGCACGAGGGGGTTCAGGACGAGGGCGAGCAAGGCGCGGAACGGTGCCCTGTCGATCCGCCCGCGCCACCAGCGCGCTTGCTCCTCGGGGTCATCGAGCGAGAGGAACGCCCGCAGGCTCGACTCCCCTCCCCCGATGCGCTCGAGCGCGCGCCGTCCGAGGGCGAGGAGGCGGTCCGCCGCTCCCTCGGCCGCCGGAAAGCCCCGCGCCCGGGTCGCGACGTACCGCACCTGCGCGGGGTTGACGTCGACCGCGACGACCCGGTCCCCCCGCCCGGCGAGCCGCAGCGCGGTGCAGCCGGCCGAGGCGATGCAGAAGACCCGGCCTCCGGCCGGGAAGACTGCGGCCTCGACCTCCGCGTCCTCGTGCATGCGCCCGAAGAGGAGCCTCGGGGGCCCGCGGCCCCCGTCGAGGCGCCCCGAGGTCCAGGGCGTGGGCATGCGCTCACGGGTCATCACGGCCGAGGTCTCCGAGACGCGCCACGGTCCAGGCGAGGGCGAGGAGGGCGATGTTGTGGACGACCATGCCCGCGGGGTCGCCGATCGCATCCCGCGCCCACAGGAGCCCGCCCGAGTTCATCGCCACGAGCAGGGCCGCCTGGGCGCTCGCGGCGAGCCGGGGCCGCCACCTGCTCAGGACCCAGAACGCGAGGGCGACCTCGAGGAGTCCCAGGACCGAGAGGGCCAGGCCGCTCGCGGCCGAGAGGCCCGGCACGAGCCGCACCACCGCCTCGTGCTCCTCCCGGCCCGCGAGGAGCTTGCACCAGAGGCCCTGGTAGAGCCACACGAGGGCCACGGCGCCGCGCCCCAGCCACGGGAGCTCGCGGCCCGGAGCCGCCGGGTCGGTCGAGGTCGAGCGTGGCGACGCGCTGCGCGGCATCCCTCTCGGAACCGCGCCAGAGGGCGGCGGATTAACAGCCTTGCGCCGGGGCTATGCGGGCTTGCCCGGTGAACAGATCGCTCCCGGAGCCGGCGTGCCGCCCCCTACGGGACGAAGTCCGTCGACACGTAGTACAGGAACAAGCACGGCCCGTCGATCGAGGCGGGCAGGCAGGCGTAGGTGAGCTTGCCGCCGTTCTTGGGGACCGTCACCTGCTTCGCCTCGCTCTTCCCGGGCTTGGACTCGAGCACCTCGGCGCCGTCGAGGAAGACCTTCACGGGGCAGTGGAAGCCGTTCGTGGCCACCTTCACCTCCACGACGAGGTCCCTGTCGAGGCCGTTCACGAAGATCTCGCCCTTGGCCTCGCCGCAGCTCGCCACGGTCGTGTCCTGGAGGCCGCCGAGGGCGATCAGGCCATCGGTTGCGGTCGCGGTCCTCGGGACCTGCCGGATGTAACACGAGAAGACGCAGTCGTTGGGCTCGACGCCCCCCGCGCAGGTGTACGTCACCTCGCCGCCCGAGGGGACTTTCACCACCCTGGACTCCGACTCGGCCCCTTTGCCCGACCCCTTCGCCGCCCGGATCACCTCACCGGCGCCGGTGACGGAGATCGTCACGTCGCAGTGGCCGGTGTTGATGACCTTGATCGAGACGTCCATGGAATCATCGAGGTTGTTCCGGAAGAGGGTGCCCGTATCGAGGCACTTGCCGCTTGCGGCCACGGTGGCGACGTAGTTTGACTCGGGGATCGGCGAGCCGCCGCTCGAGAGGCCTATCTCCCCCACGGACCAGAAGAACGCGCACGTCTGCTCCACCGCGGCGGCGCACTCGTACTCCCAGGAGTCGCCGGGCCGAAACTGAAAGGTCGCCGCCTGTGAGCTCGACTTGGCCTTCGCGTCGAGGCGCTTCCCGCCGACCGTGGTCCTCACGTCGCACTGGCCGATGTTGCTGAGGGTGAGGACCAGGTCCACGGCGCGGTCGAGCTTATTCGTGAAGAGCGTCCCCTTCTCGCCGCAGGCGCGGTTCATGTAGGTCGCCGAGGCGAGCGTGTTGGGCGGGCCCGGGTAGTCGGGCGGCCGCCCAACGCCGAGCCGGCGGACGTCGTAGGTGAACTGGCAGGTCTCGTCCACCGCCGCCTTGCACGTGTACTTGATCGCCGCGCCGTTCTTGACCTTGAGGACGACGTGGTCGACGTTGAGGGACCCAGCCTTGCTCGTGAAGCTCGTGCCCCCCGAGGTGACCTCCACGTCGCAGCGCCCCACGTTGTGGATCGTGATCAGGACCTCCAGGTCGGCGCCCGTCGTGTTCGAGTAGAGCTCGCCGCTCTCACCGCAGTTGACGCCGACGTAGCTGATCGACTTGAGCAAAGCCGGATCGCGGTCGTCCTGGACCGGCACGCAGAGCGCGGGGCAGCCCTCGATCCCGCCGCAGAGGACGCCCCGGACGGGCGGCGGCGTGCCCAGGAAAAGGTACCCGAGCTGGTAGACGACGTCCGAGAGGTCCACCACGCCGTCTCCGTTCGCGTCGAAGAGCGCCAGGTTCGCCCCGTGCGCGAGGGTCCCGTCCCCGCACGGCAGCTTCGCGGGCTGCCCGAGGAACAGGTGCCCCAGCAGGAACTTGGCGTCGGAGATGTCGAGGACCCCGTCCTGGTTGCCGTCGCTGGCGATCTGGCCGGCACGCGAGGCCACCACCTCGATCTGGGTCGCGAGGGCCGCATCGGGCGCCTCGTCGGCGCAGCCGGGGTCATCGTCGACCGTGACCGTGACGGTCCACTGCCCCTCCCCGAGCTCGAGCAGGGCCTGGCTCTCG
The DNA here is from genome assembly GCA_016209535.1 of Planctomycetota bacterium. Taxonomy (GTDB): domain Bacteria; phylum Planctomycetota; class UBA8108; order UBA8108; family SXIK01; genus JACQVW01. The sequence continues at coordinate 5,048 of JACQVW010000853.1, read as the reverse complement.
CGCTGAGGGCCCGCGCCCACGAAGTGCAGGCCGTTCGTGGCGAGGAAGGTGTAGAGGATGGGGTCCCCGCCGTCGTCGAGCGCCTTCGCCGAGACGCGGTGGACGCCGGGCGGGCCGCCCGGCGGGTCGACTCTCAGGGCGACCGCGTGCGTGTCGCCCTGGCGCGGGCAGGAGTCCACGGCCACGCTCACGCACGCCTCGACGCGCAGGCCGCTCGGGTTGCCGCGGACCGAGGGCAGCCCGCCGTTCGTCACGAGGATCCCGAGCACGTTCTCGCCCGTGCGGAAGAACCCCTGGCCGGCGCCCGGCGGGAACGCCGTGAAGCGTTCGAAGCCGGCCACGGCGAGGGGCGTCGTCTGGCCGTTGATCGAGAGGCTCGCCTGGTCGTCGGCCGCCCACTGCCCTCGCAGGTAGGCCCGCGAGGCGTCGACCCCCTGCGGGATCGTGAAGCGCGCCTCGTAGGTGTACGTCCCGGGCTGCTGGTAGGAGTCGCGCGTCGCCGAGATCCAGCTCGAGCGCGCGTCGTTGGCAACCCAGGGCGGTATCGGGAACCCCTGCGCCGCGCCCCCCGTGATCGCGGCGCCCCGGCCCGTCGTGTAGTCGTCATCGGGCCGCCCCTCGGCGATCGCGCGGCCCGCCGCCTGGTCGAAGCCCGTGCTGACGTTGGCGAGGCAGGTCGGGTCGGGCGGCTCCCCGCCGCCGCACTCCACGAGGACGGCGGGGACGAGCTGAAAGTCGGAGCAGCGGAAGCAGAGATGGCTCGAGGCGAGAGGCTTCCCCGTCGGGTCGGAGAGCTTGAGGGTCACGCTGCCTTCGCCCGCCCCGCCCCCGGAGACGACGAGGGCGGCGCGGGCGGTCCCGGACCCGGAGCGGTCGGTCTGGATCGGAGGAGGGTCGGAGGCGAGGAGCACGCACCCCTCCGCCGACCCCGCCACGTCGTAGACGCTCGAGGGCTGGGCGCCCTGCACGGTGTACTCGAGCTGGAAGGCCCCCGCGTCGTAGCCCACCCAGAAGGTCACGGCGCCGGCGCAGATCGCCACGGTCTGGCAGGGCGGGCAGTTCCCGAGCGGCGACGGCTTGCAGCAGCACTGGGGATCGGCCGACGTGTAGGTGCTCACCCCATTGCAGTGCGTGTACTGGCAGCTCCCGTTCGCGAGCACCTGGCACGTGGACGCCTTGCCGTCCGGGCAGATGTTGCAGCGGTTGTCAGTGCCCTGGTCGCCGCAGGATTGGCCCGGCGCGGGAGCACCTGGCCACAACGTGAGAAACGAAAGACCCAACCAAAGGGGATGTCGCATCGCTCGTACCTCCATCGATCCGGAATCCGCGGCGGCGGAGCCGTGCCAGGATTCCGACCTATCTGGACCCAGGCCTCCAGTTTACAGGGCAGGGAGCCGCCCGTACACTCGCGACCAGGGCCTCGGAGAGGGCGTTGCGAGCCTCGAGGGACAAGGACGTGCTCCTGGCGGGCGCGAGCCGCGGGACGGTGTCCGTCCGCTTCGGAGAAGGCGCCGGAAAGCTCTCGCGACCCCTCGAGTACGCCGCGGGCCTCGCGCCCGCGGGGATCCGCGCCGCCGTCCACCCTCGTGGAGGATCGCCGGCGAGTCGAAGGTCCCGTCGCCGGCGTTGAAGAGCGCTTGCACGCGTCCCGGGTCGTCGGCGTTCGGCCACGTCACCGCCGCCACCAGGTCGACATCCGCATCCCCGTCGAGGTCGGCGACATCGAGGGAGCTCAAGCTGGTGGCGCCAAGATACGTCGTGACCTGCAGGACGTCCCCCGAGTCTGGCCGCCGCGTCATGGACCTCGGCTTGCAGGCGACGTTGAGACCCGCGACGGAAGACCTGACTCCTGGCAAGGATCCCACATGCCCGAGGAGGAGCCCGCAATCGAAAAAAGCACTCGTGGTCGGTGAGTCCGGATCACGCATCGCCGAGGAGCGTCGGCGCCCTGGCGACCTCCTCACCGGCTTGGCCGCACCACCCTGACGAGCTGCCCAGTCAAGTCTCCAGCCGCGAGAATCGCTTGGTGGATCCGGTCGGCCTGCGCATCGAAGTCCGGATCTTCCGTGCAAACGATGATGCCGTGGTGGTCTTGGGACTCCCTATGCAGGCGCACGAAATCTCGTCGGTTGAGCGTCAGAACAACCCGTTTTTCTCCAACCGCGAACTCGAGGACATCCGAGTCGGGGAACCGTTGATTGGCTCTTCCGGTCTCCTGCACCGTGAGCACATCGTGGCCAAGCCGTCGAAGACCCTCGACGACCGGCAGGGGGAAGTTCTCGTTTGCATAGAACTGCGCCATCTACGCCTCTTGGTGCTCACTTATCTGACGTTCGATCTCTGCCTGGTGCGCGCGCACGAACGCCCATGCGGTGGCCAGGTCTTCCGCCCGAAGAGTCGGATAGCACCGGAGAAGCTCGGATTCGCTCACTCCGAGCCGGCGGTAGCTCTCCAGCAACCAGATCGGTATCCTGGTCCTGACGATGCAAGGGTCGCCACCGCAAACTCCCGGTGTGCTTTCGACTCCAGGGAAATCGTCGCCGAGATCCTTGGCGATGAGCTGAAGCACCTTGGCTTTTTCCGCTCGGGACAGAGTGGCGAGAAGCCGCTTCGCATCATCCAGCTTGCTCATGATGCGACCATTGTAGCGTAAAGCATCGTGCGTCCTCCAGCGTCGCGGTGTTTGCGGGGACGAGAGTCAAGGTCCAAGTCGGCGTTCGCATCCCCGTCGAGGTCGGCCACCTCGAGGACGCTCAGGCTGACGCCGCCGTGATACGCCGCGACAGCCTGACGCAGGAGGCGCCGACCCGGCCCCTTGCCTCGGACTCCGGCCCGGTGTGCTTCTTGTCACTCGCCCGCCTCCTCCGATTCAGCATCCCTGGAGCGTCCCGGAAGGCGCTCCTCGATCCATCGTCAACAGGAGGTGGTCTCATGAGGACGACAAGCGCCCTCGTTCTGTCTCTCGCGGTCTGCGCGGTCTGCATCCTGGCCCCCGGCGTGGCCCGCGCCGCGGGGGCCGACCTCGTCCAGCCGGGCACGCCGCCGCCCTGCGGCGACGTGAACGGCGACCAGGACCTGGACATCTCGGACGCGGTCTTCCTCCTCATGCACCTCTTCCGGAACGGAGAGCCGCCGCGCTGCTCCGCCGAGGCGCCGCCTCCGCCCCCGCCCGCGCCGACCCGCCGCGACCGCCTCGAGGCCATGATCGCGCAGAAGGGCGACCCCGTGCTGGCGCTCACCCCCCACGAAGTCTTCGTTGTCGAGGGGATAGACCAGGAGCTTCTCTCGAGCGATTTCCTCCACTTCAAGGACCAGGACACCGCCATCGTCACGAGCCAGGACGGCGAGCAGGCCGAGCTCCCCGTCGTCCCTATACCCGACTCGCTCACACTGCTGGACGTGTCCTTGCTCCTCGAGGAAGGTCCCGAGCTTTCAGAGCCGAAACGTCCTGCGCCGCAACAAGACGACGACTGGCACGGCGACCTCGATTACGCCGATTGGACTTACTATCCCACGATCATTCGCCTCTGGTTGAACTCCCGGTGCGAGCTCACGATCGTCGAGTGCCGCGAGTGCAGGGACCTGGACATCGGCGAGCTCGAGGGAGGAGACGTGTACTTCAAGTCGTTCAAAGAGGTCCCCGACGGAGAGTTCAAGGTGTGTCTCCGCGACCGGGGCCGGTGCTGGGACGGGGAGCAGGCCACATGCCTGCTCCAGTTCTTTTCGGAGAAAGGCTGTGCCTCCAGGGGCTACACCGTGGGGCCAGCCCGGGAGATGACCCGCTGCGACAAGCTGCCGCCCATCTGAGCGAGGCGCGAAGGAAGGTGAAACACGTCATGAGACTGCGCTGGCCGAGCCTTCACCACTCTCCAGGCGCGGTCGCGAGGGCCCTGGCCCTCAGCGCCGCGCTGACCGCCGCCCTCGCGACGGCGCTCCTCCTCTCGCGCCGCTCCCCGCCTGTGCCGGCACGCTCCGCGGAGGAGCCCAGCTCGCCGCGCACCTGCCGCGAGACCGTGCCGGCTCTCACGCCCGAGGTGCCGCCCCCACCGCCGCCCGCAGCGAGCAACGCCGAGCGCCTGGCGCGGGTCCTCGCCGCGCCCGGCGAGGCCTACCTGCTCGACGCGGTGCGCGCGAGCGGCGACCCGGAGAAGGCCTCGCTCCTCCTCCAGGCCGTCCTCGAGGCGCCCGAGGCCACGCGGCTCCGTGCGGCCACGGCGTTCCTCGAGGTCGCCTCCGCGAACGACCTGCTCGCGGCGTTCGCCAACCCCGAGGCGCGCCCCTGGGTGCTCCGGGTGCTCCGCTGGCGGGGCACGCTGGGGCACCTCCCTGCCCTCGCGCGTTTCCGCGAGGACGTCTCCGGCGACCCCGAGCTCCAGCGCCTCCTCGACGTCGCCCGCACGCAGATCCTCGCTCGCCTCCACCTTCCCCAGCGGGCAGGGAGGAAGCCATGAGACCACGAACCACAACGCTGCCGCTCCTCGCGATCCTCGCCGCCGCGTCCTTCTCCGCCGCCCCGCTCCGGTCTCAGGACGGTCCTGGACCGGCGGCGGCCTGGTTCCTCCGCGGCGACTCGAACTCGGACGGCGACGTCGACATCTCCGACGCCGTCCGGACCCTCCTCTTCCTCTTCGCCGGCGGCGCTCCGCCCGCCTGCGAGGACGCGAGCGACTCGGACGACGACGGCAGCCTCTCCATCACCGACGTCATCCACCTCCTGAACCACCTATTCCGGGGCGGCGAGGCCCCGCCCGCGCCGGGCCCGAGCTACTGCGGGCGCGATCGGACCGAGGACGCGCTCTCCTGCGAGTCCCACGGGCCGTGCGAGCTGCCGGGCATCGCCATCGAGCTCCGGCCCGAGACGGCGGCGGTCTTCAAGGTCACCGACCCGGCGGACCCGCTCTCGGGCTTCAAGCTCGAGGCCCCACGGGGCGCGGTGCCGCAGGAGACGCGCATCTTCTTGAGCCTCGAGGCCGAGCCCCCGGACCCCCAGCCGGGGCTCATGAGGCTCGCGGGGCCCGCCGTGAGGCTCGAGCCCGCGGTGCGCTTCC
>JACQVW010000842.1 GCA_016209535.1 Planctomycetota bacterium | reverse complement strand
GCTCCTCAGCGTACGCTCCGCTGTACGCGATCGTCGCTGCTCCTTGCCTCGCGGCCGTTCGCTCGGCCTCGGGCCGACGCGGGGATTCTCGCTCAGGCTCTCAGCTCGCGGTCACCAGCGACGGCTGCCTGCGGAAGGCGACGCTCTTGAAGCCTCCGGCCTTGGCCGACGCCTCCCCCTTCTGGAGAGCCGCCGTCCAGAGGCGCGCGAATTGGAGCCGGAACGCCTCGAAGAGCGTCGGGCCGCGGGCCTCCCGGGCCACCTCCAGGACGGCCGCGGGCGTGACGTTCTCCCGGGGCACCCAGGCGGAGACGAACGCGCTCTCGTCGAAGATCACGACCCGGACGGTAGGCTTCTCGGCGTAGAACCTCACCTCGATCCTGGCCTCCGGACGACGCTTCTCGTTGAGCGCCTCCACCGCCTCGAGGGTGGCGCGGACCCTCCGGATGTAGGTCTGCGGCGACACGTCCATCTCGGCGAGCACGGTCTGGAAGACCGTGGCCCGGCGCGCGTCGGGGTCGAGGGACTGCGTCTCGGGCTGAAGGAGGAGGACGTGGACGGGGGTGTCCGCCGCGGCGGCGAGGGCGTCGTAGAGCAGCCCGCCCGACGGCCCGGGCCCTTTCCCGATGAGCTCGTGGCCCGTCACGTCCAGGATGCCGACGCGCGAAGTCCCCGGGATCCTCGCCGCGAGCGCTTCCCTGAGGGCCGGGGAAGCCGCCGCCGGGTCCTGGACCCAGAACGTGCGGAACCCGAAGCTGCCCAGCGCCTCGAGGACCCGCCAGCGCGGGAGGAAGGCGACGATGCCCCTCGCGCCCCCGACGAGCGCCCCTCCGATGATCAGGGCCAGGAGCGCGTGAAAGAAGACGAGGCTGAGCGAGGCAGGATGGTCCGCGAAGGGAGCGTCCAGACGGAGCAGGAAGCCCAGGAGGAAGAGGCCGGAGAGGACCCCGAAGGCGCGCAGGAGGACCATGCGCTCCTCGTCGCGCCCTTCCTCGCAGCCGAAGGCCGCGTGGCAGGAGCCGCTCGCGAGGGCCGCCATGGCGCGGTCGAGGACCGCGGCGCAGCGGCCCGGGAAGCGGAAAGGCGCCACCAGGGCGACGAAGGCGAAGGCGAGGATCAGGAGCACCGAGCCTGCGGTGAACATGGTTCCCTCCGGGGACGGGGGCGCGGTCCTCTCCTCGGCGAGGCGGCACCGCGGCCCCCTGGAGCCCTCCGGCGGCAAGGCTCGTGCCCCGGCGTGCGGACGCCGGCACGGCGTCTCGAAGAGCCCCTGCCCGAAGGGTTACCGGACCCCGGGCGGGACACACGCCGCCTTTCTGGACGGCCCCGCCGCCAGGGCGTTTCTCCCCGGCCGGGTCGACTCCACCGGGTACATCGTCCTCCTCGAGCCGGGGGTCCGTGAAGCGAGGAGCACGAAAAAAGCCTCAAGGCCCCTGCGCCCGCGGCGCGAAGTACTTGGTGCGGTTTTCTACGGGCCGCCCCGCCATGCGGAAGGGTGCATGCGGAAGGGTGAAGCACTGGCGGCCGCCTCGTGATCCAGCGCGAGAGGGATAGGGATACAGCAGGGACGGTACTCATGAGCACAGCGGCGGACTTGAAGCAGCTCGAGACGCAGGTCATCGAGCTCGAGAACGCGATCCGCGAAAGCGCCCGTGCGACGAAGCGAGCAGCGAGCGTCTCGGTCGTCTCGGCGGTCGCCCTCGTCGCGATCATCCTGGCGTTCCTCGCCATCAACTTCTCCCGCGTCAGGGCGGAGATGACCGAGGAGAAGCTCACGCGGAGCCTCACGCGCGAGCTCGGGGAGCTCAGCCCTCTGCTCCTGAACGAGCTGACCCGGCTCGGCCAGGACCTCCTCCCGATCTATGGCGACGAGGTCAAGACGCAGCTCGAGAAGGCCTGGCCGGGGCTCGAGGCGAAGCTCCAGAGCGAGCTGAACGAGCTCGGGAGCAGCGCCACGGAGCACCTCGAGACGGCCTTGCGCGACAGCGAGCAACGCGTGCTCCAGGCGGCCGAGAACGCCGTCATGGAGTGCTATCCGGAGACGGGAGACCCCGAGAAGCGGAAGGACATCGAGGAGCGCCTCCACATGGTCTGCGAGCAGACCCTGGGAAGGACGCTCCACGGCTTCGAGACGCTCTTCTCGAAGGACGTCCATCGCCTGCAGGACACCGTCTTCAGGTTCGACCTCACGGACTCTGGAGAGTCCGTCGGCGACCTGCAGAAGAAGTTCATACGACTGTGGCTGCAGCTTCTCGATCAGGAGGTGATGGAGCTATGAACCCGAGCCCCTCGAGCAACCCGGCTCCCGGAACGACCCAGATCCACGCCAGGGTCCAGACCCTGCGGCAGCTCGTGGAAGGCGAGATCCGGAGCGCCCGGAGGAAACGGAAGGTCTACCTCACGGTGGGCTTGTGCATCGGAGTCCTCTGCATCCTGTGCCTCGGCAACCTGACGAGGCTCACGTTCCAGCTCGACGCGAGCGCCCTCACGCAGATCGGGCGCCACGCGATCGAGCGGCGGCTCCCCGACGGCCGGGAGAGCGCAAAGAGCCGCCTCGAGCAGGAGGCGCCGCGCCTCGTCTCCCAGGCGATCCGCGGGATCATGGACAACATCCCCCAGTTCCGGGAGGTCCTCCTCGAGGAGCTCCGCGGGAAGACCGGGATCGTCACGCGCGAGTTCGAGGAGCAGCTTGCGACGGAGCTGCGCGAGGCCGTCCGGAGCTCGAGGGCGGAGATCGACAGGGCCTTCCCCGACGCTCCGCACTCCTTGAAGCTCGAGAAGCTCGTGGCCTCCATCGGCGAGCAGTTCGAGGCGAACATCAACGAGGCCATCCAGGCCCTGTACCCGGAGTACTCTCGCCAGATCGAGGAGGTCCGCATCTACCTCGAGCACCTGAGGACCGAAGACCCCTCCAAGCTCACGGCGAAGGAGCGGATCCACAAGGAGATCATCGAGACGATGCTCCGCCTCGCGGCCCAGGAGCAGGCGGGCACGGTGCTGGCGGGGTAGCTCGCGCCAGCCCCGCCAGGACCCCCCGGTAAGTCTCCAGATCCTCGGCGCTGAACAGCACGAACACGACCCGCTCGGGCAGCGCCTTCGCCGCGAGCCACGCGAGCGTCGTCTCGAGGGCGATCCGGGCCGCCTCCCTAGTGGCGGAAGTGCCGCACGCCGGTGAACACCATGGCCATCCCGCGCTCGTCGGCCGCGGCGATCACCTCCGGGTCGCGCACGCTCCCGCCGGGCTGGATCACCGCCGTGGCGCCGGCATCGGCGGCCACGAGGAGGCCGTCGGGGAAGGGAAAGAACGCGTCCGACGCCACCGCGGAGCCCGTGAGCTCGAGCCCCGCCTGGCGGGCCTTCATGGCCCCGATGCTGGCCGAGTCGACCCGCGACATCTGGCCCGCCCCGATCCCGAGCGTCCGGTCGGCGGTGCAGTAGACGATGGCGTTCGACTTCACGAGCCGCACGACGTCCCACCCGAAGCGCAAGGCGGCCATCTCGGCCTCCGTCGGCGCGCGCCGCGTCACGACGCGCAGGTCCTCGGCGCGCAGCTCCCGCTCGTCCGAGGTCTGGACGAGGACGCCCCCCGGCACCGAGCGGAAGCTCGGGCCCCCCGCCGCCGAGAAGGGTCTCAGGACCTCGAGGATGATGCGGTTCTTCTTCTTCTGGAGGACCGCGAGCGCGTCGGGGTCGAAGCCGGGGGCCGCGAGGATGTCGATGAAGTGACCCTCGAGGGCCGCAGCCGCCGCGGCGTCGATCGGCCGGCTCACGGCGATGATGCCGCCCGAGGCGGACTGCGGGTCCGTCGCGAGGGCCTTCCTCCAGGCGTCCTCCACGGAGGCCCCCACGGCAAGCCCGCAGGGG
>JACQVW010000077.1 GCA_016209535.1 Planctomycetota bacterium | reverse complement strand
GGTCTCCGTCGATCAGGATGCGGCGCGCCTCGCCGCCGCCTTGGTCGCAGCTTGCTACCACAAGGTTCTTCTCGACATCGGCACCGGGATCCACTGGCTCGAGGCTCCCTCCGCGAGAGCCGGAGCTCGCCTCCAGCCTCGCCTGCGGCGCATGGGCGCCGATGTCCGGCTGGTCCTCCCGGGCGACTCGTGTCTCCTGTGCCTGGGGGGGCTGGCCCACTCCGCGCGGGCCGTAGAAGCCCTGTGCTCCGGCCAGGCGCTTCCTTCGTCGGATCCTCGCGAGGGTGCTTGGAGGGAAGAGCGGGCAGGTTCGCTGCGATCGCTCAACGAGCAGGCTGCGGCTCATGGCCTGACCCTCGTCCAGGAGCTCGTCTCCGGGCGGCTGCGCCGGAGCGTCTGGACAAGATTCGAGTACGACAGGGAGGGCGGTCTGAGCGTTGAGAACCGCACATCGGAGCCCGCAGGGCGGGACTGCCCCTTGTGCGAGCGCGCCGGGGCGGGGGACGAGGCGGAGGTCGCGGGGCTTGCCGCGTCGTCGCGTGTCGTCGGCAACGGTGCATGAACCGCTGCCTGGCACGGGTCAGGCGCGGCCTGCCTTCTCGCCCATAGCGCTTCAGGCCGCTGTGCGTCCTTGACTGCGGATCCTCGCAGGGGATCCGCGCGAGGCGCTCGAGGAAGGCGTGGTCCACGCAGCCGAGCGCCGGCATGCCCGGCTGTTTCGGAAAGCGCAGGGCGTAGACCGACGCCCTGCACGCGAACAAGGCATGAAGTCAGCGCCCCGCTTTCTGCCCCTCCGCGCGAAGGAGCGAGTGCTTGAGCACGCGACGCACGATCCTGCATCTCGGGCCGTTGGACGTCCAGAAGCATTCGAAGCGCCAGGCACCGGTCGCCAGATTCCACATGGGGCGGGTGACCCCCGGTCGTGCGGGTCTGCAGGCGCCCGCGCATCTCGCAGATCACACCGCACACTCACGTCGTCCTGCGACCCCCGATGCCGGACCCGGCGCCTCCCCCCGCACGGGAAGCGCTGCCACCGCAGCCTCCACCTCCTCGAGCCCTGCGCGCTCGCTGGGGTAAGCGACGAGGATGCGCTCGATGAGGTGAGCCAGGGGCTCAGGAGAGCCCGCCGGTAGGTACCGCTCCTGTTCCGCAACTACAACCTGGGCAAGGCACGGGACCCCGAACCGAGGAGTGACCACTGGCTCCTCGAGCTGTCGTACAAGAGCGTCGCTGACTACCACCCGGGCCTCTACTTCTCGCCGGAGCAGCGCGTCGCCTTCGCTGCGCGCCTCTTTGATGCGGCCCCGAAGCCCGTGAGCCCACAGCAGCTCGTTCAGAAGCTCGAAATCGCCGCGAGCATGGTTCGTCTCTCGCGAACCCCCGCCCCCATCAGGGTGCCGGTGCTCGTCAAGGCGCAGGTACGAGGGTAAGCAGTGCTCGCCGTACGCCGTCCCGGTCCCCCAGCCTCTTCTCCAGCACCGCCATCGCCCGCGCCGGCGGCAGGCACTCCACGAACTTCAGGCCGGCCAGGGCGTCATCGTCGATCCGGGGGCGCAGGGCGCGGGGATCCTGAGCTCGCAGATCGGCCAGGGCCGCCTGCATGCGCTCCAGAGAGCCCGGAGATCGCAAGCGCACCGCGAAGTTGTCCGACTTCACCGGGTCGCCGAGCCTCTCCTCCAGCGCGCCGGCGAGGACGGCATTGGCCCGCCCGCCCGCGAAGGTCCACCACTCCACGCCGTCGCCGGCCGGCCGCAGCAGGGTTCCCGGCGCGCCCTCCCCCCGCCGGAGCCACGCGAAGTCCTCCCGCACCTCCGCGAGCTCCTTCCCCGCCCGCTGGGACCACCAGGTCCTGTCGTCGTCACCGGCGACGATCCTCCGGATCGCCTGGCACACCTCGAAGCTCAGCATCTGCCCCGCCCCCGACCAGCGCGACTTCCCGCGCTCCGTCGCGGCCTCCACGTAGGCGACCCGCCTCGCCCAGTCAAGGTGCTTCACCTTCCAGCTCCTGCCGCCGAGGAGCAGAATCACCGGCCCCTCGGTCTTCACGAGGAAGGTCGACTCGTGCACCGCGCCGATGTCCTCCCTCCCGTGGATCACGGTGAAGAGGGGCGGCGCCGTGAAGACCGCGAAGAGCTCGAGGAAGTTCATCCGGCCGTAGGTCGCCTCGCCCTCCTTCCCCACACCGAGGATCCCCTGGTCTTCGAACAGGATCCCCCTCTCGAGCATCCACCTCACGATCTCCTCCACGACCTCGGGCGCGAGGGCCGCGAAGGCCGGCACCGCCCGCACCCAGTCGAGCCACTCCCGCCTCCCGATCCCACCCTCCTGCAGCGCGAGCGCGAGGAGCTGCTGGGCCAGGATGTGAAGCGGCTCCGGGGGCGGCACGGCCGGCTCGACGTACCCGGCGGCCCACAGGTCGATCAAGGCGCAGGCCCGCAGGAGCGCCGGGTCCGAGGTCGCGAGGAAGAGACAGCTCCGCTCGGTTCCGGGCCGCCGCCCCGTTCGCCCCATCCTCTGCAGGAAGGAGGACACCGTCGCGGGCGCATCGACCTGGATCACGCGGTCGAGATCCCCCACGTCGATCCCGAGCTCGAGCGCGCTCGTCGCCACGATGACGCAGTCCTCGCCCTCGGCGAAGGCCCGCTCCGCCTGGCGCCTCTCGTCCAGGCCCAGCGAGCTGTGGCTGACGAACGTCCGCGTGCCCAGGCGCCGCAGCTCCGCCGCCAGGTCCTCGACGCGCGACCGGCTGTCCACGAAGACGAGCCGCTTCTCCCCCCGGTGGAGGCCATGGACCACCTTCGCCGCGTTGGCGATGGTCCCGACGTGGTCCAGCTCGACCTTCGCCTCTCTGGACGCCATGTCCGCGGGCCGCACCACCCGACGCCCCCGGCTCGAGCCGGCCGAGAGCCACTCCACCAGCGATTCGGGATTCCCGACCGTGGCCGAGAGCCCGATCCGCTGGATGTCCCGTCCGGCGACCCTCGAGATCCTCGAGAGGAGCGAGAGGAGGTGCCAGCCCCGGTCATCCCCAGCGAAGGCGTGCGCCTCGTCCACGACGACGGCCTGCACGGCCCCGAGGAGCTGCGCGTGCGGCACGGCCCTCGAGACGAGCATGACCTCGAGCGACTCCGGCGTCGTGAGCAGGCAGTCCGGCGGCTCACGCACCAGGCGCCGCCGCTCCGAGGGCCCCACGTCGCCGTGCCAGACCCCCACGCGGCGGCCGAGGAGCTCGTAGTACCGCGCGAGCCGCACCTCCTGGTTGTTGAGGAGGGCCCGGATGGGGCTCACGTAGAGGACCGACATCGGCTTCCAGGCCCGCTCCAGGGTCAGCGAGATCAAGGGGAAGAACGCGGCCTCGGTCTTCCCGCCCGCCGTGGGCGCGATGACGACGAGGTTCTCCCCGGCGAGCGCCGCGTCGATCGCCACGTCCTGGACGGGCCGCAGGTCGCGCCAGCCCAGGGAGTTCACGATGTGGTGCTGGAGGGCGGGGTGGAGCCGGTCGAAGGGCCTCATGCGTCGAGGTCGACCTCATCGGGGCTCCTCGGCCCTTCGCTCGCCCTCGGCCCTTCGCTCGCCCTCGGCCCTGCGCTCGCCCCCGGGCCTTCGCTCCCCCCCGGCCCGCCGCTTGCGCCCAGCGCCGCATCGCGCTCGACGCGCGTCAGCTCCCCGTCGGCGACCGTTAGCCGGTAGTCGCGGCGCGGGTCGAACTCCGGGAACTGGTCGATGCGGTCGAGGACGTCGGCGACGAGCTTCTTGAGGAAGATCCTCGGCGCGATCCCGACCCGCCCGCCGAGCCTCCCGGCGACGGCGCGGGCCAGGTCGGCCACGTAGGGGTCGTCCGCGAGCGCCGAGACCCGCTGGGCCGCCGAGGCGCACCCCGCGAAGACGTCGCGCACCTTCTTCCCCACGAGACAGAGCTTCTCGAAGTCGAACGCGGGTAGGCGGATCTGGACGGCCCTGGGGTTGTCGAAGCGGGTGTCGGTCTCGAAGTCCACGTGGAGCCGCTGGCGAAGGGGCTCGAGCCGCTGCGCTCCTTGAGGCCCGTCGAAGAAGGCCGGCGTGCCCGTGACGAGGAGGTACAGCCCTGGGAACCGGCCCGCGTCGACCTCGTCGATCCACTGCCGGAGCGCGTTCAAGCTCTTGTCGCGGACGTCGCTCCGCACCCGCTGGATCGTCTCCACCTCGTCGAGGACGAGGAGGAGGCCCGCGCGGCCCGAGTCCCGGAGCACCGCGAGGAGGCCCTGGAGGCAGCTCAAGGCGCCGAAGTGGTCGATGTCCCCCTTCACTCCGGCGAAGCGCTTCGCCTCGGCGGCGACGTTCGGCTGGCCCGCGAGCCAGGCGGCGATGCCGTCCGCCGTGCTCGTCCGCCCCTCGACCTGGGCCTGCCGATAGCCGCGCAGCGCCGCGCTGAAGGTCGGCGCCTCCTTTGTGACCCGGTCGAGCCGCTTCTCGATCAGATCGGCGGTCCTCGCGAGGAGCGCCTTCGGATCGGCGGCGGAGGCGCTGCCCTCGAGCAGGACGTCCTCCTCGAGGGTGTAAAACCATCCGTCGAGGATGCTCCGCAGGGCACCGCTCGGAGCCTCCGCGGTCGCCAGGCGCTCCATGAGCCGCCGGTAGACGGTCTCGAGGCGGTGGAGGGGCGTCTCGGTCTCGGAGACCTGCACCTCCGACGTCGCGAAGCCCTTCTTCTTTGCCCGCTCGGCGAGCCACCGCGTGAAGAAGGTCTTGCCGCTGCCGTACTCGCCGCGCACGGCCTTGAAGACGCTGCGGCCGGCCTTGACCTCCTCGAGCTCGGCCTCGAGGGTCGCCTCGAACCGCTCCAGGCCGACGGCGAAGGCGTCGAGGCTGTGCTGGGGCACCGTGCCGCGCCGGAGAGCGTCGATGATCTCCTTTCGCCTCTGGGCGCTGATCTGCATCGGGTTCCCTCACTCGAGCCCGAACTGCCGCACGAGCAGCTCCTGGCTCAGCTCCACGGTGTCCGAGGCGTCGTCGCGAATTAAGACCGGATACCCCTCGACGTTGAGGAGGCGCTGGAAGGCGGCGATGAGCCCCGGCATGCGGAAGGCAGGGACGCCGAGCTTCTGGGCCAGCGCGGAGGAGAGCACCTTGCGGCCGTGCTCGGCGAAGACCTCGAGGAGCTTTCGGAGCTGGGAGTCCGAGGGGGCGCCACGCCCGCCGAGCTTCTTCTGCTGGGCGAAGACCTTCGAACCGAGGAGCCCATCAATCCAGCCCGCCGGTTCCGCGCCCGCGCCACCAGCGGCCGGTCGAGCCGCCGCAGGAGGTTCTATGAACTCGAACTCGCGCTGCCCGGTCCCGGCCGGCGCGGCCTTCCTCCGGGGCAGCTCGGGGGCCACCGCGGACCAGGGCGCCCGCTCCGCTGCGGGCTCGCGCCACCACTCGGGCTCGAAGGCCGGAGCCTCCGCCCACCCGGTCACCTCGAGGTCGCCGGCCTTGAGGACGACGAGGGGGACGACGGCCTCCTGGGGGCTCGCGCCGCCGTGGTAGCCGCTCTGCTTCGAGCCGTAGCGGAGCTTCTCGCTCCAGGGGGCGATGAGCCGCCCCGAGGACGGCACGACCACCCGAGGCCCGGCGACCGCGACCTCGCCAGCCCCCGGCCGCCCGTCGTCGGCTCGCCAGCGCTGCGCAGCCTCCCCGCCGCGAGCCTCGCTCTCGTACTCGATCACGTGGCCGTGGTCGCCGACGACCACCACGGCCCGCCCCGAGACCCGGGCCTCGTAGAGGAGCGTCGCGAGCGGCTTCACCGCCTCGCGGGTCCAGCGCACGTCGAGCTGGTCGCTCCCGTGCAGGTGGTCGTCGACGGCGTTCACGACCGTGCCCACGACCCGCAGGCGCGGCGATGCGATGGCGTCGCGGACCTCCGGGTCGATGTCCGTCTCCGCCTTGGGCAAGAGGCCCGTCTTGTGGAAGAGCCGCGGGCGGGACCCGCTCTTCGCGCGCG
>JACQVW010000836.1 GCA_016209535.1 Planctomycetota bacterium | reverse complement strand
GGTTACGGCAGGGGGGCGCGCCGCACAAGCGGCGCGTGCATCACCGGCGCGCGCCTCTCCCGGGCGCGCCTCACCGGCCGGTCTCGGGGCCGCCGGGAGCAACCTCCCCGCGCGGCAGGCTCCGCACGATCGTCGTGTAGACCTTCTTCATCTCGCCGCGGTCGAAACGCGTCGAGAGGGCCCGCATGACCTCGGCCTTGTGAGTGACGATCGACAGGCCCGTCCCGGCGTAGGCCTCGAGGACCCGCTTCGTGTACTCGACCTCGCGCTGCACCTGCCGGATGCAGTCGTCGATGTGGACGCGGAAGGCTTCGATGTCCTCCTCCCCGTACTCCTCGAGGAGGAGGGGCTTCAACGCATCGAAGGTCAGGACGTCCTGCGTCTCGAGCAGGTTCCGGCACGTGGCGAGGACCGCCTCCTTGTTGATCCCGGCCGCCCAGTGGATCGCCTCGACCGACTCGGGCTTGCACTTCCACATCGACACGGTGCCGTCGCGGGCCTCGACGTGCCACACGGCCCCCTCGAGGCCCACGATGCGCCCTTCCTCGCCGGGCCGGTTGCGCTCCTCGAGGGCCTCGCGCAGCGCCCTGTACCGCGCGACGGGGTCCTCCCCCGCCACGAGCTCGCCGATGCGCGCGGCGGCGGGGACCCCGAGGAGGTCCATGCGGTGCGGAGGGCAGACCCGCCAGGCCGAGTCCACGCCGAAGAGGACCGCCGCCTCGAGGCTCGCCTCGTACTCGATCAGGTGCGTGTTCCGGCTCCCGTACATCTCGAAGCTCACGTGGCAGCCGCTTCGCTCGACGAGCTGCGGGATCGTGGGGTGCCGCGCCAGGAGCTCGCGCCAGAGGTCGAGGAAGTCGCCCCACCGGCCGTTTCTGAGGAAGGGCGCGAGCCGGAGCTTGTAGCTCAGGTAGGACTTCCCCGCGGCGTCGCGGTAGCGGTACGCGAGGACGTTCGTGCCGTCGAGCTTCTCGTAGAACGTGATCCTCTGGACGGGCGGGAAACGGAACGTCCCGGCCTTGTCGAAGGGGTAGTGCAGCTTCGGCGTGGCCTGGACCACCTGCGGCGCGGGCTGCCCGGCCACGCGCACGATGGCGAGCGCCCCGTACCGGTGGTCCGGCTTCACCGCGAGGCAGCCCGAGACCTCGAGGCCGTCGTTGAAGGGGTCCTCCGCCCGGAAGGCCTGCAGCCACTTGTCCTCGAGGCCCAGGAGCGCCCTGGCGGCACCCATGTCCTCCGGCGGGATCGCCTGGGATTCTTCCGCCGCCGGCGGCGTCGGTATCTGTCGGGGGGTCACGGGCCTCACCTCCCCACCGTGCGGTCCACTCGCCACTCCGCAGGCATGTGGGCCGGGCGCAGGCTCTCGACGAAGTGGCGCCGCCAGCGCTCGACGAAGGCCTGCAAGTCCCCCACGTTGGCCACGACGACCTCGCCGTGAGAGCGGCCTGAGGTCCGCGCAGCGCAGGGGTCGAGGCGCAGGGCCTCGGCGATCAGCGCATCGTCCACGTCCGGCGTGCCGAAGAAGTCCCTCAGGACGCCCCGCAACTCCTCGAGACGCTCGGCGGGGATCCTGACGTCGTCCCGCGTCCCGTGGCGCTCGAGGGCGCTGGCGGCCTTCTTGGCCTTGGCCGTGCGCCGGTCGTAGGACTGCCCGGCCTCGTCAAGGGGCGCCCCGTAGTCCTCGGCGAGCCGGCGCCTCAGCTCGAGGGCCATGGACTCGTAGCGCCGGTGGCACGGGATGCAGAGGGGCACAAGGTCGTGGCAGGAGTGGTTCTTGACCTCCTCGGGGAAGTGCCGGCGGTACCCGTGCGGCACGATGTGGTGCAGGGTGAGGCCCTCGGTGGCGCCGCAGACCGCGCAGACGTTGGGCCTCGTGCGGGTATAGAACGCATCGCCCGAGTGCCCCCTCCCGCGCGGCTCGAACACGAGCTGGACGGTGAGGGGCGCCTCGGCGACGAGGCGCGCGAGGCCGCGCTCAAGGTACCAGCGGGCTTTCTTCTCCCGGACCAGGCACATGAGCTCGCCCGAAGGGGAGAGGATGCGGCAGCTCTCGTAGATGGCTCTCTTCCGGACTTCCTTCATGGACGGCGACGCGGCTCCCTCAAGCATGCGGCATGGCTCAGCATGGCTCAGCATGGCTCAACCATGCGGCTCGCACAAGCATATCGCACGGCGCGGGGAGGGGCCAGGCGGAGGATGCCGGGGGCGTCGAGGATCTCGCGGGATCACGCTCGCCCGTCCCGCCCCACTCCCCGCTCGAGCTCCCGGTACAGGCGCTCGAGGGCGCGGTCGGAGAAGACCCGCGCCGCCGAGCCGGCGAGGATCGCGCGCACCTCGCCGCGCGGCACCTTGTGGTGCGTGCCCGGGGCGTAGGGATCGGGAGACCGCGCGAGGAGGGCGAGCGTGCGCAGGCCGATCAGGAGCGGCCAGGCGCAGGCCAGGCGCAGGCGAGGCACTCGCCGCGGGATCGCGAGGGTGTACTCCCAGCCGGCGCGGTAGTGGCCCAGGGTGAGCTCGACGTAGTCGCGGAGGATCGGCCGGAGCCGCTCGCGCCCGCGGCCCGCCTTGAGGCCCTCCGGCGTCACCCCCGCGGCCTCGAGCCGGGGCCTCGGGAAATAGGCGCGGCCGATCGCGAGGTCCCGGTCGACGTCGCGGAGGATGTTCGTGAGCTGGAGCCCCTTGCCGAACCGCACGCCCTTCGCGCGCATCGCCGGCAGGTCCCACGAGGCCAGGGCCGGGATGTGCGCCGCCTGCAGGTCCGTCCAGAACTCCCCCACGCAGCCGGCGACGTGGTACGTGTAGCGGTCGAGCTCCTCCTCCGTCGCGAGGGCCCCCGCGAGGCCGCTCTCCTCGCTCGGGAACCGCTCGAGGTCCATCTCCATGCCCCGCGTCAGGGTGGTGACGAGGCGCCTCACGAGGCCCTGGTCCCCCGAGGCGAGGCGCGCCAGCTCTTCGAAGCAATCCCCGAGGCGCCGGAGGAGCGAGCGCTCCTCGGGGATCGCCTGCGGTTCCCCCACGGTCCGCGCGATCTCCTCGATGGCCTCGGGGCTCGGCACGCCGCCCTCGAATCGAGCGCGGAACGCCCGCAAGTGCTCGAGCCTCCGCTCCCGCGAGAGGAGGCGCCTGTCGGAGATGGTGTCCGCGGCGCGGCAGAAGAGGTAGGCGAGCCCGAGCTGCCGGCGGGTGGCCCGCGGCGCTATCCGGAGAGTGAGGAAGATGCTCCGCGAGACCCCCCGGAGGATCGGGTCGAGGGAGCGCGTGGTGACGGGGCCGAGCATCGAGGGCGAGATTATAGTGCGCCGGCGATCCCCGCGTGTTGCTCTTGGCGCGATGCACCAGTACCATGACGTGCGCTCCGGGAAACAGGGTTCGTTTACCGGAGGGTGTCGAGGATCTGAAGCCCATGCGCCGCTCATCGTTGTCCGTCCTCGTCGCGGTCGTCGCCGCCCGGGGCGTCTACGCGGAGGGCACCCTCGATCTGGAGCCCGGCGTCAGCCTCTACGGGCTCTTCGACGGCCCGCCCGCCTGGGGGCGCGCGCCAGGGAACACGACCGTGATCCAGGGTCCCGACATCGCCGTGCGGGCTCGGGACATCCAGGTCGAGACGCATCTCGAGGGCTTCGAGATCGTGGCCTGCGACGCGACGGGGAACGGACGGTCCAGCTACGCGATCCACATCCAGCGGTCCAAGGACCTCGTGATCGCGTCGGCGGAGGTCTTCCGTCTTTGAGATGGGCACCGGGGACGGCACGGCGGCGCCTCGCAGGCGGAGGAGACGTGGGCGGAGGGCCGCCGCCTGGGTCCTGGCCCTGGCCGCCGCGGCGGCGGGAGGGACGGCGTACATGATCCGCATGCCGGGGGAGAGCTACCGGGGCCCCCTCGAGCCTCTCACGGCGGCCGAGGCTGCCTTTGCCGCCGAGCTTCGCCGCGACGTCGTGAGGCTCGCCTCCGACATCGGCGAGCGGAACGTCTTCCACCACCGAGCCCTCGAGGAGGCCGCCCTGCACATCGAGGGCGAGCTGCAGAAGGCGGGGCTCAAGGTGAGCCGCCAGGCGTTCTCAGCGCGTGGCAAGCCCTGCTGGAACATCGAGGGCGAGGTCGCGGGCGGGAGCGCCGCGGGAGAAATCGTCGTCATCGGGGGCCATTACGACTCGGTCCTCGGGTCGCCCGGCGCCAACGACAACGCCACGGGCGCCGCCGCGGTCCTGGCGCTCGCGCGCCGGTTCGCCGGCCGGAAGCCCGCTCGCACGCTCCGCTTCGTCGCCTTCGCGAACGAGGAGCCGCCCTTCTTCCAGACGGGGGACATGGGGAGCCTCGTCTACGCCCGCGAGTGCCGCCGGAAGGGCGAGAGCATCGCGGCCATGCTGAGCCTCGAGACCCTGGGGTGGTACTCCGACGCGCGCGGTTCGCAGCGGTATCCCTTCCCCTTCGGCCTCCTCTACCCGTCGACGGGCAACTTCGTCGCCTTCGTGGGTAACCTGGGCTCGAGGGCGCTCGTGCGCAGGGCGATCGGCGCCTTCCGCGAAGGCGCGAGGTTCCCGTCCGAGGGGGGCGCCTTGCCGGGCCTGGTCCCCGGTGTGGGCTTCTCGGACCACTGGTCCTTCTGGAAGGCCGGCTACCCCGGCGTGATGGTCACCGACACGGCCCTCTTCCGGTACCCCCACTACCACACGCAGCGCGACCGGCCCGAGCAGGTGGACTTCGACAAGCTCGCGCGGGTGGTGGCGGGCCTCGAGATGGTCATCGGGAACCTCTCAGCGGCCGCTGGCGGGCCCTGACGCCCCTGACGCCCCTGACGCGTCCGAGGGCCCGATCGAGGAGAACGGCACGTCCAGCACGCGGTACCGCGGCCAATCGCGGTGGTCGAAGTGCCACCACTCATGCTCGTAGACCGCGAAGCCCTCGCGCTCCATGGCCGCGCGGAGGCGGTCGCGGTTCCGGCGCTCCTCCTCGGTGCCGCCCGCGTAGCCCGGGTGCGCGCGCTCGCTGAACTCATCGTACGCGCTAGGCATGGGGAGAGGCTTTCCCGTGGCCAGGTCCCCCAGGGTCAGGTCCACGGCGCAGCCCCGGTTGTGCTTCGAGCCCTTCGAAGGGTCCGCGACGAACCTCCGGTCCTCGGGCGGCGTGATGTCCCAGAAGAGCTTCGTCACCCTCCACGGCCGGTACCCGTCGTGGACGATGAGCGTGCAGCCCTCCTTCCGCAGGGCCTCCTGGACGCGCGCGAGGGCCTCCGCCGCGGGCCGCTCGAGGAAGGCGCGCGCCTCGTCGTAGACTCTCCGGCCGAGGAAGTTGTCGCTCGTCGAGTAACGGATGTCGAGCCGGATCGTCGGGTCCAGGGCCGTGAGCTCGACGAGCTCGGGCTCGCGGAAGTCCCCCACCTCGGCGGGCGGGCCCGAGGCGCAGCCCGGCGCACCGGCCCAGGCCAGGGCGGCGAGCGTGAGGATCGTCCCGGTCCGGCGTGCCGTCACAGTCGGGTCACCCCCGTCGTCCATGTCATCGACGCCACGCCCATCGCCGCCATCACCGGCGTCCGGCGCCGACCATCGCGAGGAAGCTCGCGACGGCCTCCCGGCCGTAGATCGGCTGCCGGTATTGATTCGCCTTGCGGAAAGGCGAGCCCGGTTTGAAGCCCGCCGCCACCAGGAGCTGCCGGATCCGGGCCAGCTCGGCCCTGGATCCAGCCACCAGCCGCACCTCGTCGCCCTTCTTGTAGAGGTCCGACCCCTGGCTCCTCCACCGCGCGTCGTCCCGTCGCCGCACGTACCCGTTGCGGCGGAAGTACCCCCTCAGCAGCCTCACGGCTCCTACCGCGGACATCTGGCTCGCCCTCTTGGCCATGGAGGAGACCTGATTCGCAACCGACCGCGGAGGGTACCAGGGATGCGGCCGCGGCGCAAGCGCCCTGACGGTCGTGTCACGGTCGTGGTCGCGCCGTCCTCGCCGTCGACAAGGGTCCCCCCGGCGTCTATCATGCTCCCGCCGCTGCGGGAAGCGGAGGCCCCCAGAGGAGCCCGGAGCGCCTTGGTAGACAGACGGTTCCACGAGCTGTACCCGGTCACGGCGTACCTCCTCCTCTTGAACTTCGCCTTCTTCGCCCTCGAGGTCATCCAGCACCTCAAGCTGGCCCGCGAGATCCCGGACCTCCTCTCCGTCGGCGGCATCGCTGTCCCGGTGACGGACATCCTCGGCAGCCTGAGCCTCCCCAAAGTGCGCCAGGGAGAGTGGTGGAGGGTCGTCTCGGCCGGCTTCCTCCACGCGGGCTTCCTCCACATCCTCATGAACGGCTTCGTCCTCTACGACCTGGGCCGCCTGTGCGAGCCGCTCCTGAGCTCCTGGAAGCTCCTCGTGGTCTACGGCGCTAGCCTCGCGGGCGGCTCGGCGGGCTCGCTCCTCTACAAGGCCTGGCGCGGAGGCCGGGAGGCCGACATCCCCTCGGTCGGCGCGTCCGGCGCCCTCTGCGGCCTGATCGGACTCCTCCTCGTCTACGCGGTGCGGGAGCGTCACCACGAGCTGCGCGACGGGATCTTGCGCTGGATCGCCTGGATCGTCGTCCTCACCCTCCTCGTGCCTTCGGTGGACCACGCGGCCCACGCCGGGGGCTTCGCCGTCGGCTGCGCCGCGGGCCTCACCGTGCGCGACTACATGCCGAGCCGCGCCGCCGCGCGGTGGCGCTACCCCGGCTACGCGGTCGCGGCCGCGGGCCTCGCGTGCCTGGGCTGGGCGCTGTGGAGCTATTTCACGCGCCGGTAGCCGTTGGGCCGAGGGGCCACCCCCGTCACGGCCCGCAGGCGTCCGGACACCCCTCGAGGCGCACGCAGCGCGCCCCCAGGACGGGCGCCGGGCCGGCGAGGAACAGGTGCCGGAGGACGCGGTCCGCGTCGTAGCCGACTCCCGTCGTCGCCGCGAGCCACGCGGCGTCGTCGAACCCAGGCAGGGTCCACGCGAGCCCCTCGTCGCCGGCGGGCACCAGGACCCGGGCCTGGGCGCCCGGCGGGACGAGCTCCGCGACCTCGAGGGCCCGCGCGATCCCGTACGACACCTCCCCGCGCTGTCGCGGGAAAGCCGGCGCGTAGGCGTGCTCGACCGTGACGCCGTCCGGTCGGACCCGGGCCAGGTACTCGCCGTCCTCGTCGAGGCGGAAGCTCGCGTGGAGCTCGCGCCCCGCGACGGCGCGGTCCTTCCCCGACGCGAAAACCACGGCGAAGGCACCGGGCTCGAGGACCAGCGGGGGGAAGCGCCAGCGTGCGAGGTCGAGGAGGTCGTCGGTCAGGTGCCAGCCCTCGAGGTCCACGCGCGACGCGCTCAGGTTCGAGACCTCGATCCAGTCGGAGGCCTCGCCGTCCTCGTCGCGCAGGCCGTCCCGGCTCGCCGCCAGGAGCTCGGTGATGGCGAGGTCTTCGCCGCGCGCCTTCGCCGGAAGGCTCGCGGCGACCGCAGCGAGGAGGACGGCACGAAAGCGGCCCATGCCACGAGGTTACCCCCCGGGGGCAGGCCAAGACAAGCGCCGGCGCCGCCCCGCTCGTTGCGGCCCCGGCCTCCAAAGCATAGGATGGCCCCTGCATGATCGGGCCGCCGACACGAGGGAGTCTCACCGCCGCCGCCCTTGGCGCGCTCCTGACCCTCCGGGCCGGCGGCGCGCTCGAGGAGCCCGCCAGGGAGCGGAAGCCGGCGGCGCCCGGGGGGCAGGTCGAGGTCCCGCCCGAGCACCGCGGCGCCGCGGCTCCCTTCGAGTCGAGCGAGACGGCCTCGGAGGTCCGCCGCGCCGAGGAGCACATCGCCTCCGGCGACTGGGCGCGGGGCCTCGCGGTCCTCGACGAGGTGCTCGCCGCCGCGACGGGGCCCGGGCGGCCCCGCAAGCTCCGGGCGCCGCCCGAGACGAAGGAGAGGGCCGGGCCCGAGGAGGCCGCCGCCGGGCCGCGGCGCATCGCCATCTTCCGCGGGGACGTCCCGGTCCTCCCCGAGGACGAGGCCTCGGACCAGGAAGCGGAGGCGGAAATCGGGCCGGGCGAGGAGCTCGTGAGCGCGGACGGCGTGGAGCTCGCGCCCGTGGCGGTCTGGGCCCGGAGGCGGCTCGTGAGCCTCTCCGCGGAGGCCCGCGAGCTCTACGCGCGCACCTACGAGGCCCCGGCGCGCGCCGCCCTCGAGAGGGCTCGGGGCCTCGCCGGCGCGGCGGCCCTCGTGGAGCTCCGCAGGGCGGCCGACCGCTACCCCCTCGCCCGGGCCGGCTGGGAGGCGCGGGAGGCCCTGGGCGACCGCCTCCTCGACGCGGGCCGCGCGGCCGAGGCGGCGCGCGCTTACGAGACGCGCCTCGAGCTGCCCGTCCAGGACCCTGCGTCGCGCGCGGCGCTCCTCGCCCGGGCGGCGGCCGCGCACCTCCTCGCCGGCGCGCCGCGGAGCGCTGGGCGGGCCCTCGAGACGATCGCCAGGGACCACCCGGAGACGCCGGTCCTCGTCCGCGGCGAGGCCGTCCCCGGACACGCCCTCGCCGCGCACGCCTTCTTCCATGCGCTCGAGCGGCGAGCGGCCGAGGTCGCCGCGGGCGCGCCCCCCGGCGGCGCCTGGGTCGGGCCGCGGGGCACCCAGGACGGCGCCGAGCTCCCCCTCGAGGCGGCGAGCCTGCCGGCCGCCGGGAGCCAGGCCCTGTGGATCGTGCCCCTCGCGCCCGGGGGCGGCGCTCACGCCGGCGGGGCGCCCTCGGGCGGCCGCCCGGCCGGGCGCGGCGCCTCGATCGGGGACACCGTCTTCGCGCGCCGCGGCGCCGAGGTGATCGCCCTCGACGCGCACACGGGGAAGCTCCGCTGGCGGGCCGAGCCCCGCGAGCTCGCGCGGGGCGCCGCGCGGCTCCAGGGCTTCGCGGCGCTGCCGTCGCCCGCGGCGGCGGCCGCCGCCTCGAGCAGCGCCGTCTTCCCCGCCTCGAGGCCCGGCGAGGCGGCGCTCGCCGTGGTCCTCGAGGACGAGGTCCACTCGGGCCAGACGGAGACCGGCAAGGTCGTCTACCGCGCGAACCGGCTCGTCGCCTACGACGCGCGCACGGGGAAGGTCGCCTGGACCGCTCCCGGCGGAGCGGACGGCGGCCCGGGGCGCCGTCTCGCCTTCACGGCTCCCCCCGTCGCCGCGGGCGGCCTCCTCGTGGCGCCCGCGATGCGCGGCGAGTCCTTCTGCGCCGCCGGCGTGACGCGCGGCGGCAAGGTCGCCTGGACGCGCCGCCTCTATTCCCTGGGGCACGCCCAGACGGACCGCTTCGGCCGGCTCGTCGCCCAGGGCGTCCCCCTGGCCTCGTCGGACGGCATCGTCGCCGTTGCGAGCGGCCACGGCATCGTCGCCGCCCTCGACGGCGCCTCGGGAGAGGTCCTGTGGGCGTCGCGGTACCGCTCGAGGATCCGCCAGGGCTACGCGCCGCCGCGCTGGCAGGCCGGCGGCCCCGTGATCGCCGGGGGACTCCTCATCGCGGCGCCCGTGGACTCGGACCACCTCGTCGCCTTCGACCTCCGCACGGGCCGCCTGCTCTGGGAGCGGCGCTTCGCGGGAGAAGGGCCGCAGCTCCTCCTCGGGGCGGGCGGAGCGCACGCTTACATCGGCGGCGACGAGGTCCTCGCCCTCCGCCTCGACGACGGGAAGGACGCCTGGCGGAGCGCCGCGGTGGCCGAGACGGCCCGACGGCCCCGCGGGGAGGCCGATGGCGACGGCGAGCAGGTCGGGGAGGTCGAGGTGCTCGAGGCTCCCGCGGCGGGCATCGACTCGGCCATCGTGGCGGGGGGCCGCATCGTCGCCGCGGCCCGGGACGGCACCCTCGCCGTGCTCGACGCGCGCGACGGGAGTGTCCTCGAGCGCGTGCGGGTCCTCGACGACCGCATGCCCCGCGCCGAGCCCATGCACTTGCTCCTGGCCGCGGGCCAGCTCCTCGCCGTGACCCCGGGGCGCATCTTCGCCGTGGAGCCGCAAGCCGCGTCCTGGAAGGACCTCGAGGGCGGCCCCGAGGGCAACCTGCGCCTGCGCGCGCGCCTCCTCGAGGCCGAGGGGCGCCACCCCGAGGCCATCGCGGCCCTCGAGGCCCTCCGCGGCAAGGTCCGCTCGAGGGCCCTCGGCGACGAGGTGGACCGCGAGCTGGTCGAGGTCTCGCGGGCCGCCGCGAAGGCCACGGGAGACCCGCGCTTCGTCGCCGACCTGCTCGCGCGGCCTCGCCCCCTCGTGAAGGACGCCGCCGACGTCCTCTCGCTGCGCCTCCTCGAGGCGCAGCTCCGCGAGCGCGCCGGCGCCGGCGGCCTCGAGGCCGCCGCCCGGCTCTACGCCGAGCTCGCGCGCAAGGACGGCGTGACGGCCCGGTCGCCCGAAGGGTTCGAGGTGGACGCCGGCGCCTATGCTTCCGACGCCCTCCGGGAGCTGCGGGCCCGGGGCGTCGCGGTCCCGGCGGGCGACGAGGGCGCGGGGCCGCCCGCGAAGGCCGAGGAGCTGCCCCCCTCGCGCGCGTCCTTCGTCGTCCTCCGGCGGCCCCAGCGCGATGAGATCGCGGCCGTCGAGCTGCGCATCGCGGACCTCGCGGAGGAGGAGGGCGACCCGGCGCGGGCGGCGGAGCTCCTCGACCTCCTCGCCGACGACTTCCCGGCCCGGGCCGCCGAGCCCGACGTCCGCGCGCGCCGCGAGCGGCTCTCCGCCCTGCCCCCCGACGAGCCCGAGGCGGAGGGCCTCGCGGCCACGATCGACGGGGTGGGTGCTGACCGCCTCGCGCGGGTCTTCTGGGCGCCCGCCGAGGACGGCTTCCTCGCCTCGAGCGCCCCGGGCTCGGCGCCGCTCCCGGCCCTCTTCGCCATCTCGGGCGGTCGCCTCCGGGCCTACGGCCGCGAGGGGAAGCCTGTCTTCGAGCGGGAGCTGCCCGAGTACCCCGACGTCGCGGAGACGAAGACGCTGCTCCAGGCCCACGTGGAGGAGCCGGCCGTCGCCCACCGCCGGGGCGAGCTCATCCTCCTGGGGACCGCAGCGGGCCTCTACGCCTTCCGCTCCCCCGGGCACTCGGGCGGGGTGAAGGGCCTCCGCCTCGCCTGGACGCGCCCGTCGAGACACCCGCTCCTCGAGATGTCCTCGGCCCGCTCGGGCTGGTGGTGGGGCGGGATGCCGATCCCCGAGGGCCAGAACTTCTTCTCGGAGTTCGACCTCGACCGGGAGGACCCGCTCGTCCTCCTCCGCGACGGCACCCTCGAGGCGCTATCGCGCTCGACCGGGAAGCTCCGCGGCCGGTGGAAGGCCGAGCAGGGGCTCCCCGCCTCGCCGCCCGCGAGGCACGGGACCTGCCTCCAGGTCCGGACGGCGAGCCCCTCGGGCCTCTGGATCCTTCGGGCCTCGGGCGGCGGGCGGAAGGCCGCTTGCTTCGTGCGCGGGCCCTCCGGCGCCGCCGGGGAGGCGCTCCTCGCCGCGGGCGGGCTCGCCGCCGCCTTCGGCGGCGAGGCCTTGCAGGTCGTCGAGGCCTCGAGCGGCCGCGCGCTCTGGACCGCGAAGGGCGCGCGCCTCGCGCTGGCTTTCGCGCGAGGGGCCGAGCTGTGGCTCGCGGAGCCCGACGGCAGGCTGGTCGCCCGGTCCGCCCGGAGCGGCAGGGCGCGGCGCGCCGTGGCGCTCCCCGAGGGCTGCGGCGTGACCGCCGTCTTCCTGGAGCGCGACGGGTCGAGGACGCTGGTCCTGAGCCGGGCGGGGGGCGCGGTCCCGGGCGCCTGGTACGGCGGTCGCGTGCGGACCGGGGTCGGCTTGCACCTCCTGCGCCTCTCGGCGGCGGGAGAGAAGCTCTGGGAGAGGACCCTCCACGAGGGCCCCGTCACGTGCCGGCGGGAGCGGCTCCTCGTGCCCGGAGGCCGGTGGGTCCTGGCCTTCAACGCGGAAGAGGGCGAGGAGAAGTGGTACACTCGGGTCGTCGTCGTGAGCCCGGCGGACGGGTCCGTTCACGAGCTTTGCTCCCTCGAGGTCCATGGCAAGGGCACGGGGCAGCCGCCCCGCCTCCAGGTCCTCGAGGGCGGCCTGGCCGTGGGCAACGCCGACGGGTTCGGCTGGTTCGCCCCGGGCCCCGAAGGATCGGAGAAGGAGAAATGAGAGCCATCCCTTGGATAGCGCTGTGCCTCGTCGGCTCATGGATCGGCGCCGCGGCCCTGCGGCTCGAGGCGGGACCCGGAGCCGTGGAGGAGACGAAGGCGGCGGCGAAGGAAGCCGCCAAGGACACAGGCAAGGAGGAGGGCAAGAAGGAGACGGAGGCGAAGGACGCGGGCAAGGCCGAGGGCAGGGCCGAGGAGGCGAAGCCCGAGAAGAAAGCGGAGAAGGCCGAGAAAAAGGCGGAGAAGGCCGCGGGCATCCTCGAGATCCTGAAGCTCAAGGAGAAACCCAAGGGCAAGGAGGCCGAGGCGAAGAAGGAGCCGGGGGAGAGGGCCGCGGAGGCCAAGGAGGAGGCGAAGCCCGCGGACGTGCCCGGCGAGAAGGCGGCCGAGGCGGCAGAAAAGACCGCGAAGTCCGAGAAGGCCGAGAAGAAGGCGGGGGAGGGCGACGTGCCCGTGGAGGTCAAGCTCGACGAGCCCCCGGCCACGAAACCGAAGAAGAAGAAGAAGGACGGCGAGAAGAAGGACGCCGCGAAGCCCGCGAAGAAGAAGGAGCCGGAGCAGCCCATGTTCCGCCTGCGGGACGGGACGCGCCTGGCGGGCACGCCGGACCTGAAGGTCCTCAGCGTGGCGACCCCCTACGGCAAGCTCACGGTGCCCGTGCCCGAGGTGGTCCGGGTGCGCCTCGCGGCGGCCGAGGATCCGCAGCTCGCGGGCCGGATCGCCGAGAGCGTGAAGGGGCTCTCGAGCGAGGAGTTCGACAAGCGGGAGGAGGCCATGGCGGCCCTCCGCGAGATCGGGCTCCCTGCCCTCGAAGCCCTCAAGAAGGCCCTCGTCTCGGAGGACGAGGAGGTCAAGACGCGCGCCGAGAAGCTCGTCTCGGAGATCGAGGAGCAGGTCGAAGACGAGGACGAGACGGCCTCCCTCGTGGGCCCCATCGCCGGGGAGGAGGACGAGGTCGTCACCCTCAAGTTCACCGTCAAGGGCCGCGTGGAGGAGGAGAGCTTCCAGCTCGCGACGCGGTACGGGAGCTTGAATCTGAGCCGGAAGGACATCGTGAGCATCGTGTTCCGCGACTCGCCCCACGCCACGGTGACCTTCCAGGTGCCCGCGGGCACCTTCGCCGGGGCCAACAAGTGGTTCGACACGAAGCTCGCCTTCGCCCAGGGCGAGCGCCTGCACATCTCGGCCTCGGGCCAGATCAACCTGGAGCAGTACGGCCAGACCACGGGTCCCGAGGGGACCTCGAACATCAGCGGGAACCAGCTCGGAAGCTTCGCCACCGGCGCCCTCGTGGGGAAGATCGGCGAGAAGGGCCAGCCCTTCCTGATCGGCACCGAGCACGACGCGAGCTCGAACGCCGCGGGCAACCTCTTCCTGGGCATCTCGCTCCAGAACGGCCAGGTGAGCGGGCAGTTCGAGGTGGATGTGGAGAAGGAAGGAGAGGCCGGATGAGCGCGCGGCCAGGGCCCGCGGCACCACGCGCCGCGAGCGCCGCGCTGGCCGCCCTCGCAGCGCTCCTCGGCACCGGCGCGCCCGCCGCGGCCGCCGACCGGAGGCCCGACGGCGTCACGCCCGAGATCGAGCGCATGATCGCGGCGGGCACGGCCTACCTCGTGCGCACGCAGAACCGCGACGGCTCCTGGAACAACATGGGAGGCTGGGGGACCTACCCCACCGCCATGACGGCGCTGGCGGGGACGGCCCTCCTCGCCGCGGGCAGCACGCCCACCCAGGGCCCGCACTGCCGTGCCGTGCGCAAGGCGGTCGACTTCCTCCTCACGGTGGCCAAGCCCAACGGCCACATCGCGACTCCCGCCGAGGAGGGCCGCTCCATGCACGGGCACGGCTTCGCCATGCTCTTCCTCGCCCAGGCCTACGGCATGGAGCAGGACCGGACCGTCCAGAAACGGATCCACGACGTCCTCGTGCGGGCCGTGCGCATCACCGAGCGGAGCCAGAGCCGCGCCGGGGGCTGGCTCTACTCCCCCAACTCGGACGGCGACGAGGGCTCGGTGACGGTCACCCAGATCCAGGGCCTCCGGGCCTGCCGCGACGCCGGCATCCAGGTGAACCCCCAGACGGTGAAGAACGCGGTGCGGTACATCGAGCGCTCGGCGAACCCCGACGGCGGGATCCGCTACATGGCCTCCGGCGGCGGCGAGTCGCGCCCGCCCATCACGGCGGCCGCGGTGGCGACCCTCTACAACGCCGGGAGCTACGACTCGGACCTCGCGATCAAGTGCCTCGCCTACTGCGACAGGACGATCTCCGTCCACTCGGGCGGGAACCTCTCCTGGGGCCATTTCTTCTACTCGCACCTCTACCTCGCCCAGGCCAAGTACCAGCGCGGGGGCAGGGAGTGGGACCGCTACTACCGCGAGGCCTCCCACCGCCTCGCCTCGCTCCAGAAAGGCGACGGGAGCTGGATGGGCGACGACGTGGGGACCTCCTACGGCACCGCCATCGCGCTCATCATGCTCGCCCTCCCCTACCAGCACGTGCCGATCTTCCAGAGGTAATCCGAGGACCACGCCATGCCAGACCCTGTTCCCGACCTCCAGGCCGTGGACCGGCTCGTGAGCCGCTTCCAGGCCCTGAAGAAGGAGATCTCGAAAGTCATCGTCGGCCAGGACCAGGTGGTCGAGGAGCTGCTCCTCGCCATCTTCTCCCGCGGCCACTGCATCCTCGAGGGCGTCCCGGGCCTTGCGAAGACGCTCCTCGTGAGGACCCTCGCGCGCTGCCTGCGCCTCGAGTTCAACCGCATCCAGTTCACGCCGGACCTCATGCCGGCGGACATCACGGGCACCGAGGTCATCCACGAGGACCGCGCCACGGGCCAGCGCACCTTCCGCTTCGTCCGCGGGCCCGTCTTCGCCAACGTGATCCTCGCCGACGAGATCAACCGCACGCCCCCGAAGACCCAGGCGGCCCTGCTCGAGGCCATGCAGGAGCGCCAGGTGACGGTGGGCGGCGTGCGCCACCCGCTCCCGGACCCCTTCTTCGTGCTCGCGACCCAGAACCCCATCGAGCAGGAGGGCACCTACCCGCTGCCCGAGGCGCAGCAGGACCGCTTCATGTTCAAGATCTACGTGAAGTACCCGCGCTGGGACGAGGAGCTGGCCATCGTGCGCCAGACGACGGAGGAGGCGGAGGCCTCGGTGGAGCCCATCTTCGGAGGCGAGGAGATCCTCGAGCTCCAGCGCATCGTGCGCCGGGTGCCGGCATCGGACGACGTGATCGGCTACGCCCTGCGGCTCGCGAGGCAGACGCGCGTCGACGGAGGCGCCGAGGCGCCGCCGGACTTCATCCGGGAGCACGTGGCCTGGGGCGCCGGGCCGCGCGCCTGCCAGTTCCTCGTCCTCGGCGCCAAGGCGAAGGCGCTCCTCTCCGGCCGCTACCACGTATCGGTCGAGGACATCCGCACCGTCGTCCACGCCGTCCTCCGCCATCGCATCCTCACGAACTTCCACGCCGAGGCGAGGGGGTTCACGGCCGACAGGATCGTCGACCGGCTCCTCGAGACGACGCCCGCCGAGGAGGGCGCGCAGGTCCCCGATGCAGAGCTACGAAAGGTTCTACGACCCTAGGGTCCTGGCCCGGGTCGGGCGGCTCGAGCTACGCGCCAAGATGATCGTCGAGGGCACGATCACGGGCATGCACAAGAGCCCCTATCACGGCCACTCGGTCGAGTTCGTCGACCACCGGGCCTACGTGGCCGGCGACGACCCGCGTCACATCGACTGGAAGGTCCTGGGCCGCGCCGACCGCATCGTCTTGAAGCGCTTCGAGGAGGAGACGAACCTGCGGGGGCACGTGCTCCTGGACAGCTCCGAGTCGATGCGCTACGGGGCGAAGCCCCCCTGGACCAAGTACGAGTGCGGTGGCACCCTCGCCGCGTCGGTCGCCTACCTCCTCCAGCGGCAGCACGACGCCGTGGGGCTCACGCTCTTCGACTCCGAGGTGCGAGCCCGGCTCCCCTCGAGCACGCACCCCTCTATCCTCGTGCGCCTCGGGGAGGCCATGGCCGCCACGGAGCCCGCCGGGAAGACGGGGCTCGGGAAGGTGCTCGCGGGGATCGCGGAGTCGCTCCCCCGCCGCGGGCTCGTCGTGCTCATCTCGGACCTCTTCGCGCCCCTGGCCGAGATCATTGCGGGCCTCGAGTCCTTCGCCCTCCGGCGCCACGACGTCATCGTGTTCCACGTCCTCGATGAGACCGAGCTCACCTTCCCCTTCGAGGGGAACACCCTCTTCCACGGGCTCGAGGGATACCCCGAGGTCGTCGCGGACCCGCGCTCCCTCCGCGAGGCGTATTTGGCGGCGGTCGCCCGCTACCTCGAAGGGGTCGGCAAGGCCTGCGCGGACCTCGGGATCCACTACCTCCGCGTCCCGACGGACGCGCCCCTCGACGCGGCCGTCATCGCCGTCGTCGCGGCGCGCGGGCGCGTCGCCCGGAGGGGCCGCTGATGGGCTCGTCCTTCCTCCACGGCGCGCTGGCCTGGGCCACGCTCGGGCTCGTGACGATCCCGATCATCATCCACCTCATCAACCGGCGCCGCTTCCGCAGGATCGACTGGGCCGCCATGGAGTTCCTCCTCGAGGCCCTGAAGAAGAGCCGCCGCAGGATCCAGATCGAGCAGCTCCTGCTCCTCCTGCTGCGCGTGGCCCTCATGGCCTCGCTCGGCCTCTTCCTCGCCCGCCCCGTCCTCTCGGAGCGGGGCCTCGAGTGGCTCGCGAGCGCCCTGCGCTCCGAGGAGAAGGTCTTCATCCTCGACGACTCCTTCAGCACCTCCGAACGCGAGGCGGACCGTACGGCCTTCCAGCGCGCCTCGGACGCGGTCCAGGGCCAGGTCCGGAGGCTCGCCGAGCGCGGGGGGGGCGACCGGCTCACGGTCCTGCGAGGAACGCGCCCGCGCCAGCCGCTCCTCCGCGGCGCCTTCGTGGACCGCGAGCGGGCGGCTGCGCTCTCCCAGGCCCTGGCGCGCCTCTCCCCCACCGATGCGCGTATGTCCCTCGGCGCGGCCCTCGAGGCCGTCCTCGAGGCCGCGGCTGCCGCCGGCGAGGCCCCGAGGCCCCGGGCCATCGCCATCCTGACGGACCTCCGCGCCTCCGAGTGGACCGACGGGCGCGGCGGGCCCGACGACGGCGTGCGCAGGGCCCTCGTACGGCTCGCCGAGTCGCCCGACGCGCCCGCGAGGATCTCGGTCCTCGACGTGGGGACCGAGGGCTCCGGGAACGTGGCCATCGCGGGCCTCTCCGTCGAGGGGGGGCGCCCCGTCGCCGACATCCCCTGCGAGCTGCGCGTCGACGTGCGCAACTTCGGCCTCTCGGCCGTGCGCGGGCTGGGCCTGCGAGTCCGCTACGCCCCGGCCGGCTCGAGCGGCCCCGAGGCTCAGGCCACGGCGGTGGGCCCGGCCATCGACGAGTTGCCGCCCGGGCCGGCGATGCCCTTCACGGTCCCCGTCACGTTCCGCTCCGCGGGGCACCACGGCGTCACGGTGGAGCTCACGGGGAACCGGGACGCGCTGCCGGGCGACGACGCCGCGCACCTCGCGGTGGAGGTCGTGACGGCCATCGAGGTCCTCCTCGTCGACGGGGAACCGTCCTCGGAGCCCTTCGCCGGCGAGACGGACTTCATCGCCGCGGCCCTCGCCCCCGGCGGCGAGGTGTCCTCGGGCCTGAAGCCACAGGTGGTGGTCGAGGAGAACGTCCCCCGGGGGGGCCTCGAGCGCTACGCGGCGGTGGTCCTCGCGAACCTCCACAGCGTCCCCGCGGAGCTCCTCGAGCCCCTCGGGCGCTACGTGCGCGCCGGCGGGACCCTCGTCCTCTTCCCGGGCGACCAGGCGGACCCGGCCCTCTGGAGCCGCCAGCTCGGCGACCTGGGGAACCCCCCGGCGGGAGAGCCCCCGCCCGCGCGCGGCATCCTCCCGGCCCGTCTCGGCGCCCTCGAGATCGAGCAGGACCCCGTCGGGATCTCGCCCTCCCTCGACCACCCCTACTTCCGCCTCCTGCGGGACGCGAGCGACCTCCTGGGCTCGATCCGCTTCGAGAAGCGCTTCGTCCTCGAGCCCGTCGCCGGGGCGCAGGTCATCGCGCGGCACACCGATGCGGCGGCGTCGCCCGCTCTGGTGGAGCACGCCGTCGAGAGGGGCCGCGTCCTCCTCGCGTCGAGCTCCTGCGACCTCGAGTGGAACGACTGGGCCAGGAACCCCTCCTACCTCATGGCGCTCCAGGAGGTCGTCGCCGTCGCCGCCCGCTCGGGGCGCGAGGGCGCTGGGCACCGCGCCGGCACGCCCGTGGAGGTGCCCGTGGACGTCGCGGTCCACTCGCGCGAGGCCCGCCTCCGCCTGCCCGGGCACCCGGCGGTGCCCGAGCGGTCGATCCTTGCCGCCCCGGCCCCGCCGCGCGAGGGCGAGCCGGGTGGCGCCGGCTTCCGCTTCTCCATCGACGAGACGGACCGCGCGGGCCTTTACGCGCTGGCGCTCAAGGGGAAGTCGGGCGAGGAGGAGTGGCTCGCGATCGGCGTGGCGCGGGACCCCGCCGAGTCGGACCCGGCGCGGGTGAGCGCCGCGAGGCTCCGCGAGCTCTATCCCGAGGTCGAGATCGCGGTGCTGCGGGACCCCGCGGGCATCGGCGACGTGGGGCGCGGCCGCTTCGAGGCCTCGGACTTCCTCCTCTGGGCCTTCGCGGTGCTCCTCTTCGCCGAGGCGCTCCTCGCGAGGCTCTTCGCCCACCACCCGCCGCCGAGACCCGCCGCCGGAGGAGGCACCTCGTGAGCCCCTGGCCCCTCCTCCTCGAGGCCGCCTCGAGCGGCCCGCCGGACTGGCTCCTCCGCCTCTTCTCGGTGGACGCCGAGCGCGTCCGCGGTGGCGCGGCGCACCTCCGCTTCGCCCGCTTCCCCGAGGGGGGGCTCGGCCTCCTGGCCATCCTGGCCATCCTCGCCTCCTGCGCCTTCGTCGTCTGGAACTACCGCCGCGAGGGGGCCCTCGCGCGCTGGAAGAAGCTCGGCCTCGCCGGGATCCGCTCGGCGGTCATCACCGCCCTGGCCGTCGCCGCCTTCTACCCCGTCCTCGAGGTGGACCGGGTCGAGGACCTCCGCGCGGTGACGCTGCTCCTCGTCGACGAATCCCTGAGCCAGGGCATCCAGGACCGCTACCAGGGCGACCCGGCGCGGCGGGATGCGGCCGCGCGGGCCCTCGGCATGGCGCCCGAGGACGTCGCCTCGGCACGCCGCGCAGACCTCGTGGCGCGCGCCCTCTCGAGCCCGGAGCTCAAGGTCCTCGAGGGCCTCGCCCGCTCGAACCGGCTCAAGGCCTATGCGTTCTCGTCCCTGCCGCTCGCGCCCGTGGCGCTGCCCGAGCCGGCGGTGCCGTCCCCCCTCGGTCCCGTGCCGTCCCCCCTCGGTCCCGTGCCGTCCCCCCTCGGTCCCGTGCCGTCCCCCCTCGGTCCCCCCG
>JACQVW010000834.1 GCA_016209535.1 Planctomycetota bacterium | reverse complement strand
GTTCAGATCAGGCTCCATTCAGGTAACAGGAAAGAGCTCAGCAGGGGCAGTTTGGTAGGGGCAGTATCGTGGGAATGAACGCGTGGTTCATAGCCGGGTGTAACCCGGCGTTGAACCACGCCCAATCCTCGAACCCCATGGGCACCCCGACGCGACTCGTCGACTCCTTCGGCCG
Source organism: Planctomycetota bacterium (assembly GCA_016209535.1). Taxonomy (GTDB): domain Bacteria; phylum Planctomycetota; class UBA8108; order UBA8108; family SXIK01; genus JACQVW01. The sequence goes on along the minus strand of JACQVW010000834.1, from coordinate 22,725 downwards.
CCGGCACGACAACCTGCGGATTAGCGTCACCGACCGCTGCAACATCCGCTGCTTCTTCTGCATGCCCGAGGACGACCCGGTCTTCGTGCAGAAGTCGGAGATCCTCACGTTCGAGGAGATCGAGCGCTTCGTACGCGTCGCGGCGAGGCTCGGGATCAGGAAGCTCCGCCTCACGGGAGGGGAGCCGCTCGTCCGGCGGGACCTGCACGTCCTCGTGCGCAAGCTCGCCGCGGTCCCGGGGATCTCGGACCTGGCCCTCACCACGAACGGCCTCCTCCTCGCCGATCGGGCGGCGCCGCTCCGCGAGGCGGGCCTCGGCCGCGTCACGGTGCACCTCGACACCCTCGACCCGGCGAAGTTCCGGCAGATCACGCGGCGCGACGGCCTCGAGCGCGTCCTGGAGGGCATCTTCGCCTGCCGGCGCCTCGGCTACCCCTCGGTGAAGCTCAACGCCGTGGCCGTCCGCGGGCTCTCCGAGGACGACCTCGTGCCCCTCGCCCGCTTCGGGCGCGAGCACGGGATCGAGGTCCGGTTCATCGAGTACATGCCCCTCGACGCCGACGGCAAGTGGCGCCGCGACAGCGTCCTTTTGGCAGCGGACATCCTGGACATCCTCTCGCGCGAGGTGGCGCCTCTCATCCCGGCGCTCGACCAGGACGCTCGCGCGCCGGCGGCGCGGTTCGTCTTCTCCGATGGCGTCGGGGGGGTCGGGATCATCGCCAGCGTGAGCCGGCCCTTCTGCGGGAGCTGCAACCGGCTCCGGCTCACCGCCGACGGGAAGCTGCGCTACTGCCTCTTCGCCCTCGAGGAGACGGACGTGAAGGGCCCCTTGCGCAGCGGCGGGACCGACGAGGAGCTGGAACGCCTCATCGAGGGCTGCGTCGGAGCGAAGTGGGAGGGCCACGAGATCAACACGGCCCGCTTCGTCCAGCCGCCCCGACCCATGTACGCGATCGGAGGGTGATCGGTGGCCGGCGCCCTCGCCCTCGCCCCCCCCCCTCGCGTGCCTCGTCCTGGCGCAGACCGGTGCCCTCCGGGGCTCCGAGCTCGAGCAGGCCGACGTCTTCGTCTCGGGTCGTGACGGCTACCACACCTTCCGGATCCCCGCCGTGCTGCTCACCCCCGGGGGCACGCTCCTCGCCTTCTGCGAGGGGAGGAAGAAGGGGACGAGCGACACGGGCGACATCGACCTCGTCCTCCGCCGGAGCCGGGACGGCGGGAAGAGCTGGGGAGCGCTCGAGACCGTCTGGGACGACGGGCCGAACACGATCGGGAACCCCTGTCCGCTCGTGGACGCGAGCACGGGGACGATCTGGCTTCCCCTGACGCGCAACCTGGGCGAGGACAGCGAGGAGGAGATCCTTTCGGGGACCGCCAAGGGCAGCCGGGAGGCCTGGATCACGAGGAGCGACGATGACGGGGCGACGTGGGCCAAGCCGGCCGAGATCACCAAGGCCGTCAAGGGGCCCGACTGGACCTGGTACGCGACGGGCCCCGGCTGCGGGATCCAGCTCCGCTCGGGCCGGCTGCTCGTGCCCTGCGACCACGCGGTGGCGCGGACGAAGATGCGCCGCTCCCACGTGATCTACAGCGACGACCGCGGCGCCACCTGGAGGCTGGGAGGGGTCCTCGGGGACCTCACGAACGAGTGCCAGGTCGTGGAGCGGGCCGACGGGTCGCTCCTCCTCAACATGCGGAGCTACCACGGGAAGAGCCGGCGCGCGGTCGCGACGAGCCGGGACGGCGGGCTCACGTGGACGGAGCCGGCGCTGGACCTGGCGCTCGTGGAGCCCGTCTGCCAGGCGAGCCTCATCCGGCTCCGGGACGGGGCGCTCCTCTTCTCGAACCCGGCGAGCACGAAGCGGGAGAAGATGACCGTGCGCTTGAGCCGCGACGAGGGGAAGAGCTGGCCCGGCTCGAGGCTCCTCCATGGGGGCCGCGCGGCATATTCGGCCTTGACGCCGCTCCCTGGAGGAGGCATCGGATGTCTCTACGAGCGCGGGGAGAAGTCGCCCTACGAGACGATCACCTTCGCGCGCTTCTCGCTCGGCTGGCTCTCCGAGGGGAAGGACGCGGGGCCTTGAGGCCACGACACGAGAGCCGCGGAACAGCCCACTTCGAGGACGCAAGGAGGGTCGCATGGCACGAATGGACCGACGTCGATTCCTGGCAGGGTCGCTGGCCGCCGGCGCGGGGCTCTTGACCGCCTTCGAGCGCCGCGGGGTCGCCGGCGCGAGCGAGAGGCTGCGCGTGGCCGTCCTCGGTGTGAACGGCCGGGGGCAGAGCCACGTGGACGCCTTCAGCGGCATGAAGGACGCCGAGGTCGCGGCGATCGTCGATCCCGACCGCCGGACCTGGGCCGGCCCGGCCCGCAAGGCCGAGGAGCGGCAAGGCCGCGCGCCCGCGACGCTCCAGGATCTCCGCAGGGCCCTCGACGACAAGTCCGTGGACGCGATCAGCATCGCGACCCCGAACCACTGGCACGCTCTCGCCACCATCTGGGCCTGCCAGGCCGGGAAGGACGTCTACGTCGAGAAGCCCTGCTCGCACAACGTCTGGGAGGGCCGCGCCGCGGTGGAGGCGGCGCGCCGGCACCAGCGCATCGTGCAGCACGGGACGCAGAGCCGCAGCTCGCGCGACGTGCGCGGGGCCGTCGAGGCCCTCCGCGCCGGCAAGATCGGGAAGGTCTACCTCGCCCGGGGCCTTTGCTACAAGCCCCGGGGCTCGATCGGCGTCAAGCCCGCGGAGGCGCCGCCCCCCGAGGTCGACTTCGATATCTGGCTCGGCCCGGCACCGCAGCAGCCCTTCCACGGGAACCTCGTCCACTACAACTGGCACTGGATGTGGGACACGGGGAACGGCGACATCGGGAACCAGGGCGTCCACGAGATGGACGTCGCGCGCTGGGGTCTCGGCGTGGGTCTCCCCCGCTCGGTCTCCAGCTTCGGCGGCCGCTTCGGCTACGAGGACCGGGGGCAGACGGCCAACACGCAGGTCGCCCTCTTCGACTACGGCGACGCGCGCATCGCCTTCGAGGTGCGCGGGCTCGCGACGCCCGAGCTCCTGGGCCGCAAGGTGGGGAACATCTTCCACGGCACCGAGGGAACCCTCGTGGTGGGCGCGGGGATCTTCCGCAAGGGCTCCGAGAAGCCCGAGCCGATCCCGCCGAGCGCCGAGGGCGGCGACCACTTCAGGGACTTCGCCGACGCGGTCCGCTCGCGCAAGGTCGAGGACCTCCGCGCCGACATCCTCGAGGGCCACCTCTCGAGCGCGCTCTGCCACCTGGCGAACATCTCCTACCGGCTGGGCACCGCCGAGCCCTTCCACGGGCTCTCCCGCGGCCTCGGCGAGCACCCCGAGGCCACGGAGGCCCTCGGCCGCATGGAGGAGCACCTGCTCGCCAATGGCGTGAAGCTCCAGTCGGCGTCGTGCCGTGTGGGCCGCAAGCTCGCCTTCGATCCCCAGGCGGAGCGGTTCTCCGGCGACCCGGAGGCGGACAAGCTCCTCACGCGAGTCTACCGGAAGCCCTACGCCCCGGACGGCGCGCCGGCGGCGTGAGGCCGGGCCGGCGGGGGGCGGCGGGGCTACGCCCTTACTTCTCCTTGTCCTTGTCCTTCTCGAGCTGCTCGGCGATCTTCTTCATGTTCCGGACCGCCGTCTGGCTCTGGGACTTCGGGTACTCGTTGATCGCGGGGAAGTCGTCCCGGCAGGTGCGGATCCCCTTCAGCTCGAGCCCGCCGCTCGAGCGCTGCATGTACGAGACGAGCTGGTTCGACTTCCTGTTGAAGACAAAGCAGAAGGCCTCGGACTGCGTGTTCGCGGCGGCGATGAGCACATCGAATTCGGCCGCCTGACCCTCCGCCGTGGGGAGGCCCCCCTGCCGGCCGAGGTGGTACCCAAGGTCCAGGGCCCCGGCGAGACCGCAGAGCAGGATGATTCCGGTGACGAGGTTCCGACGCATGCGCCATCCTCCTTCGTGTTGCTTCGTGTTGCTGGTACTTGCTTTTCGTGCCGAGCGCGGGGAGCCGGTCCTTCGTGGCTCCAGCCACAGGGGCAATGCTCCCCCAGCCGGCCGCGCCGGTCAAGGGATTCATCCCATGCCCTTGTCCTGACCTGCCCAGACCCTGCCCAGACCCTGCCCAGACCCTGCCCAGACCTGTCCTGTCCCCTTGAGCCCACCCTCCCGGACGGCTACCATGCCGTGCGGGACGAGATGCGGTGTTTGCCGTACGTCCGATGCGATTTCACGGTCGGCTGCGCTCCGCGCAGCAGGGTCACTTCGAGGGAGGACTCCATGACTTCGAGGGAGGACTCCATGAGGCGAGGAATGGCTCTTCGTTGGGCGGTACCCGTCTACCTGGCCGCGTGCGCCGCGGCCAGGCAGAGTCGCCGCGGGCGATCTACACGTGGAACGGGACGGGCGACGTCCAGGGTTGGTTCAAGAACTTCGGCGCGAACACCTTGACGCTCGCGAGCTCCACGGCCGGCGAGCTCACGGTCACGGAGACCGGGGCCGCGGGTGTCGGGGTCGCCATCCCCCACGGACATGTCGAACTACAAGCACATCGTCGTGAGCCTGTCGGCCACGAACGTCGCCGGGAACGTGGAGTCGGTCGGCGTCCAGTACTTCCTCCAGTCGGGCGGGTTCAACTTCCATGCGGCCGGCTCGGACCAGACGCTGCCCGCGGACGGCGAGATCCACGACCTGTGCTTCTCGATCGAGGGGATCGCCAACCTGGACTTCGTCGAGCAGCACGGCGTGAACCTCCGCGGTCACGCCGGGGGCGACCTGATCATCGACATCGACAACATCCGCGCCATCGCGGGCGACTGCCCCTCCGAGGGCGTCGGCGTCCCTGCGGTGCCCCGCGCCGCGTGGCCGCTCCTGGCCCTCGCGGGGCTCGCGATCGGGTCGTCGGTGCTGCTCCTGCGCAGGCGCTCGGCGGCGGCGTGAGCGAGGGCCGCGACGGCGGCATGGAGGCCGCGCCGCGGGGCACAGAGCAGGCGAGCCCAGCGCTTGCGCCCCGCGGAGCGGGCTGAGAGACTTGGAGCCTCCAGCCAGGTCCACCATGCGCGCCTCGACGGTCTGCGTCATCGCCATCTCCCTCTGCGCCTCGGCGCCGCTTCCCGGCGGCGAGCGGCCGCCGTGGACATCATCGCGCGTGCGCGGGTCGCCGGACCCGGCGCCTCCCTACGCGGTCGAGGTCGCCTTCCCGGGCCTCCGCTTCAAGGAGCCGGTGATCCTGGCCCGCGCGCCCGGCACGGACCGGCTCTTGGCCGGCGAGCAGGCGGGACGGATCTACTCCTTCCCGCCGCGGCCCGACGTCGGGCGCGCGGACCCGTTCTTCGACCTGCGGGCGCGCGAGCCCGAGGCGCTTTACCTCTACGGCCTCGCCTTCCACCCCCGCTTCGAGGCGAACCGCCAGGCGTTCCTCTGCTACGTCCTCCGCGAGGGCCTGCCCAACGGGTCGCGCGTCTCCCGGTTCGTCGCGACCCGCGATGAACCGCCGCGCCTCGTCCCCGAGAGCGAGGACGTGCTCTTGACCTGGCCCTCCGGCGGCCACAACGGGGGCTGCCTCGAGCTCGGGCCGGACGGGATGCTCTACATCTCGACGGGAGACGGCGTCGGCCCCAACCCGCCGGACACGCTCGACACGGGACAGGACCTCGACGACCTCCTCTCGTGCGTCCTCCGGATCGACGTCGACCGCGCCGCGGGCGGCCTGCGCTACGCCGTGCCCCCAGACAACCCCTTCCACGGCGTGCCGGGCGCGCGCCCCGAGATCTGGGCCTACGGCTTCCGGAACCCCTGGAAAATGAGTTTCGATCCGATCTCGGGCGACCTCCTCGCCGGCGATGTCGGCTGGGACCTCTGGGAGCTCGTGCACCGCGTCGAGCGCGGCGGGAACCACGGCTGGAGCGCCATGGAGGGCCGCCGGCCCGTGCGCGCGGACCTGCCGCGCGGCCCGACGCCGATCGTCCCTCCCCTCGTCGAGCACCCGCACACCGAGGCGGCGTCGATCACGGGCGGCTGCTTCTACGGCGCGCGGCGCCTCGCCGAGCTCCGCGGCGCGTACGTCTACGGCGACTACGTGACGGGGAAGATCTGGGGGCTGCGGCAGGAGGAAGGGCGTGTGACCTGGCTCCGGGAGCTCGCCGACACGCAGCTCCAGGTCGTCGCCTTCGGCGCGGACCACGAGGGCGAGGTCTACGTCGCCGACCACACGACGACGGGGAAGATCTACCGCCTCGTCCGGGACGCGCGAGGGGCCGAGCCGGCGCGCTTCCCGGAGCGCCTGAGCGAGACGGGCCTCTTCGCCTCGACCCGAGACCTCGCCCCGGCGCCGGGCGTCGTGCGCTACGAGGTCGCCGCCGAGCCCTGGGCCGACGGGGTCACGGCGGAGAGGCTCCTGGGCATCCCGGGCGAGGGACGGATCGATCCCGCGAGCCACGAGCATTGGGCCTTCCCGGAGGGCACGGTCATCGCGAAGACGCTCTTCGCGTCCTCGCCGTCCCCGTCCCCCGGCCCGTCCCCGGGCCCGGGCGCGGGGAGGGGCGGGGGGACGGGCCCGGGCCGCGGCCGCCGGCTCGAGACGCAGATCCTTCACTTCGAGGCGGGCACCTGGCGCCCCTACGCCTACGCCTGGGACGAGGGGGGCGCCGATGCGACGCTGGTCGCGGCCGGCGGCGCCCGGGGTCGCGGCGGCTGGACCCACTCGAGCCGCGCCGAGTGCGGTCTCTGCCACGGCCTCCAGGCGGGCTTCGTCCTCGGCGTGAACACCTACCAGCTCCACCGGGACGTCGCCGCGGGCGGGTCGAGGGGGAGCCAGCTCCGCGCCCTCGAGCGCCTCGGCGTCCTCGCCCGCCCGCTCGCCGATCCTCCGGCGCGGCTGCCGCGGCTCGCCGACCCCTACGACGAGCGCGAGGCCCTGGACCTCCGGGCCCGCTCCTACCTGCACTCGAACTGCGCGCCCTGCCACTTTCCCAACGGCGGCGGCATGTCGCCGATCCAGCTCACGGCCTGGACGCCGCTCGAGGCCATGGAGGTGCTCGGCGCGCGGCCGCGGTGGGGGGGATTCGGCCTGGACGAGCCGAGGATCGTGGCGCCCGGCGAACCGTGCCGCTCGGTCCTCCTCTACCGCGTCTCGAAGTCGAACGGCGGCCGCATGCCGCGCCTGGGCTCGCGCCTCGTCGACGACCGCGGCGTGCGGCTCCTCCGCGACTGGATCGCCGCGCTCCCGGTCGATCCGGTCGGCCCGGGCGACGGCCCGAGGCTCGCGGCGGAGGCGCGGAGCGTGGTCGACGCTCTCGAGCGGGGCGGCGGAAGCGAGGGGGGCGACGGAAACGGCGGGAGCGACGGGAGCGGTGCCGCCGAGGGGCTCGCCTCGAGCGTGCGCAGCCTCGCGGCCTCCACGCGCGGCGCGCTGGCCCTCGCCGTGGCCCTCGGCTCGGCGGGGGCCGTCCCGGAGCGCGCCGCGGCCGCGGCCGCGGGGCTCCTGCGGGACCACCCCCGGCCCGAGGTGCGCGACCTCTTCGAGCGCTTCCTCCCCGAGTCCGAGCGGAGCGAGCGCCTGGGCGACGGGATCGACCCGGAGCGCATCCTCGCCCTCGCCGGGGACGTCGATCGCGGGCGGAGCGTCTTCCTCGGGGACGCCGGCGCCCAGTGCAAGAGCTGCCACCGGGCCGGCGGGGAGGGCGCCCGGGTCGGCCCCGACCTGAGCGGCGTCGGGAGAAGGCTCTCCGCGCAGGAGATCCTCCAGAGCATCCTCGAGCCCTCGAGGTCCGTGGCGCCGGAGCTCGCGGCCTACGCCGTCGTCACGCGCTCCGGCCAGGCGATCACGGGGATCATCGCCGAGCGGTCCGAGGCGGAGCTCGTCCTGCTCGACGCGCGGGGCGATGTCCAGCGCGTGGACGCATCCGACGTGGCGAAGCTCGAGCGCCAGGCGGCCTCGCTCATGCCCGAGGGGCTCCTCCGCGGTCTCACGCCGCAGGAGGCGGCGGACCTCGTGGCGTTCCTCGCGTCGATCAAGGGGTGAGGGCGGCCAGCGCCCCCGCCACCTCCGCCTCCTCGCCCTCGAGCACCGTGCGGAGGTCCAGGAGGACGCGGCCCTCCTGGATGCGGCCCACGACGGCCGGCGCGCCGAGGCGCAGGGCGCGCGCGAGCTCGTCCGCCGCGAGGCGCGGGTGCCGCACGGCCACGGCGAAGCTCGGGATCTCCTGGGCGGGCAAGGCGCCGCTTCCGGCCTGGGCCGCCGACGGCACGACCTCGGCCTCGAGGCCCGGCGCGCCGCGGCGCACGGCCTCGAGGCAGGCGAGGGCGCGGCGCCGCACGCTCTCGGCGGGCTCCATGATCGCGCGCAGGACGGGGACGCGCTCGGCGAGGCGCTCGGGGTCCCGGTAGCACCGGAGCGTCGCCTCGAGGAGGACGAGGGTCGCCTTGTCGACGCGCACGGCGCGGAAGAGCGGGTGGGCGCGCAGGCGGTCGACGGAGTCCTTCCTGCCCACGATCACGCCGGCCTGCGGGCCGCCGAGGAGCTTGTCGCCCGAGAAGCAGACGAGGTCGGCGCCGGCGGCGACGCTGTCCGTCACCAGCGGCTCGCGCCGGAAGCCGTAGGGGCTCAGGTCGACGAAGCAGCCCGAGCCCAGGTCCGAGACGACGGGGATCCCGCGCTCGCGCCCCAGGGCGACGAGCTCCTCGAGCGGCGTGTGGTGGACGAAGCCCGCGATCTCGTAGTTCGACGTGTGGACCTGGAGGAGGAGGGCCGTCTCGGGCCCGAGGGCGCGGCGGTAGTCCTCGACGTACGTGCGGTTCGTGGTCCCCACCTCGACGAGGCGCGCGCCGCTCTCCTTCAGGATGTCCGGGATGCGGAAGGACCCGCCGATCTCGACGAGCTGCCCCCGGCTCACGATGACCTCCCTCCCGCGGGCCAGGGCCGCCAGGATCAGGAGCGTCGCCGCGGCGTTGTTGTTGACGACCGTGGCGCCCTCGGCCCCCGTGAGCTCCCGCAGGAGCGGCACCAGGGCCCCTTCGCGCCGGTTCCGCTCGCCCGTCTCGAGGGCCACCTCGACGACCGACGCCCCGCGCAGCTCGCGGGCGGCGGCGTCGACGGCGCTCGCCGGGTAGACGGCGCGCCCGAGGCCCGTGTGCAGGATCACTCCCGTCGCGTTCACCACGCGGCGGTAGGCCGAGAGGCGGCGCCTCTCGAGGGCCCGCTCGAGGTCCCGGGCGATCCCCGGCTCGCTCAGGGCCTCCTCGAAGGCCTCGCCCGCCAGGGCGCCGGCGAGGACCTCGCGCCGCCGCCGGTCGAGGAGATCCCGCACCGCGTCGATGGCCTCGGCCCTGGACCCTGCGGCCGCGATGGCCTCGACCGCCGGGATCCGCATCACCCGGTCCACCTGCGGGATCCGCCGCAGGAGATCGGTCGGGGAGGCCGGGGCGGTGGGGCGCTTCATGGTCGTCCCCGAAGTCTCGCCCGGGCATCCGGGGAGGTCAAGGGCGGTCAAGGCCGGCCGGTCAAGGCCGAGCCCCCGCCGCCTCGAGGAGCCTCGCCGCCTCCGTGTCCTGCGGGTTGAGCCGCAGGGCGTCGCGCAGGCGCTCGATCCCCTCGGCGGTCCGGCCGAGGGCCACGAGGATCTGCCCGAGGTCCCGGTGGGCCGCGGCGTAGTTGGGCCGGTAACGCACGGCGGCGCGGAAGGCCTCGGCGGCGCCTTCGCGGTCTCCCTGGCGCAGGAGGGACTGGCCCAGGCCGTGGTGCGAGGGCGCGTAGTCGGGCTTGACCTCGAGGGCCCGGCGGAAGCTCGCCGCCGCCGCCGGGGTCTTGCCCTGCCGGAGGAGCGCCGCCGCGAGCTCGTGGTGCGCCTCGAAGGCCGCGGGCTCGAGGTCCGCGGCGCGGCGCAGGGCCTCCTCGGCCCCGGCGGCGTCGCCGGTCTGGAGGAGCGTGCGCCCGAGCGACAGGAGGGCCAGGAGGGCGCGCGGGTAGCGCTCCACCGTGTCGCGGAGGAGGCGTAGCGCGTCATCGGCGCGGCCCCCGGCGAGGAGGTCGTTCGCGCGCTCGATCCCGGCGAGGACTCCCGTCCAGCGGGCGAGCACTCGATCGGAGTGCGGGTCGGGCCACCGGTGCGCGTCGGGGAGGCCCGCCGCGGCCCGGCGCTCCCGCTCTGCGTCCCCGGCGCGCCCGAGGCGGTGGTGGACCTCGGCGAGGAGGACGCGCGTGGCCTTCGCCCGGGGCGCGGCGCCGGCCGAGGCCCCGAGCTCGCGGAGCGCCGCCTCGAGGTCGCCGCGGAGGTACGCCGCGCGGCCGAGGCCCGCACGGGCCCTGGCGTTCGCGGGGTCCTGCTCGAGGGCGCGGCGGAAGTGCCGCTCGGCGGCCTCGGCGTCGCCCTGCTCGAGGAGCGTCTCGGCGAGCTTGAGCCGCGGCACGGGATCGCCCCGCGCCGCCGCCTCCGCGGCGCGCTCGAAGGCCCGCACCGCCGCGCGCGGCTCGGCCTCGCCCTTCTGGAGCGCGAGCCCCTGGAGGTACGGCCACCGCGCCTCGGCGGGCGCGCGCAGCGCCGCCTGCTCGAGGCAGGCCGCCGCGGGCGCGAAGACCTCGTGGGCGAGGAGCGTCATGCCGAGATCGCCCCAGGCCTCGGCCGAGCGCGGCGAGCGGCGGACGCCGGCCGTGGCCGCGCGGATGGCCTCGGCGGCGGCGGGATCGGCGCCGGCCAGCTCCAGGTCCGGCGGGTCGGAGCGGAGGCCGGAGGCGGAGGGCCCCAGCGCGCGCCAGGCCCAGACGCCGAGGCCGAGGACGGCGGCGAGCGCCGCGGCGCCGGCGATGCGTCTCGCGGCCCGTCTCGCGGTCCGTCGGGTCACCGCACGGGCCCTCCCGATCGGGCGGGCTCGGGCGCCCGCTCGATGGCCCTCCCCTCGCCGCGCCGCAGGACCACGACCCGGTTGGCGGGCCCGCCGGGGACCGACTCCTCGGACCCGTCGGGCCAGGCGACGTCGATCGCGTCGACCTCCGCGACCTGCCCGAGGCCGAAGTGGACCCGCGGGTCCATGCTCGAGAGGTAGCTCAGGCCGGGCTGCACCAGGCCGGTCCAGCGGCGCTGGCCCGCGTGCAGGATCACCTCGGCGCCGCAGGCCTCGCGGCCGCCGAGGGCCGGGTCGGCGGCGCGGACGAGGAGCCACGCGCCCTTTCGCGGTGCCTCGTTGCGGAGGATCCGGGCCCGCTCTGCGACGCGGGTGAGGACCAGGTCCAGGTCCCCGTCCGAGTCGATGTCGCCCGCCGCGAGGCCCCGCGAGACGCCCCTCGAGCCGCAGAAGGCCGCCTCGCGAGGCGAGACGTCGCGGAAACGGCCGCCCCCGTCGTTCTCGAAGACCTGGTTCCGCTCCCCGTAGACCTCCCAGAAGGGCCGGCCGGCCGGGCTCGGCCCCGCGACGAACTTCACGCGGCCGTTGGCCAGCGCCAGGTCGAGGTCCCCGTCGAGGTCGAAGTCCCCGAAGACCGTCCCGAACCCCGTCGCCCGCCACCGCGGCGCCGCGAGGCCCGCCTTGCCGGTCCAGTCGGTGAAGTGGCCCCGCGGGCCCTGCTTGAGGAGCAGGTGCTGCTCCTCGGTGAGGTGCGTGATGAAGGCGTCGAGGAGGCCGTCGCCGTCGGCGTCGCCCAGGGCGATGCCCATGTCGGCCTGGGCCTGGCCCATGCCGTTCAAGGCGACGCCCCGCAGCACCGCCTCCTCCTCGAAGGTGCCGTCGCGGCGGTTCACCCAGAGGAAGTTCGCTTTCCCGTCGTTCGCGACGAGGACGTCGGGCCAGCGGTCGCCCGTGAGGTCGGCGCAGGCGACGCCGAGGCCGGGCCCCGCGAGGCGGCCGATGCCCGAGCGCAGGCTCACGTCCTCGAAGGCGACGCGGCGCGCCGCGGCCTGCCCCGCGCCCGCGGACGTGCCGGCGCCGGCCGGGCCGGAGCCGCCCGTCCCGGCGCCCGCTCCGGCGGCGCCCCGGGGCCCCAGGTTTCGGAAGAGCCGCGCCGGCGTGCCGGGGAAGGGCGCGGGCCCGCAGAAGTCGCGGCGGCCCGCCTGGTCGGAGCAGGGCCGCGTGGGGCTGTAGAGGACGTAGTTGGCGATGGCGAGGTCGAGCCATCCGTCGCGGTCGGCGTCGAGGAAGCTCGCCGATGCGGCCCAGGCCGGGTCGTCGATCCCGGCGGCCGCCGTGGCGTCCTCGAAGACGCCGGGCGAGGCCTGGAGGAAGAGCCGGGCGCGGCCGTACTCGGTGAGCAGCAGGTCGGTGAGGCCGTCGTTGTTCACGTCGCCCGCCGCGGCTCCCATGCCGCGGCCCTCGACGTCGAGGCCCGAGCCTCGGGACGCGTCGGCGAAGCGCCCGTCGGGCCCCTGCCGGAAGAGCCGGTTCCGCGAGCCCGACCCGGGCCCGCCGTTCTGGATGAGGTAGATGTCGAGCCGCCCGTCGCCCTCGAGGTCGAGGAGCGCGAGGCCGGAGCCGATGGACTCGGGCATGAAGTAGCTCCCCGGCGTCCCCGCGTCGTGGACGAAGTCGAGCCCCAGCGCATCGGTCGCGTCGGCAAACCAGGCCGGGCCGGAGGGCTCGGGGGCGCCGGGGCCGCCGCCCAGCCCGGGCTCGCGGGGGTTGCAGGCGGCGAGGCAGGCGGCGAGGCAGGCGGCGAGGCAGGCGGCGAGGCAGGCGGCGAGGGCGATCGCGACCCAGGAGGGAGCGGCAGTCGCGACCGAAGAGGGAGCGGTGGTGGCGACCGAGGAGGGAGCCACCACGCGGGCGGCAGCTCGGTTTTTCTCGTTCCCTCGCAAGGGGACCGCCTGTACGATGCGGAGGTCTCAGGGTGAATGGACTCGCAGGCAATGTAATTGGGCTCGACGAGAGGTACAAGACATGTCCCGCGATCGAAGCTGGTCACCGCGGCTCACCATCGTCCTTGTCGTTCTGGCTGGCCTCGCCCCGGACCTGGCGGCGCAAGGCCCGGCGAAGCGCATCGCCTACCAGGTCCCCGAGGGCCTCGAGGGGAACCAGGAGGCCGGTTCCACTCTCGGAATGGACTTCGACGTGCAGCTCGACATCCTGATCACGCGGATCGGAGTCTTCGACTCGTACGACTCCCTGGAAGGCTCGTACGGCCTGAACCTCCCGATCACCGCCCGGCTCTTCGACCGCGACACGCTGGCGGAGCTCGGCGTGGTCGAGTTCACCCCCGATGACCCGGGCGACCTCGTGGGCGGGAGCCGCTTCAAGGAGCTCGAGATGGAGCTCGCCGCGGGGTTCCGCGGGACGATCGTGGCCAGCGGCTACGGCCCCGGCGAGCCCAACGGGAACCAGCACGGCGCGATCGCGCCCCCCCTCCTGGACCTGGGCCTCGACGACGGCGACTGCGCGATCCTCTTCACGGGCGGGGGGCGCTTCGGGAACGACGCGGTGAGCTTCCCCAACACGCCCGACGGCGGGCCGCCCAACCGCTACGCCGCGGGCACCTTCGAGTACGTGCCCCAGGAGAGCTTCCCCACGAAGGACGGCGGGATCGCGTACTTCGTGCCGGCGGGGACCGTGGGGAACCAGTTCCTGAACGTCTCCATCGGCCTCGGCATGGACTTCGATGCCAACGTGCCCATCCTGGTGACGCGCCTCGGCGTCTTCGACTCGGGCCAGGACGGGCTCTTCCTCCCCATCGCGGCCCGCATCTTCCACCGCGAGACGGGAAACGAGCTCGCGAGCCTCGTCTTCACGCCCGAGGACCCCGGCGAGCTCGTCGACGGGAGCCGATTCAAGGACCTGGTGCCCCCCTTGAAGCTGCCCGCGGGCTTCCCGGGGACCATCGTCGGCGAGAACTACGGCCAGCTCGAGCCGAACGGGAACCAGGGCGAGGGGCCGCTGCCCGGCATGGCCCTCGAGAGCGGCGGCTGCGCCATCACGTTCCGAGGGGGGGGGCGCGTGGCGGACGTCCCCGGCACGTTCCCCACCCGGGGCGACGGCGGCCCGCCGAACCGCTACGCCGCGGGGACCTTCGAGCTCGAGATCGACCCGGCGCCGCCTCCGCCGGCGCCGGCTGTCCCGTCGAACCTGAAGGTCGTCGCCGGGGACAAGCGGGTGGACCTCACCTGGGATCCCTCGGCGGGCGAGCCGCCGGCGGCGAAGTACCTGGTGTTCCGCGGAGCGGGCCCCGGCGGCCCCTTCAAGAAGGTCGCCGAGGTGACCGAGCCGAGCTACGCCGACGCGCCCCTCCCCAACGACGTCCTCGTCTGCTACTCGGTCCGAGCCGTCTCGGCGGGCGGGATCGAGAGCTTCGAGTCGGCGAGGAAGTGCGGCGTGCCGACGCCTCCGCTGCCTCCAGGGCGTTCCGTGGCCTACGGGGTTCCGCAGGGCACGGAGGGGAACCAGGACTTCGGCGGGGCGCTGGGCATGGACTTCGACGTGCTCGAGGACATCCGTGTTTTCCGCCTCGGCGTCTTCGACGACGGCTCCGACGGCCTCAACTTGCCCATCGCGGCCCGCATCTTCGACCGCGACACGGCCGTGGGGGACACCGCCACGGAGCTCGCCGTCGTGAGCTTCACCCCCGACGAGCCCGGCGCCCTCATCGGCGGGAGCCGCTTCGTGGCGCTCGACGAGCCCCTCGACCTGCTCGCGGGCTTCCACGGGACCATGGTCGCCTCGGGCTACGGCGCGGCCGAGATGAACGGGAACACCCATGGCGACCCCAACTCGCCACTGGGGCTGACCACGGACGACGGCGGCTGCCGGATCAGTTTCGTCGGCACGGGCCGCTTCGGGAACGACGCGGCGGGCTTCCCCGGGACGGCCGACGGCGGGCCGCCGAACCGCTACGCCGCGGGCACCTTCGACTTCGAGGCCCTGGGGCCGCCCATCGACCCCACGCCGCAGGCGCCCTCGAACGTCGCGGCCGCCGCCACCGAGGACGCGGTCGTCGTCACGTGGACGCCGCCGCCCGAGAAGGCCTGCGTGCTCCCGGCCACGAGCTACAAGGTCCTCCGCTCGACGAACGGCGGGCCCTACGGCCAGATCGCCGAGGTGGCGGGCACGTCCTACACCGATGAGGCCTTCGAACGCGGCGCGGACCTCTGCTACGCCGTGCTCTCGGTGGCCGGGCCGGCCACCGAGAGCGGCGATTCGCTCCCCGCCTGCGCCGTGCCCGGGAAGCACATCGCGTACGTGGTCCCGAGCGGGACCGCGGGGGCGCGCGTCGACGGCGTGCCCCTCGGCATGGACTTCGACGTGGAGCTCGACGTGCAGTTGACTCGCCTGGGCGCCTTCGACTCGGCGGGCGATGGGCTCGCGCGTCCGATCACCGTCAAGGTCTACGACCGCGACACGGAGGCCGTGCTCGCGGCGATGGACTTCACGCCGGAGGACCCGGGCACGCTCCTCAACTCGAGCCGCTTCAAGCGCCTCGACGCTCCCGTCGAGGTCTCAGCCGGGACGCGGTGCTCGGTCGTGGCCGAGGGCTACGGCGATGGCGAGCCGGCCGGGGAGCTCGGCCCCTGGACCACGGACCCGGGGCCCTGCTCACTCTTCTTCGTCGGGAAGGCGAGGAGCGGCGTGCCCTTGACGCTGCTCCCCCCACCGAACGCCGACGGCCGCACGGACCAGTACGCCGCGGGCACCTTCGAGTTCGTTCCGCGGGAGCGCGGGACGCCCCGCGGGACCATCGCCTACCAGGTGCCCCCCGGCACCGTGGGGAACCAGGTCTACACCGGCGCCCTCGGCATGGACTTCAACGTCAACGTGCCCATCAAGGTGACGCGCCTCGGGGTGTTCGACTCGGGCTCCGACGGCATCAAGGGGAACCTGCGCGCCCGCCTCTACGACCGCGACGCCCAGGCGCTCGTGGCCGAGCTGCGCTTCAGCGCGGCGGACCCGGGCGAGCTCGTGGGCGGCAGCCGCTTCAAGCCGCTCGACCCAGCGGTCGAGCTGGCCGCCGGGTTCCACGGCACCATGGTCGGCGCGGGCTACAACGCGAACGAGCCCAACGGCAACTACGGTCCGCCGGGCGGAGACGCGCTGGGGCTCGTCGCGGACGACGGAGGGTGCGCCATCACGTTCGTCGGAGGAGGACGCTTCGGCGGCTTCGCCACGGTCTTCCCCGCGACCCTCGACGGCGGGCCCGCCAACCGCTACGCCGCGGGCACCTTCGAGCTCGAGGCGGGGGAGCCTCCGCCGCCCGTCGAGGTCTTCCACCGCGGCGACGCCGACCAGAACAAGCAGCTCCAGCTCACGGACGCGATCCAGGTCCTGGGGTACCTGGTCCTCGGCGCCCCGACGCGGGGGCCCGAGTGCTTCGACGCGGCCGACGCCGACGACAACGGCTCGCTGCAGCTCACGGACGCCGTGCGGATCCTCGGGTTCCTGTTCCTGGGCGGCGCGGCGCCGCCGCCGCCCTTCGACCCGGCCGAGCCCGTCTGCGGCGCCGACCCGACGCCGGACGACCTGGGCTGCGCGTCCTTCGAGGGATGCCCCTAGCGCTCCGCTCTCGCGCCGGGCCCGGCCGCCGGGCCGCACCGAGGGCGGCGGCGGGCGTCCTCCTGGCGCTCCTCGCCGGCCCGGCGCGGGGCGTCGTCACGATCTCCGAGATCGGCTACCGGCCGCCGCCGGGAGACGAGGCGCTCGAGTTCGTCGAGCTGTCGAACGACTCGGCCACGCCCGAGGACATCTCGGGCTACGCCTTCGTGGAGGGGATCCGGTTCGAGATGCCCGCCGGGACGGTCCTCTCTCGTCCCCCGAGGGCGCGTGGCTCGCGCCGGCCTTCGACGACTCGGCGTGGCCCGAGGGCCCCTCGGGCTTCGGCTTCGGCGACGGCGACGACGCGACCCTCCTCGACGACATGCCGGGCGCTTACCGGCCCGCGAGGCCCGGCGAGGGCTGGGTCGAGCTGCACAACGCCTCCGACGTCCCCGCGGACCTCTCGGGGCACGCGCTCCTGAGCGACGCGCCCGGGGCGAGCCCGCACATCCTGCCCGAGGCCACCGTGATCGGGCCGCGCGGATTCCTCGTGGTGACCGAGGTCGAGAGCGGGCTCTCCTTGACCAGCGTGCGCCTCCGCCTCTTCCTCAAGGACCGCGAGGGGCTCGTCGTCGCGGCGGCCGCCTTCGAGCGCGGGCCGCTCCCCGGGCTCCTGCGAGTCGGGGAAGGCCCCCTGGGAGGAGCACCGCTTCCACGTGAGCGCCTACGTGCCGGCGGCGGAGTCCGAGCTGCACCTCTACCTCGCCGAGAAGGGCTCGTGCCTCGTGGACGACGTCTCGATCCGCCGCGATGCCGGCCCGAACTTGATCCCCAACCCGGGCTTCGAGGCCTCGACGCAGCCCTGGATCATCGGCGGGACCCACGTCCGGAGCCGGCGCGAGACCGCGGAGAGCCGGTCGGGCGCCGCCTGCCTCGAGCTCGCGGCGACGGGCAAGGGCGATACCTCGGTGAACCGCGTGGAGACGGACACGAGCCCCGCCATGACCGCCGGGCCCTACGACGTCTCGCTCTGGGCGCGGTGGCTGCGAGGCTCGAGCCTCCTCGTGGTCCACGGCGAGTACTCGCGGGGCCCTTACCGCACGACGCCCTGCTTCACCTGCGGGGCCCCCGAGCCCAACCTCTCGGGGAACCCGCTCTCGGCGGCCCTCCGGCTCGCGGTGCCGCGGGCCCTCGGCACGCCCGGGGCCGAGAACGGCGCCACGGTGCGGCGGCGCCAGCTCACGGGCTCGGAGAACCTGGGGCCCGTCCTCGGCGACGTGCGCCGCGACCCCCCGGTGCCCGACCCGGGCTTCCCCGTCACGGTCCGGGCGCGGGCCTTCGACCCGGACGGCGTCGCCGAGGTCAAGGTCTTCCACCGGAGGAGCGGCGGCGTCTTCGACTCGGCGGTCCTCCACGATGACGGAGCTCACGGAGACTACATCGACCTCGCGCTCAACGGGTCCGTCCTCGGCAGGCGGTCCCTCGTCGAGACGATCGATGGCGCCTTCGTCGAGAAGTGGCACGGCGCGGGCTCGCGAGGCCCCCTCCTCGAGGCCACGGGCCGGTTCGTCTTCAACGACTCGGGGGGCATCACGGGCCAGACCGGCTGGGAGGGCGCATCCTTCGTCCACCGCGGCGACGACCCCGAGAGCTACCGGGGCTATTTCAGCCACCGGATGGCCCAGACCGACGACGCGTGGGAGCCCCTGATCGCCCTCACGAGGGTCCTCGACCCCACCGCGACGCCCGACGCGGCCTTCGACCAGGAGGTGGGGGGGATCGTCGACCTGGACTCCTTCCTGCGCTCCTTCGGCGCGCGGACGCTCGTGAGCGACTGCGACGCCCTGGGGATCAACAACGGCCACAACGGCTACATCGCCTACGACGCGTCCCGAGGCCTCTGGGGCCTGGTGCCGTTCGACGTCGAGTGCTCCTTCGTCTCGACGGGCTCCGACATCCACGCGAGCCCCGACCCCGGGATCGCGCGCCTCCTGGCGAGGCCTCCCTCGCGCCGCGTCTACCACCGCGTCCTCTCGGAGCACCTCGACGGGTACTGGTCCGCCGCGACCGCGAGGCCGTTCCTCGAAGCCCTCCAGCGGGCGACGGGCTACGGCACGGGCGACAAGCTGGCCTTCGCGACGAGCGTCGCGACGCGCGTCCGCGCCATCCTGCAACCGTCGCGCGGCGCTCCGTTCCGCATCGTGACGAACGGCGGCCAGGACCTCTCGGTCGCGGCGGCCACGGCGGTCCTCGAGGGCGAGGCGCCGGTGGACGTGGACCAGATCCTCTACCAGCTCGGGGGCGGCGACCTCCTCCGCGGCGACCTCCTCCCCCTCGCCCCCGCCTGGACGACCCCCACGCGGTGGAAGGCGGAGCTGTGCCTCGCCGGCGAGCGGACGACGATCGAGCTCCTCGGCCTGACCACGGCCGGCGACGTCCGCGGCACGGCGCGGATCGCCGTGACGACGACCCTGCGCCCGGCGCTCGCGGTGACGGGGATCGCGCCCGCCAGCGGCCCCTCGGCCGGCGGTACCCGCGTGCGCGTCATGGGGTCGGGCTTCGCTCGCGGCGCGAAGGTCCTCTTCGGGGAGGCCTGGGCGGCGGACGTGGCGGTCGAAGGCCCCGGCGCCCTCCGGGCGACGGCCCCTCCCGCCCCCGCGCTGCTCGAGGCGGACGGCCGCGTGGACGTGGAGGTCTTGCTCGGGGCGTCGCGGGCGCGGCTCGAGCGGGCCTTCGCCTACGAGTCGCCGCCGCGGTTCCTCCGGGGGGACGCGAGGGGCGACGGGGAGCTGGACCTCGCCGACGCCGTGGCCGTCCTCCTGCACCTCTTCGTGGGCCCCGCAGGCCTCGAGGCCGGCCCGGACCGGGCCGACGCGGACGACTCGGGCCGTCTCGACGTCTCGGACCCTGTCTTTCTCCTGGCCTACCTCTTCCTGGGCGGCCGGGAGCCCGCGGATCCCTTCCCCCGCTGCGGAGAGGACCTGACGCCGGACGGTCTGGTGGGGGTGGGTGGGTGCGCCGAGGCTTGTGGGCGGTGAGAGGAGCCGTGCAGGCGGTGAATCGCCCGCCCGCGGCCTCCTGAGGCATTTCCGGGCATGCACCCCGTTGACAGGACTTGATCACGAGCTATACTCCGGCCCTTGTAAGCAGGGTTATTCGGCCCTCTCCCGCCGTTTCGCGTGCTGGGCCCTTGCCGCGGAAAGGAGGTCCTTGGCCGTCCGGCCGCCGGGGGAGGGGCGAGCGTGAAGAGGCTCGAGGAGAGACTCTTCAAGAGACCCGTGAAGAGAACCGGCCGGGGGGTGTGGGGCGAAGGGAACCGCCGCCGCCTCGCGGCACTGCCTTTGAGGGACAATGCCTTGAGGGGCACTGCCTCGAGGTTGGCGGAGAAAAGGAGTGAATCCGAGATGAACAAGGCGGATCTGGTCGATACGGTCGCGCAGGAGCTCAAGATCTCGAGGGCGGCCGCCGAGCGATCGGTGAACACGGTGGTGGAGGCGATCAAGCGCGGCGTCAAGAAGGACAAGGTCGTCCAGCTCATCGGCTTCGGCACCTTCACGATCCGGAACCGGAAGGGCCGCACCGGCCGCAACCCCCAGACGGGCGAGGAGCTCAAGATCCAGCCCTCGAGGACGGTCGGATTCCGGGCCGGGAAGTCGTTCAAGAGCGAGATCTGATCGTTCCCTGCTCCTCGTGGCTCCTCAGCAGTCGGCAGCCGGGATCAGCTAGTTGCTGAGAAGGCCCGGGACCGAGGCCCAAGGGTCCTGTCTCCGGCCGATACGTCAGGCTGCTGACTGCTGAGGGGCTCTGTCTTACTGTCCGGACAGAGCGCTCTGTCAAAGCATCGTGTACGGATCCACGTCCACGATCCGATCGACCTTCCCCTTCCGCGCCGGGAGCCTCTCTTCGAGGCGGTCGAGTGCCCCGTGGATGCCCGCTGCCGTGGGGGACTTGAGGAGGATCTGGTGGCGGAGCCGCCCCTGGATCTTTGCTATGGGCGACGGGGCGGGCCCCAGCACCTTGCAGGGGCCTTTCGCCTCCCGCAGGACCTCCCCGGCGGCCGCGGCCTCGCGGGCCACCTGCTCGCCGTCCTCGCCCTGGAAGAGGACCTTCGCGAGGCGGCCGTAGGGCGGGTAGCCCAGGGTCTTGCGGTGGCCGAGCTCCTTCCGCGCGAACTCGGCGTACTCGCCGCGGGCGGCGCAGCGGACGGCGAAGTGGTCGGGGAAAAACGTCTGGACGAGGACGCGCCCCTCCCGCGCTCCGCGCCCCGCGCGCCCCGCCACCTGCGTTATGATCTGGAAGGTGCGCTCCGCGGCGCGGAAGTCGGGGAAGTGGAGGCCCGTATCGGCGTTCACGATCCCCACGAGGGTCACGCGGGGGAAGTCGTGGCCCTTGGCGACCATTTGCGTCCCCACGAGGATGTCCCGCTCGCCCCGGGCGAAGCGGGCGATCGTCTCCCGGAGCGCCCGGTGGCTCGTGACGGCGTCGCGGTCGAGCCGCGCGACGCGCGCCTCCTCATAGCGCCGCGCGACCTCGGCCGCGATCCTCTCGGTGCCCACGCCCGATCGGCGGATGGCGCCCGCATCGCACTCGGGGCACTCCCGGGGGACCCCTCGCGCGTGGCCGCAGTAGTGGCATCGCAGGAGGTTCTCGGTCTTGTGGTAGGTGAGCGAGATGTCGCACTCGGGGCACTTGAGGACGAGCCCGCAGCGCGTGCAGTGGAGGTAGGTGGAGAAGCCGCGGCGGTTGAGGAAGATGAGGACCTGCTCCCTGCGGGCCAGCCGCTCGCGGATGAGGCGGTCCAGCTCGTCCGTGATGAGCCCCGAGCCGTCGGGCCTGTAGAAGCTCGGCTCGAGGGTGACGAGGCTCACGAGGGGGAGGTCGTGCGACGTCACGCGCCGCGGCATCTCGACGAGGCGGTACTTGCCCGCCGACGCGTTGTGGAAGCTCTCGAGGGAGGGCGTCGCCGAGCCGAGGAGGACCGGGATCCCGAGCATCTTCGAGCGCATCACCGCCACGTCGCGCGCGTTGTAGCGGGGCGATGACTCCTGCTTGTAGCTCCCGTCGTGCTCCTCGTCGACGACGATCAGCCCCAGGTCGGGCACGGGGGCGAAGATCGAGGAGCGGACCCCGATCACGACCCGCGCGCGGCCCTCCTGGATGTGCCGCCACTCACGCGTGCGCTCGACCGCCGTGAGCATGGAGTGGAGGACCGCGATGGGCTCTCCGGGCAGCCCCTCGCGGAAGCGGAGGACCGTCTGGGGCGTGAGCGAGATCTCGGGGACCAGGACGAGCCCCCGGCGCCCTGCCGCCAGCGCCTCGCGGAGGGCCCTGAGGTAGACCTCGGTCTTCCCGCTCCCGGTCACGCCGTGGAGCAGGACCACCCGGAAGGCCCCCTCCCGCAGCGCGGCCCGCGCCGCCTCGAGAGCAGCCTCCTGGTCCTCGTGGAGCTCGTGGCCCGCGCCGCCCGAGAGGGCCGCGAGGTCCCCGAGCGCCTCGGCGCTCGCGACGCTCGAGAGGTCGCGGGCCCTGCCGTCCGAGGCCCATCCCCTCGCTACGAGCCTCCGGAGAGCCCCGCCGGTGGCCGCGGCGCTCCGGAGGAGCTCGTGGCGCCGGTGGGGGCCCGGGTTCCTGGCGAGGAAGGCGAGCAGGCGCGACTGGTGGGGCGAGCGCTTCAAGAGCCGCATGGACTCGTCGAGGAGCTCGCCGGAGGTCCGCGCCGCGGAGACCGTCACCTGGAGCCTCTCCTCCTTCCCCGCCCGGATCGCCGGCGGCAGCGCCGCCTCGAGCACCTCGCCCCAGCCGGCGCGGTAGTAGTCGGCGATCCAGCGCGTGAGCTGGAGGAGATGCGCGTCGAAGCGGCAGTCGGGGTGGAGGATCCGCCGGATGGGCTTCAGCGCGGGCCTGTCCGAGGCCTCGGGGAAGGCGACGCACACGCCCGTCGTGACGCGCCCGCCGAAGGGCACGAGGACGCGGTGGCCCAGCTCGATCCGCTCCGCGAGCGGCTCCGGCACCTCGTAGTGGAAGAGCCGCCGCAAGGGCACGTTGACCGCGACTTGGGCGATGCTGCGGGCCATGGGAGGATGGATTGTCGGCGGGGGCGGGGGGATTGCAAGGGGGGCGGTGCCGCCGTCCGGCGGCGCTGCCGTAAGGTCTGGCAACACCGGCGGGGCGGTTCCATCACTGTCCTGCCGGGCCGGCGGTGGATCGACGTCATGGGCCAGACGATCGCGCTCGATGCCTCCCGCTTCAACACCCACCGCATGGTACAGCAG
>JACQVW010000833.1 GCA_016209535.1 Planctomycetota bacterium | reverse complement strand
GTCCGCGGCGCTCATGCGGCTCGACCTCCACCGGGCCGGGGCGGCCGGCCCGGGATCCGCCCCCCCTCGAGCCGCAGGCAGGCCGAGAGGTGCCCGCTCGCAGCCTCGGCGAGGGGCGGCGCGCCGCCGGCCGCGCAGGCCGGCGCCGCCAGGGGGCCGCGCGGGTGGAAGCGGCAGCCCGATGGGAACGCGAAGGGATCGGGCACGTCGCCGGGGATGACCCGCAGCGCTTCGCCGGGCGCGTGGAGCCGCGCCATGGAGTCGAAGAGCCCCGCCGTGTAGGGGTGCCTCGGCTCGTCGAAAAGGGCGCCGGCGGGCCCGGACTCGACGACCTTCCCCGCGTACATGACCGCGACCCGGTCCGCGAGCTCCGCCACGAGGCCCATGTCGTGGGTGATGACGAGGATCGACATGCCGCTCGTGCGCTGCAGGTCCCGGAGGAGGCTCACGATCTGGGCCTGGACAGTCGCGTCGAGGGCCGTCGTGGGCTCGTCGGCGATGATGAGCCTGGGCGCGCAGGCCACGGCCATGGCGATCATGACGCGCTGGCGCAGGCCGCCCGAGAGCTGGTGCGGGTAGGCGCGCGCCCGGAGCTCCGGGTCCGGGATCCCGACCCGCTCGAGGAGCCCCACGGCCTCGAGCCTCGCGGCGCGGCGGGGCAGGCGCCGGTGGGCCCGGAGGGCCTCGGCCACCTGGCGCCCCGCCGTCTGCACCGGGTCGAGGGAGGTCATGGGGTCCTGGAAGACCATGCTGATCTCGGCCCCGCGCACCGAGCGCAGGGCGCGCTCGGGGAGCCGGAGGAGGTCCCGGCCGCGCAGGAGGACCTCGCCGCCCTCGATGGACCCCGGAGGCTCCACGAGGCGCAGGATGCTCAAGGCCGTCACGGTCTTCCCGCAGCCCGACTCCCCCACCAGGGCCAGCGTCTCGCCCTCGGCGACGTCGAAGCTCACGCCGTCGACGGCCCAGGCAGCGCGGCAGTCGCGGCGGAAGCACGTCCGCAGATCGCGGACCCGGAGGAGCAGCGCCGTCACGGCAGCTTGCGGCGCAGCGCTTCGGCCACGCGGGGCGTGACCAGCGGGTCGAGCTTGCCCCGGCGGGCCGCGATCTCCCGCACGAGGCTCGAGGAGATGAAGGCCACGGCGGGGCTCGCGGGGACGAACACCGTCTCCACCTCCCGCTCGCCGCAGAGGCGGTTCGTGTGGGCCATGGGCAGCTCGTAGGCGAGGTCCCCCTCGGACCGCAAGCCGCGCACGATCCAGCCCGCGCCCTTCGCGGCCGCCGCGGCCACCGTCAGGCCGTCGAAGCGGAAGACCTCGACCGTGCTCAGGCCCTTGAGCTCCTCGCGCAGGAGCGCCACGCGCTCCTCGGCCGTGAAGAGCGCCGCCGGCGCGGGGGTCTCGATCACGGCCACATGGAGGCGGTCGAAGAGGCGCGCCGCGCGGCCGATCACGTCCAGGGGCCCCCGCGTGACGGGGTCGAAGCTGCCGGGGCAGATCGCGATGCGCACCCCCTCTGGCCGCTCGGCGGGCATGGCTTACCTCCGGTGTCCTCTCCGGTGGGTCCTCAAAAGCTCGATGGGCGAGATGCTCACGTAGAAGGTCCGGTTCCGATCTTCCCCCACGTCCTCCTTGTACGCAAGGGACACGGCGAGGCGGTGGAAGATCCTCGCGACGCTGAAGCTGTACTCCACGTCGCGCTCGGTCTCGAAGTCGTGGGCGTAGTAGGCGTCGAAGACCCACTTCTCGCCCACGGTCCAGTCGCCGAAGAGGTAGGCGACGTTCGAGCGCCGGCGCGTCAGGCGGTCGCCGGCCGTGAGGCGGAGCTGGCCGGGGACGAGCCCCGAGAGGTCGTAGGTGGCCGAGGCGTCCGTGCGCTCGTCGCGGAAGTCGCGGTTCGGGTCGAGCTCGAACCAGGCTCGCACCGAGAGGCGCGGGACGACTTCCGCCGTGTTGTCGAAGATGAGGAGCGAGCTCCGGTCGCCTCCGTTGTCGCGCAGGGGCTGCGGGAAGAGGAAGAAGCTGACCTCGCTGTCGAGGCGGCGGCGCGTCTCGAGGAGCTCGCGCTGGAGGAGGGCCTCGCGCTTCCCCTCGAGGGGCCTCACGAGCTCGGCCTCCCCGGGCCGCAGCGGGCGCGGCCGCCGCGTGAAGACCTCGTTCCGGAGGCTCAAGGACACCGACTCCTCGAGGTCCGCCTCGTCCACCGAGTCCACGGGGACCGTGTCCTCGGGGTCGAGGTCGTTCGCGAAGACGTTCAAGTACGTCGCCTTGGGGACCACGACGTGCTTCAGCTCCCGCGCGTCGAGGAGCCAGCTCGCGAGGGAGCCCTGCTCGAAGCGGAAGACCCGCGACCACTGCTGGCTCGCGGTCACGCCCGCCCCGAAGGTCGCGCGGTCCTCGGAGCCCTCGCCCTCGTCGAGGACCTCGCCGTACTCGGTGAGGCGCGCGAAGGCGAAGGGCCGCGCGATGAACCAGCGCGAGAACCAGCGGACGGGGAAGGACCACTCGTTCAAGGCGTCGTAGCGGCCGAACCCGCGTGGCGCGAGCCCGAGCGCGTCGTCCTCGAGGCGGTGGAGGTACGCCGCCTGGAGGCTCAGGCCCGCGTAGAGGCCCGTCTCGAGGACGGGCTGCTCGAGGAGGAGGACCTTCGCCTCGGGCAGGCGCTCGACCTGAGTCTGGAAGTCGTTGGTGCGGGTCTTGTAGAGGGCCGTGATGGCCAGGTTGTCGAAGAGGTTCCGGCGCCAGTAGGCGAGCGTCTCCTGCTCCTTCTCCTCCTTCGCCACGTCCTCGAAGTACTCCCCGAGGAAGGCCCGGTCCGAGAGCCGCGAGTACTCCAGGTCGAAGAGCCCCACGTAGGGGACCGACTGGCGATGCCAGACGTGGCCCCAGTACCGGTCGTCGCGCGGGACGGGGAGGCGCGTGGTGCGGTCCTCGTCCCCCGCGTCGTGGATGAAGAAGTGCTGCGCCTCGCCGTAGTGGCGCCACTCCTCCTGCGCGAGCTGCCAGGGGCCCCACTTCCTCGGGCGGTCGCCGTACTCGGCGAGCGGGCCCAGGCCCGCGCCGCGCTTCGAGAAGTAGGCCGTCTCGAAGCCCAGCTTGGCGTCGTCCTCCACCAGCTCGAGGGGCAGGAAGCGGCTCGGCGGTACGAGGCTCAGGAAGTAGTTGAGGTTCCAGTGGACGGCGCCGAAGAGGCCGAGCTCGGAAGAGCTGCCGACCTCGACGGTCCTGACCGGCGACTCGCTCATCCAGCGAGTGTCCCAGCGGCCGAGCGGCACCGGCGCCACGCTGTACCCCTCGACCCGGAGCCACGTGTCCTCGGGGTCGATCACGAAGTCCCTGTGCTCGAGCTCCGGGCCCCGCTCCTCGACGGGGAGGACCCGGCCCGTCGAGGCCGCGAGGCTCATGTGGGGGACCCCGAAGTCGCAGGTCGTGACCTCGAGGCCGCGGCCGTCGAAGACCTCGAAACCCTGGAACCGGAGGAGGTCCGCCCTCACCACGAGGGGCGAGCGCGCGAAGGGGCTGTCATCGGCCTCGAGGTCGGGGAAGTCCCCCGCCTCGAGGCCCAGGCGCACGTCCTTCGACTCGAGGAGCCGCCGCACGCCGCGGGCGGCGCCGACGGTCGTCTTCAGGCGCGCCCCTCGGGCCACGCCGCGGCCCGTCGCGTGCTCGTAGTAGAGGCTCTCGGCCTCGAAGGAGGTCTTCCGTTCGGGCACCTCGACCCGGACCCGCTCGGCGTAGAGCCGGAAGTCGCCCCAGTCGCCGAGCCAGCCGCTCTCGCGGGCCGCCTCGGGGCTCGGCTCCGCGCCGGCCCGGCGCCCCCCGGCGCCCTCGCGCCGGCTCGCGAAGAGGACCATGCGGTCCGCCAGCAGGCGCACCGTGCTGCCGCGCGACTCGAACGCCGCCCGCACGTGCCCCGCGAAGTGCCCCACGACCTGGTCCCGCTCGAAGACGACGAGCGGGTGGTCCGCGTCGGGCAGGTGGTCGGGGCTCCACTCGATGGCGGGCCGGCCCTCGCGGCCCGCCGGCGGGTCCTGGGCGCGGAGGCCCGCGCTCGCCGCGGCCCCGAGCAGAGCGGCGAGGGCGCAGGCCGCCCGGCCGCGCCCCGGCCAAGGCCGCGGCCCGCCGGCGCTCCCCGCGCCCTCGAGACCACCTGGTTTCTCCACGCGGCGTAGGATACTGGCGGGGGTGGCGCAAAGTCCACGGTGGCCCGGGCGTGGTTCGGTGGCCCGGGCGTGGTCGGTGGCCCGGGCATGGTTCCGCAAACCGCGATTACGCGGTTTGGAACCACGCCTGCGTTCTCCCCCCTCTGTCCCCCCTGGGGGAGGACGGAACAGGTTCGCTGCTCGAGCATGGCGGCGAAGGCCAAGGTGTGGCCCGGCAAGGGAGTTGCCAGGGGGTTTTTCCACGAGACAATGCCGCCTGGCGGTACCTACCCCCGGCGCGAGCGGGCCCGGAGGGGCTCCGCCGCCCGCAGCTCAAGACGAGGCCCAACCCAGGACATGCCATGACACCCCCGACTCGAGCCCCCCGCCGGTCGCTCCCCGGCGCCGCGGCGCTCCTCGCCGCGCTCCTCCTCGTTCCGGCCTGCGATGTCCCAAAGCAGGACACCGCCGTGAAGCCGACGGGCGCCGCGCCAGCGCCAGTCGCGGCACCGGCCCCCACCGCGGCGCCGGCGCCCACGACCGCCGCGCCGGCAGCCCAGACGCCCGCCTCCGCCCCGGCCCCCGTCGCGGCTCCCGCCGCCGCCGGGTCCTGCGACGCGGAGCACGAGGCGATCCGCAAGTTCCACGACGGCCTGCCCAAGGACCTCGGCACCGTCCGCTCGGCCGATGCGGACAAGCTCGCCGCGGACACCGAGAGCTTCGTCGAGAAGGGCGGGAGCTTCCTCGAGCGATGCGCCGCGCACCCGAAGGCCCCCGAGGTCGAGTACCTCCGCGCGAAGCTCCTCTACATCCTGAGCGGCCGCCGCAGGCAGCAGTGGGTCGACCAGGGGAAGGCCGTCGGCGTGCCGGACCTCCAGGCCTTCGTCCGGGGCCGCATGGCCCAGTACATGAGCGACATCGAGCGCCTCGCGCTGTCGGCGTTCGGGAGGCTGCCGGGCGAGGACCCGCTCCGTCCCCGCGCCCTCCAGCTCGCCGGCAACGCCGCGGGCGAGGCGGACCGCCACGACGACGCGCGCAAGGCCTACGAGAGGCTCCTGGAGCTCTTCCCGAAGGACGCCGAGGTCGAGGGCGTGACCCTCGCCCTCGTCAGGGCCTTCCTCGACATGGAGAAGTACGACGATGGCATCCGCGTGGCGAAGGCGGGGATCGAGAAGGGCTTCTCGAGCCCCCTCTACCCCTACTTCGTGGAGAACCTGAAGAAGCTCTATCACTCGAAGGGGGACCTGGATGGCGTCGACGAGGTGACCCGGACCGTCGAGACCGTCTACCCCCTCAAGCTCTCGAACCCGAGCCTCGCGCCCCCCGAGAAGGACGCCCTCGAGCGGTACCTCTCGTACAACGGCTTCTGGAAAGGCTACGTCCGCTTCGCGCGCGGCGACTACTCGGGCGCGCGGGAGGCCTTCCAGGAGCACATCCGGTTCCTGAGCAGGCGACAGGAGGCCCTCGAGAAGGAGAAGAAGCAGCTCAAGCCCGACGTCGCCGTGTACCGGGGACGCTCGGAGGACGTGCTGAAGGTCGTCGACGACCTCGCCGGCCTCCCCTTCCCCGCCGAGCTCGACCTCGGCAACGCCTGGGTCAGCTCGAGGAAGCTGAGGCTCCAGGAGGCGAAGGGGAAGGTCGTGGCGCTCGTCTTCCGCGGCGTGGCCGACGAGCGGTCGGCCCCCTTCGTCGCGGGGCTCTGGCAGGTCGTCGAGCGCCAGCCCGAGATGGACATGGCCGTGATCTCCTACCAGCGGGGCGAAGGCGAGATCGGGAAGCAGCAGGACGAGATGCGCGAGGAGCTGGGCCGCATAGGCTACGACGGCCCCGCGGGGCTCGACCCGGATGCCAAGGAGAAGGGCCTCTTCCGCCGCTACGGGGCCAACGTCGGCAGCGCCACGTTCATCATCGTGAGCCGCCGCGGCGAGGTCGTCTGGTTCCAGCAGGACCCCCGCCCCATGGACGTCCGGTTCGCCGAGGCGCTCCTCCGGGCCGTGGCGGAGAGGTAGCGCACGGTCACGCCCTCGCCGGGGCTCCCAGGAGCTCACCGGGAAGCTTGCCTGCTTGCCTCTGGCGGGCGTCTTCGGGATAATGGCGGGGCATGATCGAGGAGGACGCCACCCGCGGGGGTAACCAAGGCAACGACGGAGACGGGCCCGGCGGCGTGGAGGCGGACTTCACGCGCTTCGAAGGGTACCTGAGGACCCTCACGGAGCTTTGGATCGACCCGCGCCTGCGCTCGAGGCTCGAGCCCTCGGACGTGGTCCAGGCCGTCCTCCTCAAGGCCTTCAAGGCCCGAGGCCAGCTCCGGGCCCGGAACGACGCCGGGGTCGCCGCGTGGCTCCGCCAGATCCTGCGGAACACCCTCTCCACGGCCCTGAGCGACCTCCGCCGCGAGGAGCGCCACCTCGGCGTCAAGCTCTCCCTCGACGAGCTGGCGGAGTCGTCCTCGACCGCCATGGACCGGTATGTCCCCGAGTCCCGCGACACGCCCCCGCCGGGCCGGCTCGACAGGGAGGAGGCCCTCCTGCGGCTCCTGCGAGCCCTCGACCGCCTCCCGCCGCCCCACCGGGAGGTCATGATCCTCCAGCGGTGGCACCGCTGGACGGTCGCCGAGATCGCGAAGCACACGCACCGGACCGAGTCGGCCGTGGCGGGTCTCCTCCGCCGCGCCCTCGAGACGCTGCGCGAGGAGCTGAAGGACCTGCGTTAGCCCCCGACCGTCTCCTCCTCCTCGGAGTCCTGGTGGCTCTCGACCTCGACGGCGATCGCCGAGAGGAGCTCCTGCGTGGCGCGCTCGACGGCATTCACCCGGAGGACGTGCTCGAGCACGATCGCCTGCTTCTCGCTCGTGGGGTAGAGGACGATCCTGCCAGAGCCGAGGAGCAGGAACTCGAATACGTCGCTGATCTCCTTGGTCATCTTCAGGTTCGGCGACGGGAACCGCTTCACGTCCCCGAGGAAGCCCTCCTTGTGCAGGATCTCGTTGGAGCGGATCTTCCAGTAGTTGAAGCGCGTCGTGACGAAGACGCCGCAGAAGTTGAGAAGGAGGTAGCCGGCCGTGGCGAAGTAGAAGGAGCTGGAGCAGGTGATGTGGAAGGCATCGAAGAGGTTCACCAGCCACGGGAAGACCTGCCAGCGCGTGTTGAGGTAGAGGAGGAAGAAGAAGACGGCGACGAAGAAGAAGAAGATCGCCAGGGTCTTGAAGCGCGAGAACTCGAAGGAGATGACGAGGAGGTTCAAGCAGAAGACCGCGAAGAAGACCAGGCCGAGGGTCTCCTTGAAGCCCAGGCTCTCGTCCGGATTGCCGCCCCAGATGGCCTGGGCCGTGCCGCAGATGACCCCCGCGATCATGACCGGGTAGAGGAAGATCACCTTCGGCCAGGAGCGGACGATGATCTCGTCGAGGTCCTTCTTCCGGGGGGGCCGGGGAGCCGGGGTACTGCCTGTCGCCATGGTCTCTTCGTCTCTCCTTCCGCCGATGCCTTTCACGGGAGCGCCGCCCCTGGGGGAGCGTTATAAACGAGCGCCCGCGGGGGATTCCACGGTGAAATGGGCGTGGTTCAACGCCGGGTTACACCCGGCTATGAACCACGCGTTCATTCCCACGATACTGCCCCTACCAAACTGCCCCTGCCGAGCTCTTTCCTGTTACCCGGATGGAGCCTGATC
>JACQVW010000832.1 GCA_016209535.1 Planctomycetota bacterium | reverse complement strand
TGGAGCCCTCTCAGACAAGAAAGTGGGCTCCCTCGGCTCCCGCGAGGCACGGCACGCGCGCGATCCGGCCCCGGACACCCTCAGGGTCGGCACCCCGTCGCCGCCCCCCGCCGGTCAGAGGGCCACTTTGCCGCGACCCTGCCCCAAGGCGGCGCTTCCGAGCATCCGATTGCCGCGAACGAGAGAGGCCTAGGGCCTTCCGTTCACCTGTGGTACACTCTTCACCGGAGATAATGGCCATGAACTGGCAAGAGCTCATCGAAGAGAGAGCCGATGTGATGGCGGGCAAACCCGTTTTCAAGGGGACCAGGATCACCGTTGAGCACTTCTTGGTCGAACTGGGCCGCGGCATGCCTGAGGAAGAGCTCCTGCGCGGCCACCCTCGCCTGACACCGCAGCATATCCGCGCCGCCATGCTTTACGCAGCGGCAGTCCTGGGCCCCAAGAGGTGATCCCCTGAGGGTGTCGTGAAGCGTACGCTTTCTGGCGGACGAGAACATCTACGCGGACCTGGTTGCTTGGCTACGTTCGGCTGGCCACGACGTCACCTACGCGGCCGAAGTCCTCTCCGGCGTTCCGGATGACGTCCTGCTCGACCTGGCCCGCCGTGAGAGACGGGTTGTCGTGACAGATGACAAGGGCTTTGGGGAGCTGGTGTTCCGCCGCAGGCTCGCGAGCCAGGGCATCCTCCTGATCCGGCTCTCAAGCCCGCGGATCGCAGCTCGCGTGAGGCGCTTGGCATCGGTCTGGACGGCAATTGAACCTCACCTGGAAGGGCGGTTCGTTGTCATCGGCGACAACAAGGTCAGGATCCGGCCGATCCCCCTCGCGCCTTGAGCGCAGGGGCGCAGAGCAGCCGAGGGGCCTCCGTGCCGCCCGTGGCGGAGCGGCCTCGCGCGTGGTGAAATGGGCTGGCGCCATGACAACGACTCTCACGCTCGTCCTGGGAGCCTCCCTTCTCGTCGCGCAGGCGGGCGGCGCGCCCAACCCCAACCCCGCCCCGGGGCCCGCGCCGGGCCCTGCGCCGGGGCCCGCGGTCGCGCCGGCGACCGCCGCTGCGGCCCGCGAGCTCTGGACGCGCGACCGGGACGCCGCGCTGCCGGCCCTGGCGGCCTTCTTCGAGACAGTGGACCTCGCAGGGGACGAGCTGCAGGCGGCCTTCGAGCTCCTCCGCGAGGCCGCCGCCGCGGTCCCGGCGGGCTCGCCGGGGGCGCAGGACGTCACGCGGGCGGTGCGCGGGCTCCTCAGGCTCCCCGAGGACGCCACGGTGAGCCTCCCCGGCGAGCCGCTCCGGGCCCCGTGGCACGTGGTCCTCCGCCTCGTCGTCGGGCTCCGGCCGCGGGCCGAGCTGGGCCCGGTCCTCGAGGCCGCCGCGCGCGAGGAGCTCGAGCGGCCCCCGGATCGGCGGGACCCCAACCGCCTGCGGAACGCCACCTATGCCCTCGCCCACCTCAGGCATCGGCCCGCGGCGGAGATCGTCCTCGCCTGGACCCGCGGCGCGAAGCACAAGGCCGAGCGCGTCCAGGCGATGGATCTCCTCGCCCAGCTCGGCGATCCGGCCGCGGCGCCCTTCCTGCGCGGCGCGCTCGAGACCGCGAAGGACCTCGGCGAGGCCGCCGCGGCGGCCCGGGCCCTCGAGGAGACCGTCGGCGATGGCGCCGAGGAGGCGCTCCTCGCGCTCCTCGGCCGCCAGGAGGCGGAGCTGCGCCGCGCGGCCGTGCTGCCCCTCTTCGCGGTCGCGTCCCCCAGGGCCCTCAGAGCCCTCGGCGAGGAGCACGGGCGCTCGAAGGACGACCGGCTGAAGCGCCTCGTCGAGCAGGAGGCCGACCGCTACGCCGGGGCCACGAACCGCTCCCGGGTGGGCATCCTGCGGCTCATGAAGGTGTCGCCCGAGGAGGCCTCGAGGCTCATGGCGCCCCTCGCCCACCGGCTCGAGCGGCTCGCCTCCGACGACAGGCGCCTCTCGCGCGAGGACATCGCGAAGGTCCTCGAGACCTGGGCGAGGCGCGGCACCATCTACACCGAGGAGTGGTCGTGGGTGCGAGACCGTCACGTGGTCGACGCCGCGACGCCGGACGACATCCCGCGCCTCGAGGCGGTGCGGATCGCCGTGCTCCGCGAGTACAGGACGACCTCGGTCAACGAGGCGGAGATCATCCAGCGCATGGTCGGAGCCGTGGACAGAAAGGCGGCCGGCGGAGCGCCGCGGTGAGCTCAGGGGCCGCGCCTCACCGCGCATTATCGCTACGGACGGTCGAGCGCCTCGATCTCCGCCGCCGTGGCCCCCGGGGGCGCCGTCACGGGGTTGGGCCGCGCCGGGCTCCCGCCGGGGATCTCGACCCAGTAGCCGCCATCGGCGCGCAGGGCGGGATAGTCCGTGCTGATGAGCTGGGCGCCGCTCCGCAGGGCCGCCTCGAGCTTGCGGCGGTCGTTCGCGCGGGCCTCCTCCCCCTCGGCGTCGGCCCGCGTCCGCACGATGAAGCCCCGGGCCACGGCGTCGCGGATCTCCGCCTCGCGCGCCACCGGGTCGTTCACGCTCAGGATCGCCGCGTCCGCCCTCTCCGGCGACGAGGTCACGAAGAAGAGGCGGCCCTCGAGCGCCGGCCGCCCGCGCCCGTAGGCCTCCCGGTGGGCGCCCGGATCGAGGAGCACGAGCACGGCCCGGCCGCGCACCGCGTCCAGACCGGGCCAGCCGCGCTCCAGGATCGCCTCGCGCAGTGACGCCGAGCCTCGGCGCACGTCGTCGGGCGCCAGGATCCGCTCGCGCGGCCACACGGACAGGACCTCCGTCTCCAGCTCGTCGTAGCGGCCCTCGATCTTGTGATCGTCGTACTCGTCCTTGGGCTCGAGGAAGATGAAGACGGGGACGTGGCCGCGGTGGGCGTCGGACCAGCCCTTCACGGCGCGCAGGCACTCGGGGAGCGTCCCGTGATTCGTGCCCGCGTCGACCCCCGGCACGTGGAAGACGGCGAAGGGCTGCCCCGGGCGGTAGTGCACATCGAGCTCGATCTGGCGGACGCCGTGGGACTCGAGCTGGACCGCCAGCGGGTCGTGCGTGTACCGCCAGGCGGCCGACAAGGCCACGGCGGGCGCGACGTGGTAGCTGTTGTGGGTCCCCTTGGCCTGGATGTGGTTCAGGCGCAGCTCCGGGCGCGGCCGCCGGCCGCCTTGGTCGCCCGCAAGCGGCGCCTCCCGCGATCGGAGCGGCCCTCGCCCGCAAGCCGCGAGCACCGCGGCGGCGAGGACGGCCAGCACGCCCAGGACCGGCAGGACGGGCAGGACGAGCAGGACCTGAAGTCGACGGCTCACGGGCGACAGTAGACCGTCCCCGGGCCGGGCTGTCGACGGCCTCGTTGCGCCTTCGTGACGCCGTTCCCCCGGGAGCCCCGTGACGCCGATCATGGCCTCATCCCGCTCCAGGCTGCACCGTCGGTGATACGGGACGGCGAGGTTGCCGCCCGCGGATCGACGAGGATGGACGACGCTGGACGAGGATGATCGATGTGCCCTGAACAGTCTCCCTGGAAGCTCCTGGCGATCGCCTGGGCGGCCGTCGCCTTCTCGAGGGGGGCCGCCGCCCAGGTGTCGGGCAGGGTCCTGGACGCGGCGACGGGCGAGACCGTCGGCGACGCCCTGGTGAGCCTCCCGGCCGCGGGCGTGCGCACGACCACGGGTCCCGAGGGCCGCTTCGAGCTCCCCGCCGCGGCCGGCGCGAAGCTCACGGTCACCGCGGCGAAGAAGGGCTACTTCACCTCGTCCGCTGCCGCCGTGAGCCCCGCCGGCGACCTCGAGCTGCGCCTCGAGCGCGTCCCGCCCGACGACGACCGGACCTACCGATTCCGCGATCCCGAGGCGTGCGGGCTCTGCCATCAGGACCAGCTCGCCCAGTGGAAGGGCTCGCCCATGGCCGTCGCCGGCGAGAACACCTGGGTCTACGACCTCTACGACGGCACCGGGACCGCGGGCGGCCTCGGAGGCTTCGTCTACAAACGCGATTCGGCCCACGCCGCCGCGAGCCCCGGGTCCGACTGCGCAGCCTGCCACCAGCCGGAGCCCTGGGTGCGCGAGCCTCTCCGCGCCCTCGAGGACTTGCGCTCCCTCTCCGAGGAGGCCCTGCACGGCGTCTCCTGCGAGGTCTGCCACAAGGTAGCCGACGTCGACGAGACCAAGGTGAGCTTCCCCGGCATCTACCCCGGAGCGGTCACGTTCACCCTGCCCCGCGGGCCGGACTACCGGGCCGTCCAGTACGGAGTCCTCGGCGACGCCGACTTCCAGTACTCGATCTTCATGCGAGCCTCCTACCAGCCCCAGCTCACGGCGCTCCTCTGCGCCGCCTGCCACCAGGACGTGAACGACCACGACGACGACGGGGACTTCGAGGAGGAGGAAGGGGTCGTCTCGGAGCCGACCTACCTCGAGTGGCTCGAGAGCCCCTACGGGGACCCCGCGTCGCCCCTCCACGCGACCTGCGTCGACTGCCACATGCCCGCCTACGGGGCCAGGCAGGCCTGCACCGCCATCCTGCCGCCCCTCACCCGCGATCCCGAGACGATCCGAAGCCATCGCATCGAGGGGACCACGCCGGCGTTCCTCGAAAGCTCCGTCGACCTCGCGCTGAGAGCTGAGGTCGCCGAGACCGCCGAGGCCGTCGAGACGAACGGCGGCCGCATCGAGGTGCGGGTCTCGGTGACGAACAGCGGCACCGGCCACCACGTGCCCACGGGCGTGACCATTACATGACTTTCGGCGATTTGGAGGGTTTCATGATTTTCAATGAGAACGAGCCTAGCGCGCACTTTTCGTGAGTGTACGAAAAGCGGAGGTTTCGGGCTCCTCAGGCCGCAAACCCCCAGTAAACCCCTGTGACAGCATTACTTGGAACTCGGGAAAACCTGCGATGAACGACCAGTTGAAGCTTTCATTTGCATCTAAAGTCATACGATTTTTCTGACCGCCGAAAGTCATGCATTACGCCTTCGAAGCGCCGCCGGGAGGCGGGACCGTGAGGGTCCGGGCCCGGCTCGTCTACCGCCGCGCGTTCCGCGCCCTCGTCGACGCCAAGGCATGGACGCAGGATGGCCACGGGCATCCCCTCGAGGACCTGGAGGCGCCCCACTTCGGCCACCTCATGGAGGAGACCGACGAGACGCTGTCGATCGGGGGACCGCGGTTCGTCCGCGGCGACTGCAACGGGGACGGGGAGGTGACGGGGCAAGTGAGCGACGCGGTGACCCTCCTCGCCTACAGCTTCCTGGGCAGTCCCGCTCCACCCTGCCTCGCCGCCTGCGACGCCGATGGCGATGGCCAGGTCGCCGGCGTGGTCACGGACGCCGTCTACCTCCTGAGCTTCAACTTCCTCGGGGGCGCGCCGCCGCCGCCGCCCTTCCCCGGCTGCGGCCCGCCCCGGAGCCGAGGCGACGTCGACCTCGGCTGCGCCCTCGTGCCGCAGGGCTGCGTCGGGCCGGCGCTGAGACCCTAGGAGCTTTACATCTCGCTGAGGCCCTGGGAGCCTTCCATCGATCCCGGCAGGCGCCCCAGGTACGCCTCCGGCGGCAGGAACCACGGCGGCGGGGGCGGCGGGGGCTCGCCGCGGCGGCGCGCCATGCCCTCGGCCAGCTCCGCGGCCGAGACCTCGTCGAGGCTCCGGATCACGCCCTCGAAGAACCTCGCGACCGGGACGAGGTCCTCGACCCGCACCTTGTCCACCGTGTCGTGCGGGTCGAAGAGGTAGAGCGGGCCCGAGATGTGGCAGGCCGAGGGGATCCCTGCGGTGAAGAACGGCGCGCTGTCGCACGGCGGCTCGGGGCCGAAGACGTACGCGCCGGCGCAGATCGTGCGGTCGAGCCCGGCGCGATCCACCTCCTCCTCGAGGACGCGGACCATGCGCGGGCTCCCGTCGGCGAAGACCGCGCGCACCTCCGGCCGGCCCGTGAGGCGGTAGCCTCCGCGTCCGTCGCCCTCGGCTTCCCGGGCGACGTGCTCGACGCCGAGGGCCAGGACCGTCTTCTCGAGGAGCCCCTTCCCGTGCTTCTCGACGAAGGCCCTGCTGCCGATCCCGCCGTGGAAGTGCCCCGAGGAGGCCACGAAGACGAGGCTCCTCCGCAGCGAGCCCGGGCGCGACCCGAAGTGTCCCGCCAGCGCCAGGAGGACGGCGAGGCCCGAGGCGTCCTCCACGGCCGACGCGAAGGGGGCATCGTGGTGGGAGGTGACGACCACGGACTCCTCGCCCGTCCCGGGCACGACGCTGACGACGTTGTGGGAGTCCGCGGTCTCGCAGCAGCCGAGGCTCACGAGCCGCGCCGCCTCGCCGCGTCTCGCGAGGTCGCGGAGCGCCGCCCCGTGCTCCCTCCCGACCCAAACGGCGGGCAGGGCCTTCCGGTGGCCGTCGTAGGGCACGAAGTGGTCGCACCCGTCGACGGGCGAGTCGGCGAGGATGCCGGCGAAGGCCGCGGCGCCGCGCTTCTGGGCCTCGAAGTAGGCCGCGAGGTTCCGGATGAGCCAGCTCGCGGCGTGGAGCGTCCCGTCGGGGATCGTGCCTCCCGGGTCGCGGATGAAGTGGGCGCCGCGCTTGAGGACCGCCGCCGAGAGCTCCGCGAAGCGCGCCTCGGCCACGGCGATCCTGCCCGCCACCGCTGCGCCCTCGAAGTCCGCCGCCGTGCCCTCGCCCACGTACGCGAGGGGCGCCTCGATCCCCGCCGGTCCCGTCCACGCGGTGTACGGCACCGGGAAGCAGGGGACCTCCGCCCGCGAGGTACCGAGAGCGAGCGAGGTCTCCGACGGCTCCCAGCGGTTCACGAGCACCGGCTCGCGCCGGACGTCGCGCAGCCCGAGACCCACGAAGCGCCGCTCGAGGAACCGCTCCACTTCGAGCCCTTGCGGATACCCGGGCCGGCGCACGCCGAAGCCGACGATGCGGCGGATCGAGCTCAGCATCTCGCCGAGGCGGAAGGCGGGCTCGGGAGCGCGAGGGGCCGGGAGGCTCATGGCCGGATTCTAACCGAACGCGCGGAGCGGCGGCCGGCTACTTCTCCGGGGCCTTCTCCTTGGGCTTGGGCTTGCTCGTGGTCTTGCCCTTCGCCTTGGCCTTCTCCTTCTCTTTCTCTTTCTCCTCCTCCATTTCCTGCTCCTTCGCCTTGGCTTTTGTCTTGGTCTTCCGCTTGTCCCCGGCCTTGCCCTTGGCCGGGGCCTCGGCGGCCCTGGCCAGCGGATCCTCGTCGATGAGCTTCTTGAGCCTGCGTCCGAGGGTCAGGAGCTCGTCCCTCGTCTCGGTCGTGTAGACGCCCATCACCTCGATCACGAAGCGCCGGTGGCCGATGAGCAGGGAGCGCACGCGATTCTGCTTCTCCTGGCCGGCGAGCTTGAGCGTCTTCTCGACGTACAGGCATGGGGCGTCCGGGCCCTCGAGCCTCTCGTACTCCGCCGAGACGATCTGTGCGAGGCCTCCCGGCGCCTTGAACTGCTCGTCCTTCTTGCGCGCCACGAGCTCCTCGAGCTCCAGGAATCCCTTCGCGCCGGCCTCGTCCGTGAGCTCGATCAGCGTGAACCCAAACTGTGATCCAGGCATCCCCTCCAGCGCGCTCCCTACGACCACGGCGGATGCTCGGTAAGGCCGGAACGCCTTCTCCACGGCCTCCTTGCCGGCCAGCAAGCACCCCTGCCGCAGGGCGTTCGCGGGGAGGGCGATGACCTGGGTCTTGTACTTGTCCTCGTCGAGGAGCCCGGCGCCCTTCTCGGCGAGCTTCCGCAAGTCGAGGACCACCTTGGGAGGACTCAGGTACTCGTCGGGATGCGAGACGGCCCGCAGGGTCGCCGGCGGGGTCTTGAAGGCCCGCTCGAGCGCCTTCGCGTAGCCGAGCTTCCGCTCCAGGGTCGCAAGGAACTTGTGCCCCTCGGTGTACGGGAACGCCAGGAATTGCTGGAGCGTCTCCAGGATCAGCCGCTCGGCCGGGTCCTTCACCGAGGGCGGCACCCCGGTCACGACCTCCTCGTGGAGCAGGAATGCGTCCTTGAGCCCGCGTTTCTCCGCGACCTTGCGCTCGACGAGCTGGGCGTGCCCCTCGACCACGCTCATGCGCGCAGTGAGCTCGTCCTGGCTCCGAGGCCTCCCGAAGACCTTCCTGAGCCCGAACCTCCGCTCCTGGAAGGCGTGGATGCTCTCGTGAACCAGCAGCAGGTCGAGGAACTCCGGAGAGAGGAGCCTGCCGCCGGCATCTCCCAGCGCCGCGGCCTGGGCCTCGAAGTTCTCCGGGACGACGAGGACGACCCCCTTCGCGACGTCGATCTTCGCGAAGAGGATCTTGGCGAAGGCCCTGGCCTGCGCCTCGCAGGCCTCCTCGAGCGCCTCGCCCCGCGGCCCGCCCTCGACCTCGGCGAGGATCTCGGCGTTCTCGGCGGCGATCACGTTCGCCACGTCCTTCCGCGTGGCCGGGACGAAGACGACCGGCTCCCCGAGCTTCTCGCCGAGGGCCTCCTCGACGTCGGGCCGCAGGGCCTCGAGAGGGCCTCCGCGCTGAAGTCGAGGGCCTTGGATGGCTTCCTTTCCTCCTGCGGGAGGGCGCGCCCGCTCCACGTCGCAAGAATGCCGAGGCCCAAAACCGAGAGCGAATGTCGCATCCGCAGGGCCCTCCTTGGCGCCCCCCGCAGGATCGCCTCACGCCGCCTCGGTGTCAACGGCTCACGACGCTCCGGTCCCACGGGGACCATGCCCCGATCAGCGGGCAGCATCTACGAGCCCGCGGGCCCACGCCGCGTCCTCCTCCCGGAGGGGAGGCTCCGGCGGCCGATCGTACCGGATGCGGAGGTCGAAGCGGGCGCGGCCGTAGAGCCCGTGGAGGACGGCGTTGAGCCGCAGCTCCGGCTCCTCCTCTCCGCGCTGGAGCGGCACGGGAAGCGCCGGGATCGGCTCACGCAGCCCGAACGCGTAGAGCTTCGCGCGCGGGCGGGTCCAGCCGCGGCTCACGAGGACGCGGTAGTCGCTCCGGGGGCGGCCGCCGGCAAGGGGCATCGGCTGCCCGGCCCGCAGGAGGTCCACCTCGATCAGACTGGTCCTCGAATCGAGGATGCGCTGGCGCTTCCGCTCGTAGTCCTCGCAGTGCTCCCGGTGGAGCTTGTTGGCGGCGGAGAGCAGCTCGAGGGCGGTCACCAGCGCGCCGGTCTCCACGTCGCGGACCTCGAGGTAGCTCTCGCTCACCTCGTCGCTGACGAGGACCTCGACATCCACCGCACCCGCTGCCTCGCGGCCGGTGGGCCGTTCCGGCGGCGCGGGTGACTGCGACGCCACGGCGAGGTCCGGGCGGCCGACGAAGACCAGGTCGTCCGGCTGAAGGAGGTACGTGCGGCGGCCGAGGGCGACGTAGTACCTCGGCGCGACGAGGGGCGTGATCTCGTCCGAGATCGCCGCCAGGAGCCTGTCGTGCACGTCCGGCCACAGCGCCGGGTGCTCGAGCCAGGGGTCCATCCCGGGGAACGGGCAATTCATGCCGCCATCTTACGCCTCATGGTCCGATCGGACAACGGGACCGAGCCAGAACCTCCATCGGGGCAATCCGAGGACCCTCCTGGGCGCCCAGCGCGCGTGGTCGTCAAGTCCCGGCCCCGCATGAGTATAATCGTCCACGAGGTGACCCATGCCCATCCATGACTGGACGAGAACCTACGCGGGGGCCCTCCACGACCTCCACGTCACCTGGCTCGTGGAGCTCAAGCGGGTCCTCAACAAGGGGCTCCTGCCGCCCGGGTACTACGCGATGGGCGAGCAAGTCATCGGCGGGGCCGTGCCGGACGTCCTCACCCTGGAGCGGAGCGGCCCGCCGGGCGGTGCCGAGACTTCAGCGCGGCTTGCCGGGGCGGCTGGGGAGGCCCTGGAGCCCACGGCGACCATCACGGCCGTGGCCGAGGCCCCCCGCTACCCGCCGCGGCCGCGGGTGATCGCGGTCCGGCACGCGAGCGGCCACCGGCTCGTCGCCATGATCGAGATCGTGTCGGCAGGGAACAAGAGCGACGCCGCCGACCTGGGCTCCCTCGTCGAGAAGACGGTGGTGACCCTCTCGAAGGGCGTGCACGTCGTCCTCATCGACCTCCACCGTCCCGGGTCCTTCGACCCGCAGGGCATCCACAACCTCGTCTGGATGGAGCTCGGTCAGGACCCGGTGGATCTCCCGCCGGACCGGCCGCTCCAGGTCGTGAGCTACCTGT
The DNA here is from genome assembly GCA_016209535.1 of Planctomycetota bacterium. Taxonomy (GTDB): domain Bacteria; phylum Planctomycetota; class UBA8108; order UBA8108; family SXIK01; genus JACQVW01. The sequence continues at coordinate 13,232 of JACQVW010000832.1, read as the reverse complement.
CGCACGGCCGCGTCTCGAGCTACATCGAGCCCCTTCGAGTCGGGGACCGGCTGCCGGACGTCCCCCTCTTCCTCGCTCCCGGGCTCTTCGTGAGCCTCCCGCTCGAGGCGACCTATCAGGCGGCGTTCGATGCGTTGCCCGACCACCTGAAGGAAGAGCTCGCGCGGGGTTGAGCGCGTCGCCAGCCTCCGGCAGTGGGCCTCGCACGAGATCCTGGAAGCTCGCCCCCGCCTCTAGGGGTCGTGCTGTCGCCCGGAATCGGCTTGAATCCAGCGAAGTCCCGTCCTTACGATTCTTGTCATCCCTGTGTCCCCTCTTTCGGTGAGATCGTTCGCGGGGTCCTTCGAGGCCAGAGGGCAGAATGCCATGTTCGACAGTACTCACAGTGCGCGTAAAGCCAGCTCGGCGTCGTCTCGCTCGGCGGGTCTACTTCTGTCGGCTGCGCTGCTCCTGGAGCTCCTGCCCCTGCCGGCCGCCGGTGTTCCTATCTCCCTGAGCGACATCGTCGGGGGCGGGGACGGGAGCGGGAACGCGCCGCCGGACATCGTAGGGATCGACCCCGACACGGGGACGTTCATGACCTCCCATCGATCCGGTGACGTCATGAACACGGGGGAGCAGCTCCAGCTTGTCGCCGATGCCGATTCTCCCTTCATCGACGCCGTCTTCATCATCGTAAGAGACACGTTTCAGTTCCGGATCTCGTCCTCGGGAGTCACCTTCGATTTCACAGGCCAAGAGCACAGTGGGACCTGGAACTACATACTGAAGGACAGGACACACGACGTCGACCAAGGGTACACGGACGTCTTCGTGAACGGGGAAGTCTTCGAGACGGGGATCGGCATCCACGCGTCGGCTGGAATCACGTTCGACCTTGACCAGATCCGCAAGCGGCACGGGCTCGAAGGGCAGGACTTGCACTTCCTCGGATTCCTGGGCATCGACCGCTGCCCGTTCGGACACCTCCGGAGCTTCGTCATCGCCAGCAGCGGCTCGCAAGTCCTTGATTTCTTCGCAGGCGAGTTCCGGGACAACCGCGGGGAGCCGGTCCAGGTGTCGGTGCCGGCATCGGCCAGGTTCCTCACCCTGGCCACGGGAGACGCCGGAGACGGTATCCCCTGCGACCACGGCGTGTTCGCTGCCGCCGCGCTGTTCAGCGATCCCGGCGAGGCCGACTGGGACCGGGATGGGATCCCGCCGTCCGCAGACAATTGTCCTTACGCCACGAACGGCGACCAAACCGATGCCGACGCCGATGGCCGCGGAGACGCGTGCGACCTTTGCCCCGAAGCCCCCGATCCAGAGCAGGGGGACGCGGACGGGGACCGCATCGGCGATGCTTGCGACAACTGCCCCGAGACCGCGAGCCCCGATCGGACGGACACCGACGGGGACGGCCACGGGGACGTCTGCGACGCGGACGCCGATGGCGACGGCGTGCCAAACGCCGGTGACAACTGCGTCCTCGTCGCCAATCCGGATCAAGCCGACCGGGACGTCGATGGTCGCGGTGACGTATGCGACGACGATGACGGCGACGGATTGCCCGACGCCCAGGACAACTGTCCTTCTACGGCCAACCCGCAGCAGGCCGACGCGGATGGGGATGGCATCGGCGACTCTTGCGACGATTGCCCGGAAACCGCCAACCCAGCTCAGGCCGACGCCGATGACGATGGGGTCGGGGACGCCTGCGACAACTGCCTTGTGACCGCGAACCTCGATCAAGCCGATGCCGACGGCGACGGCCTCGGCGATGTCTGCGATAACTGCCGGCAGGCCGATAACCTGGACCAGTCGGATCTGGACGGCGATGCTCGCGGGGACGCCTGCGACAATTGCCCGGATGTGCCGAACGTGCTCCAGTCCGACAAGGACAAGGATGGCCTGGGAGACCCTTGCGACCTCGACGACGATGGCGACGGCGTCTTCGACGCCGACGACAACTGCCCCTCGGAGGTGAACCCGGGCCAGGAGGACATGGATGGCGACGGCATCGGCGATGCTTGTGATCCTGACAGCGACGGCGACGCCGTGCCGAACGCGGGGGACAACTGCGCTGCGACTCCGAACTCCGACCAGGCCGATAGGGACAAGGATGGCCACGGCGACGACTGCGACGACTGCCCGTCGGTCCGGGATCCGAGCCAGGAGGACTCCGACGGGGATGCGCGGGGCGACGCCTGCGAAAGGGCTCTGGATCTCGCGGGAGCGGGCGAGCTCTCCCAGTGCCACCGAGCCACTGTGGAGGTGCTTCTCACGAGCGATCTCCGAGTCGATGCCATCAGCTTCGGGGTCGCCCAGGACCCGGGCGTGGTGCGGGCGATCGGCGTCGAAGCGGACAGCGTTTGGGCCGGCGAGGCCCCGGAGTTCTTGGCGGTCAACACCGATGCGCCGGGAAGCGCCACCTGCGGTCAGGACCGGCGGGGCGTGACGGTGGCGATGGTGGGGAGGCTCGGCGACCCGTCGACCAAAGCGGCAACTGTCGGCAGCGGGGCCTGTGCAACGGCGATGAACGGTATGACATCTCCGACCCGGTCTCCCTCCTTTCCCACCTCTTCAGCGGCGCCACGTCTCCTGCCTGCCCCCTCGCCTGCGACTGCAACGATGACGGGAGCCTCGACATCAGCGACGCGATCTGCTTCCTGCGGCACCTCTTCCTGGGAGGTCCGGCCCCCTCGCCCCTCTACGCCTCGTGCGATTGAGTTGCGTCCATTCACCCCCCCGCCCCCGCCCGCCGGTACACCTCGCGCGTCTCCTCGGCCATGCGGCGGGCCGTGAAGCGGGCGAAGACGGCCTCGCGGCCGCGGCGGCCCAGCTCGCGGCGCAGGGCCTCGTCGCCGAGGAGCTCCGAGAGGCGCGCGGCGAGGTCGTCGGGGTCGCCCGGCTCGTGGAGCAGGCCGCCGCCCGTGGCCTCGATGAGCTCCGGGAAGGCGCCGTTCCGCGGCTCCACCACGGGCACGCCGCTCGCAAGCGCCTCGAGCACGAAGAGGCCCTTCGGCTCGGGGTGCTCGGCGGGCACGGCCAGGACGTCGATCTCGCGCAGGAAGGCGAGCTTCTCCGCGCGGTCCACGGTGCCGAGGATCTCGACCTCGCGGCGGATTCCGCGGCTCGCCAGGAACCGGCGCACGGCCCCGGCGTAGCGGTAGCTCCGGGCGCCGCCGAGGTAACCCGCCACCTTCAAGCGCAGCCCGGGGTGCTGGCCCGACGCACACAGGGCGACGAAGGCGTGGGCGAGCACGTGGAGCCCCTTCTCGGGGGCGATGCGCGCGAGGTACCCGATGGTCGGGGGCCTCGCGGGCGGCCTCTCGGCCGGCGGCTCGACGTAGTCGTCGAGCCGAATCCCGGGCAAGACCACGTCGATCCGTTCGCGCTCGAGGCCGGCGAGCTCGGCCATGCGGTCCGCGGCCCACGCGCTCGTGGCCGCGTAGCGCGCCACGTCGGCCCCCCGCTCGCGGATGAGGCCCAGCGCCTCGGAGCGGTGCGGCGCGGCGAGACCGTCGAGGAAGAGGTCCTCGCCCTGGAGCCCCACGACGACGGGGGCGCCCGTCGCCCGGCGGACCTCCCGGGCGAGGCCCGAGAGGAGCGAGTTGGACAGGTGGACGACGTCCGGCCGCGCGTCGCGGGCGAGCCACTCCACGAGCTCCTCGAGGCTCCTCCGCTGGTTCCCCTCCTCGCCGCGCAGCATGGAGACCGAGAGGCGGCCGAGCCGCGCCGGGTCCGTCGAGAAGGACCGCCGCGAGAGCCACGCGAGGAGGCGCCGTGAGGCCAGGAGCCGGGCGAGGAGGCCGCCACCGCGCAGGAAGGGGAGCCTCTGCTGCAAGTAGACGTCGAGCGCGCCGAAGAAGACCCGCCCCTCGCCCTGGGGCTCCTCGTCGAGCCGGAGGGGCGTGTAGACGGGCACGAGGGTCGCGTCCTCGCCCAGCGACTTGAGCCCCCAGACGAGCGCGTTGTCGCGGAGGCAGCTCCCGCAGTACATGCCGGCGGCCCCCGCCGCCACGAAGGCGATCCTCATGGCCTCATCGCCTCAGCGCCGCAGGACCTCACGGCGCCTTCGGGGTCACGTCGAAGCAGTGGACGACCCCATCCTCGCTCGAGATGACGAGCCTCCCCTCGCCCACGGCGGGCGACGCGGCGACGGCGGAGCCCGCCACGAACTTCCAGACCTCCTTCCCCGTCTCGAGGTCGAGGAGGTAGACGTTCCCGTCGAGGCTCGCCGCGATGACCCGGTTCCCCACGATCACGGGCGAGGCGTCGACGCGGGCGCGGGTCGGGAAGGTCCACAGGGGCTTCCCGTCTTCGAGGGCGATGGCGTGGACCAGCTTGTCGCGCCCGCCGACGACCACGACCTGCTTCTCCTGAAGCGGCCCCACGGCGGGCGACGAGTAGAAGGGGAACTCCTTCTCGGGGTGCTTGTAGGTCCAGGCGACCTTCGACGCCTTCCAGTCGACGCAGAGGACCTGGGCGCCGAAGGTGCCCACGACGAGCCGCTCGCCCGAGACGGCGGGCGACGCCGCGCTGTAGGCCCCCATGGCCAGGACCGCGAGCTCCTTGCCGTCCGAGGCGCTCACGGCGCGGAGCTGCTCGTCGCAGCCGGCGACGAAGGTGCGGCCCTCGACCAGGGCCGGCGTGGCGTGCACGGGGCCCTCCGTCCTGTGCCTCCAGAGGACTTTCCCGTCCTTCGCCGACACGCAGTAGAGGTGCGCGTCGTAGGAGCCGAAGAGCACCCGGTCCTCGTGGAAGGCGGCCGAGGAGACGATCTCGCCGCCGCCGTCGGTCAGGGTCCTCGTCTCGAGCTTCCAGACCACGCTGCCCGTCTCGGCGTCGAGGGCGCGGAAGACGCCCGAGTCGTCCCCGAAGTAGACGCGGCCGTCGCGCACGCCGGGCGACGACTGCACCCTCGAGTCCGCCGCCGCCCGCCAGAGCTCCTTCCCGGCCTTGCCGGCGGCGTTCAGGTCCAGGCAGAGGAGGCCGGCCTCGGCCGTGCCAACGTAGACGCGCCCCTGGGCGATGGCGGCCGTGGAGGACACCTCGCCCTTCGCGTCGAAGCTCCAGAGGAGCCTCGGCGCGTCCGCCATGGGGCCCTCGCGCCAGCCGCGCAGGTCCGGCCCGCCCCGGAACGAGGGCCAAGGCCCGAGCGGGGCGCCGGTCTCGGGGCCGGGCGCGGCACGCGGCTCGGCCTCCGGGAGCCAGGGCGAGAGCGAGAGCGAGATGACGACGATCAGAGGGCGCATCGGTAGATCTCCAGGAAGTCTTGCTCCGCGACCGGGCGCGGGTTGAACTGCGCGGTCCACTGCCTCGCGGCGTCGCGGGCCAGGTCCTGCAGGTCGCCTTCCTCGACGCCGAAGTCCCCGAGCCGCCGGGGCAGCCCCGTGGCGGCGTGGAGATCCTCCAGCCGGCGCGCCAAGGCCTCGCTCGAGACGGCGAGAGCCCGGTACTCGTCGCCGGCCGCGGGGGCGTTGAACCGTACCACGTGGGGGAGCAGAAGGCCGATCGCGTGCCCGTGCACGACCCCGAAGCGGGCCGTGAGCGGGTTCGCGGCGGCGTGCGCCGCCCCGAGCATGGAGCTCTCGATCGCCGCGCCCGCCAGGGACGCGCCGAGGAGCATGCGGCCGCGCGCTTCCAGGTCCCCGGGCGCGCCCAGGACGCGCTCGAGGCTGGGCTCGAGGAGGCGCCAGGCCTCGAGCGACAGCATCCGCGAGACCGGGTTCCGCCGGCGCGTGACGAGGGTCTCGACGGCATGGCTCAAGGCGTCGATCCCCGTCGCCGCGGCGACGGCGCGCGGCTGGGTCACGGTGAGCTCCGGGTCCAGGACCGCCACCCTGCAGGCGGCACGCTTGTCGCCGCAGGCCATCTTCTGGCGCGTCGCGGCATCGGAGATGAGGGCGAAGCTCTGGCTCTCGCTCCCCGTCCCGGCCGTGGTGGGCACGGCGACCATGGGGAGCATGGGCCCCTTCGCCTTGCCCACGCCCCAGTAGTCCTTCATCTCGCCGCCCGAGGTCAGGATGAAGTTGATGCCCTTGGCGCAGTCCATGGCGCTGCCGCCGCCGAGGCCCACGATGGAGTCGATGCGGGCCTCCCGGGCGAAGGCGACGCCGCGCTCCACATGAGCCGTCGTCGGGTTCTCCTCCACGCCGTCGAAGACGGCGACCTCGAGCCCCGCGGCCTCGAGGGACCGCCGCCCGTGCCCGGCGTGGCCGGCCCGGACGATCCCCGGGTCCGTGACGAGGAGGACGCGCGGCGCGCCGAGCTCGCGCACGAGATCGCCCAGGCGCTCGATGGTGCCGGGGCCGAAGACCACGCGGGTGCGCGGGTCATGGTCGAAGGGCTCGAGGCTTGCGGCCGGAGTCGCCATGGGTCCCTCAACCTCCCGCGGCGGCCGGCCCCAGTCGCGCGGATGGCCGCACGTCCCCCACGCCGTCCCAGGGGTACAGCTCGATGGGCGGAGTCCGCGTCGCCTCCTCCCGCGTCAGGAGGCCCGGGTTCAGGAGCTCCTTCGTCAGCGTCGTGAGCTTCACCAGGCCACGCTCGCCGCAGGCGACGGCACGATCCGGGCGGTCCGGATCCACGACCTCCAGCACGGCCCGCGGCTGGGGCGCGTGGTACGTGATCGCGTGGCCCTCCTCGGGGGAGAAGGGCTCGGGGCACGCGATGCCCATGAGGTCGCCCCCGTAGGTGGGGACGAAGGCCGCCCCCTGCAGCATCTCCTCGCGCAGGCGCCGGTGGAAGTCCGCCGCGACGAGCGCGCCTCCGCAGACGACGCCCGTGATGCCCACGTGCCTCAGGGAGACCTTGTCGCAAAGGGCCTCGATGAGCCTCGGCGATGCGTACAGGCAGCGGATGCCCGGGTGAGCCCGGATGATCGTGAGCGCCTGGTCGATCACGTGCTCCTGGTAGGCCTCCGCGGCCTGGGCCCAGCCCCGCCCGAGGCACCGCGACACCCACCGCGGGTCCAGGTCCAGGCCGAAGCAGATGCCGCCGCGCACGTGCGCCAGGTGCTCCAGCGCATGCCGGAGCCGCCGCGGGCCCGTGGGCGCGATCGCGACCCAGTCGGAGCCCCGCGGGAAAGACTCGTCGGGAAGGGTCTCGCTGAAGATGGAGTAGTCGATCCGCAGGTCGTCGATGTCGATCCTCACGAGGGGCCGCGCCGGCGCGCCGGGCCCGGCCGAGTCGACCTCGAAGACGCGGACGGCGCGGCCCACGGCGCCCCGGGGGATCCAGCGCTCGACGGGACCGCCGCGGAGCCAATCCTCCTGGAACGGGCCGAGGCGGGCCAGGTCGGCGAACCCCTTCACCTCGGCGATCGGGTCGAGGCCCAGGCTCCTCGCGCGCTCGAGCCAGAAGGGAGAGCCCGTCTCGGGGTCGAAGTGCCACTCGACGACCTCCCGCGTCCAGGCATCGAGGCGCTCCCGGGCCGCGCGGACCCGGGCGGGCGAAGCTGTCTCGCTGGGCTTCACGGTGATCCGTCCCCTCGCTTCCCCTCGCCTTTCCCCGCCTCTCCCGGCGCCCCGGCGCCTTTGGGGCTGCCGTCCGGGCCGCCCCCGGTCTCGGCGATCGCGAAGAGGCTCGTCCGGTTCATGATGTAGAGGACTCCCTTCGCCGCCACCGGCGTCGAGTAGACGGAGTTGTCCATGTTGATCTCGGCCAGGACCTCGAGTTTCTTCCCGGCCTTGACCACCACCACGTCGCCGTCCTCGTCGCCCAGGAACACCTTGCCGTCGATCCAGGCGGGAGACCCCCACACCGCCGCGAGCGTGTCGTGGACCCAGTAGGGCCGGCCCGTCTCGAGGTCGAGGCAGTGCAGGAAACCGCTCAGGTCGGCGGCGTAGACCAGCCCGTCCTTGACGGCACAGGTGGAGATGGTGCGGCGGAACTCCTTGTCTCCGTAGTGCCACACCCGCGCGGCCGCCGTCACGTCCCCCTGCTTCGAGGCGTCGATGGAGTAGAAGTGGCCGATCCCCTCGCCGTGCTCCGGGTCCTGCCCCACCGCGACGTACACGCGGCCGCCGTCGCAGACCGACGTGGCGATGATCTCGTTCCGCGTTCCCCTGCCGCCCAGGTCGTAGACGGCGTCCTTCGGGTTGCAGTCGAACTCCCAGATCAGGCCCCCCTTGAGCGGCTCGAAGGCCCGGACCCAGCCGTCGCCGCCTGGGAAGATGACCTGGGGCCGCCCCCCGGCCAGGATGTAGCTCGGCGCCGACCACTGCCCGTGGATGATCTTCTCCCCCGGCGCGCTGCTCTCCCAGACGAGCTCGCCGGTGCGCTTGTTCACGGCGATGAAGCTCGGGGCCCGCGGCGAGGGGATCGTGATGTGGTCCTTCTCGACGCCGTTCGAGGTGATGACGTACACGAGGTCGTTCACGAGGAGGGGCGAGCACGTCGCCAGGTTGTGCGGGAAGACCGCGAGGTCCTCCATCATGTCGAGGACCCAGATGAAGTCGCCGTCGATGGGGTCGTGGTACTTCTCGCTCTTGAAGGGGCCGTCGTTCTCGCCGTCCTGGAAGCCCTCGAGGTCGGCGCAGACGAGCTCGGCGCGGTTCGAGACGTAGTAGAACCGGTCCCCCTCGACGCAGGCCGCGGAGCAGATCCCCTGCTCGGGCCAGTCGTTCACGCGACCCGACTCGAGCTTGTCGTGGACCGCCTGCCACAGGAACGTGCCGTCCGCCTCCCGGAAGCACATGACCACGCCCTTGTCTCCCTGGATCTTCGGGTTCCGCTCGAGCTGGTTGTTCGTGCCCACGAGGATCCGTCCCCCGGCGATCACGGGGTTCCCGTAGGACTGGGAGCCGAGGGCAGCGACCCACTTGATGTTCTTCTTCGACTTCAGGTCCCAGGTGTGCGGGATCCCCTTCTCGCGGTCGTTCGCCATGTTCCTCGAGGGGCTCCCCCCCCACATGGGCCACTCGCCGGGCTTGACGGGGTAGACGTCCGCGGCGTCCTGCGCAGGCCGCGGGGGCGCTGCGGGTCTGTCCTCGTCGGGTGCCGCGGCAGCGGCAGCCGCCGGCGGTGCGGGTGGAGCCGGTGGAGCCGGAGCGGCAGGCGAAGCGGCCTCGCGGGCGGCGACGGACGCCGGTGCGGCCTCCGCCACGAGGGGGATGGCGGGCGGGGCCTCTGCCGTAGCGGGCGCGACCGGCTCGGCGGCGCCCGGGACGGCGGCCGGGCCGTGGGCCGTCGCCGGCACGGGCTCCCCGCACCCGAGGAGCGCCAGGCAGGCGGCCGAGGCGGCGAGGGCGATGCAGGACAGGACGGCGGTTCTCTCGATGGGCATCTTGGTTCCTTCTCTCACGGCTCGTTCTTCATCACCTGGACGTTGTCGAAGTAGGCCTCGGCGCCGGGACCCCTCGCGGTGGTCCCGGCCGAGTAGGCCTGGATGGCCGGGCTCCCCGATGGGGTCGGGACGGAGTCCGCCACCTCGATGGACCACGCCTCGGGCTCGGCCTCGTCTCGAGGCCACACCTTGCCCCGCACGAGGCCCTTCGTCCCCTCGATCCCGTGCCGGAGCTTCATGCGGTACCAGACGCCGGGCTTCCAGGCGAAGGGGCGCGCGACCTGGAGCCGCGGCGGCGTGCTCTTCCACGAGACGAGCTGCAGCCGCTGCTGGTTGCCGAAGAGGGTGAGCTGGTACCCGCAGTTGACGAGGGTCATGTCGGGGAGCTGGCGCTTCTTCTCGACCCCGTGGACGTCCGCCTGGACCGTGTAGTCCCGCCAGGTCGGGAGCCCGAAGAAGGTCTCGGCCTCGGTGAACCGCATGTCCTCGGCGAGCTTCTTGAGGACCTTCTGGCCGTCGAGCGAGGCCACGGCGAACTTCGCGCCCGCACCGTTCCAGCCCGGAGGGGGCTTGCCCACCTCGAGCGCCTCGAAGTCCACGGCGAAGGGGATCGCGGGCACGACGCGCACCCGGGCCTCGCCCGCGAGGCCCTCGGCGCGGGCCTCGAGGGTGCCTGCGCCGAACCCCGCGTCGGGGGCGATGACGAGCTTCCCCGCCTCGCTCACCAGACCCTTGAGCCCCTTGGGGCTCCAGGCGGCCTGCGCCGCCCGCAGGAACCGCCCCCTCGAATCGAAGAGCCTCGCCGTGAAGACGGCGCTCGAGCCCGGCGCGAGGACCACGTCCGCGGGCGTCACCTGGAGGTGCGCCGGCGCCTCGGCCGTACCCGGGGGATCTTCAGCGGGCGCCGCCGGCATGGCTCCCCTGGACCCGGACCGGCCCTTGAGCCCGATGCAGTAGGTCTCGTCGCGCGTCGCGAAGTAGACCCTGCCGTTCGCGACGGCCGCGGACCCGTTCACCTCGATCACGGTGCCGTCGGTGCTCGGGAAGACGACCTCGCAGAGGGTCGCACAGGAGCTCTCCGATGGCTTCAGGACCACGAACCGCGAGTTCACCTCGGCCACGTAGATCTTTCCGTCGGCGACGACCGGCGAGGACTTCATGACGGTCCCCACGGAGTGCTTCCAGAGGAGCCCGCCCGTCTCGGCTTCGATGGCGTGGACGTTCGCCGCGTTGTCGATGACGTACAGCTTGCCGTCGTGGAGCGCCGGCGACGAGTAGCCCGCCGTGATGCCGTCGAGGCGCCACTTCTCGTGGGTCTTGGTGACATCGCCCTTCCCCGTCGCGTCGATGCACACGACGCGGCCGATGGTCGGCGCGTCCGCGTTCTCGTCGCCGTGGCAGGCGTAGACCCGGTCCTTCGAGACGACGACGGAGGCGTTGAGGCCTCCTTCCGAAAGCTGGAAGTCCCAGACCTTCTCGCCGGTCGAGACCTTCATGGCGTGGATGGCTCCGTCGCCTCCGCCGTCGATGAGCACGCGGACCCCGTTCACGACGGCCACGGCGGGGACCGCGTACGTCGTGTCCCTGGGCTGCTTCCCCGGCTCCGACCACCAGACCACGGCGCCGGTCCGCTTGTCGAAGGCCGCCCACCGGTGCCCCCCCCTTCCCTGGGCGCCCCAGCTCGAGTTGAGGAAGCTCACGATCACCAGGTCCCCGTCGACCACGGGCGTCGTGGTCCGGCCTCCGTACCCCGAGATCTTGCCGTACTCCTCGTGGAGCGAGCGCCGCCAGACGACCTTCCCGTCGCGGTCCAGGCAGAGCAACATGCCCTGCACGCCGTGGACGTAGATGTTGCCCGTCTCGGGGTCGCCCGCCGGGCTCGCCCACCCCACGCGGTTGGAGGGGATGTCGGTCAGGTAGACGTTGAAGGCGTGCTGCCAGTGGACGTTCCCGCCCTCCGCGTCGAAGCACATCACCCGCTCCTGCTCGGTGGCGCCGGAGCCCGAGCGGTTCAGGACGTAGACGCGGCCATTCATGACGACCGGCGTCGACCGCCCGCCGTGGGGCTGCCTCCAGACCACGTTCTCGCCGTCGAGGGAGAACCGGTCCGGCAGGCCCGTCTCCCGCGAAACGCCGCTCTGTTCCGGCCCCCGCCAGCTCGGCCAGTTGCCCGCGGGTACCTCGGCGCAGGGGGCGAGCAGCCAGAGACCGCAGGCCGCCGCCGCCTTCCGAGATGGGTTGGTCACCATGGGTCGTTGCATCTCCTCCTGTTCCTTCACCGGGTCGTCTCGTTGAAGAACCTCTTCGCCTTGAGCTCGAAGCGCGGGAGGCTTCCCCCCGGCACGAGCCGCACCTCGGGGCGGAAGAGGAGCGTCCTCTCGAGCTCGCGCTCGATACGTTCCCGCAGGCCGCCCGGCCCCTCCAGGGGTCCCGCCGCGCCGCGCGCCGGCTCGACCTCGACCTCGAGCGTCGTCATCTCGCCTCGCCTGCGGACGCGCGAGCGGAACTCGGCGACCTCCGGGAACCGCCTGATGATGGCCTCGACCGCCGAGGGGTAAAGATTATTCCCCCGGATGAACACCATGTCGTCGGTGCGTCCCAGGATCCCGCCCTCGAGCCGCGCATAGGGCCGCCCGCAGGGGCATGGGGCTCGGCTCAGGCGCACCAGGTCCCCCGTGCGGTAGCGGATGAGGGGGCTCCCCAGCCGGCCCAGGCTCGTCACGACGAGCTCCCCCTCGGCCGGCGCTCCCCCGGTGCAGGGGACCGGCGCGCCGGTCCGGGGGTCGACGACCTCGGCGATGAACTCCGGCTCGATCACGTGCATGCCCCCCGGGCCATCGAGGCACTCGAAGCCCACGGGGCCCACCTCGGTCATCCCGCAGTGGTCGAAGCACCGCGCGCCCCAGGCCTGCTCGATCCGCGCGCGCGTCTCGGGGATGCTGCCGCCGGGCTCCCCGGCGAGGAGGAGGACCCGGACGGCCGATCCGGGGAGGTCGAGGCCCTCGGCGCAGGCGACCTCGGCCATGTGGAGGGCGTAGGTGGGCGTCGCGGCGACCACCGTGGCCCCCGTCTCCAGGAGGACCCGGAGGCGCGCCGTCGTCGTCATGCCGCCGCCCGGGACGGAGAGGCAGCCGTGGCGCGCGGAGGCCTCGAAGGCGGCCCAGAACCCAACGAAGGGCCCGAAGGAGAAGGGGAAGAAGATCCGGTCCGAGGGCCCGACGGCGGCGCCCCGGAAGATCTCGTCCCACTGGCGGAGGAACCACTCCCAGCTCGCGGGCGTGTCGAGCCACCAGAGCGCGCGACCCGTCGTGCCCGAGGTCCTGTGGATCCTCGTGTAGGCGCCCAGAGGGTACGTGAGGTTCGAGCCGAAGGGAGGATGGATCTCCTGGTCCCGCTGGAGCTCGTCCTTGGTTGTGAGGGGGAGCGCCGCGAGGAGGTCCTCGAGCCGGCAGCCCTCCGCGGACCGTAGGAGCGGCCTCCCCTCGAGCTTCCGCCTCCAGAAGGCGTTCGCCGGAAGCACCGCGCCGAGGAGCTCGACGAGCTTCCTCGCCTGGGTCGTTGGAAGGGACTCGCGCGTCATGGAAAACGGGGGATTGTAGATCGGGGGTGGGGCTCCTCCCAGGGGAATTCATGGGGCGAAACCCTTTGAGGGGATCTAAGGCTCGGTTACCTTGTCCGCGTCGTTTCCCAGGTCTCCGACCATCAGAGGAACTTGTCATGACGAAGATCTCAAGCGTCGCCGTGGCCCTGGTTCTCGCCTCGCCGGTCCTCGCCGCGGCCACCGTGCGCCGGGCCAACTTCGATCCCGACGCGGGGCCCAACCAGTACGAGGTGGTCTTTCCGGCGTGGTTCAAATCAGGCTCCATTCGGGTAACAGGTAAGAGCTCAGCAGGGGCAGTTTGGTAGGGGCAGTATCGTGGGAATGAACGCGTGGTTCATAGCCGGGTGTAACCCGGCGTTG